>CANFSO010000108.1 GCA_947449895.1 Comamonadaceae bacterium
GACCGACAGATCGAGCGCATCCGGACCCAAGACGCTGGCTCCCGCATTGACGAGTTGCGCGTCGGCGGCGAAACACAAAGTATCTCGGTGCAGCCTGCCGGGGATGTACCCGCCTATGAAGTCAAACCCACAGACACGTCGCGCGCTGGCAGCGCAGCCGACACCGGCAGCGCCGGCTCGCGATTCTGGAATGTCTTTAAGTTTTAAACGCCGGCGCTGGTTTTCGTTTTTTCATTCTTCAATACCCCCGATTTTCAGGTTCCAGCATGGCTGTATACACCGAGGTCTCTTTTGACGAGGCCGCATCATTTTTACAAGCGCTGGGCCTCGGCGAGTTGCAGTCCATCAAGGGTTGCGCCGGCGGCATTGAAAACACCAATTACTTCGTTGACACTGACCAAGGTCAATTCGTCCTGACGCTTTTTGAACGCTTGACGTTCGAGCAACTGCCTTTTTACCTGCACCTGATGAAGCACCTAGCCGAGCGGGGCATTCCGGTGCCAGACCCGCAAGCGGCGCCAGTGGCTCCCGTCGTTCAGGTCAAGCCCCGAAAAGGCAGCGCAGCCGCCAAGGCTGCCTTGCTCGCCAGGGTGGGCGTGCAGCCAGGCAACATCTTGCACAGCCTGAAAGGCAAACCCGCTGCAGTGGTGAACAAGCTGCGCGGCAGCAGCGAGCTGAATCCCCAGCCGGCGCACTGCGCTGCTGTCGGCGATATGCTGGCACGCATGCATCTGGCCGGGCGCGACTTTGACATGCAGCAACCCAATTTGCGCGGTCTGCCTTGGTGGAACGCGACCGTGCCAGTGGTGCTGCCGCACCTCACACCTGAGCAGCGCACACTTATCTTGGGCGAGCTGGCTTTTCAAAATCATGTGGCGGAGTCATCGGCTTACGCGTCGCTGCCGCGCGGACCGATTCACGCTGACCTGTTTCGCGACAACGTCATGTTTGAGACTGACAGCACCGGCGGCCACAGCGACCAGCTGACCGGCTTTTTTGACTTTTACTTTGCCGGCTGCGACAGCTTTTTGTTTGACCTCGCGGTGTGCCTGAACGACTGGTGCATTGACCTTGCCACAGGCGCGAACCACCCCGACCAAGCCGATGCTTTTGTCAACGCCTACCAGGCGGTACGGCCACTGACTGCACAAGAAAGACGGCTGCTGCCAGCCATGCTGCGAGCCGGCGCGCTGCGCTTTTGGACCTCGCGTTTGTGGGACTTTCATTTGCCGCGAGACGCCGCCGTGCTCAAAGCGCATGATCCAGAACACTTTGAACGCGTTTTACACCAGTGCCTGTTACAACCCTACAGCTTACCGGTTTGAAGCCGGCTTGGCCCATCCTTACCCGAAGCTGATCACATGAAACTCAACATCGTTCCTGCCCGCACCGGGGCCACCTGGGTCAAGCTGGGCATCCGGACTTTCTTCAAGCAACCGCTGGCGATGTCAGGCCTGTTCTTCATGTTCATGGCACTGCTGTCAGTCGCCTCGCTGCTGCCCTTTGTCGGTAGCGCGCTGGCACTGGCATTGCTGCCTGCAGCGACGCTGGGCCTGATGGCCGCAACCAAAGAAGCCACCGGCGGTAAGTTCCCCATGCCGTCGATTTTGATCAGCGCTTTTCGGGCCGGTCAGCAACGCAAACAAGCCATGATGGTGCTTGGCGCGCTCTACGCTGTCGGTTTTTTGGGGCTGATGGGCGTGAGCGCACTGATCGACGGCGGGCAGTTTGCCAAGCTCTACCTGATCGGCGGCAAGATCACTGAAGAAATGGTTCTGCAAGGCGACTTTCAGTCTGCCATGTGGACCGCCTTGCTCCTTTATTTACCGCTGTCGCTGCTGTTTTGGCATGCCCCGGCATTGGTCCATTGGCATGGCGTGTCGCCCGGGAAAAGCCTGTTCTTCAGTTTCATGGCCTGCTACAAAAACTTTGGTGCGTTGACTGTTTTCGGGCTGCTCTGGATCGGCCTTTTCATGGCGATGGGACTGGTGGTCACGCTGATTGCCACCTTGCTTGACAACCCTGCCGTTGCCGGCCTTGCCATGTTTCCGGCTGCCATGCTGATGGTATCGATGTTCTTCACCTCGCTTTACTTCACCTTCGATGGCAGCTTTGTGGCGGACCCAGATCCGTCCGAAGAACCCGCTCATTCAGTCGATATCAACGCTTGACCAGACCCTTATTTTTCACCCCTTCAGGAGAATCGCATGCGCGCTGACAGCATTTTGCAGACCATTGGCAACACGCCTCACGTTCGGATCAACCGTTTGTTCGGCCCAAAGGCACAAGTATGGATCAAGTCCGAGCGCAGCAACCCGGGTGGCTCTATCAAAGACCGCATTGCACTGGCCATGATTGAAGCAGCTGAAAAAAGCGGTCAGCTG
Organism: Comamonadaceae bacterium; assembly: GCA_947449895.1. GTDB lineage: Bacteria > Pseudomonadota > Gammaproteobacteria > Burkholderiales > Burkholderiaceae_C > Polaromonas. Next base: position 2,385 of record CANFSO010000108.1, read on the forward strand.
AAACCGGGCTCTACCATCATCGAGCCGACCTCTGGCAACACCGGTGTCGGACTGGCCATGGTCGCGGCCGTCAAAGGCTACAAATTGATTCTGGTCATGCCCGACAGCATGTCGATTGAGCGCCGCCGTTTGATGTTGGCCTACGGTGCCAGCTTTGACCTCACGCCGCGTGAAAAAGGCATGAAGGGCGCCATCGCCCGCGCCCAAGAATTGGCTGCCGCCACACCCAATTCATGGGTGCCGCAGCAGTTTGACAACCCGGCCAATATCGAGGTTCATGCGCGCACCACGGCGCTTGAAATTTTGGCTGACTTCCCGGACGGCTTGGACGCCATCATCACGGGTGTTGGCACGGGCGGCCACCTGAGCGGCGTGGCGCAAGTGCTGAAAGCCAAATGGCCGCAGCTCAAGGTATTTGCGGTGGAACCGACCCAAAGCCCAGTCATCAGCGGTGGTGCACCGGCGCCGCACCCGATTCAAGGGATTGGCGCCGGCTTTATCCCTAAAAACCTGCTGGTCGATTTGCTCGACGGCGTGATTCAGGTGGACGCCGAACCGGCCCGTGAGATGGCTCGGCGCAGTGCCAGCGAAGAAGGCATGCTGGTCGGCATCTCCAGTGGTGCCACCTTGGCTGCCATCGCCCAAAAACTGCCGGAGTTGCCAGCCGGTGCCAAAGTACTGGGCTTCAACTACGACACCGGCGAACGCTACTTTTCAGTCGAAGGCTTTCTGCCAACTGAGTGAGTTTTTCTTCGAGCGCCCGTTCAGCTGACGATGGTCAGCTTGGCGACGCTCAGTGCCAGCCACTTCACGCCGTGACGCGTGAAGTTGATCTGGGCTCTGGCGTCGTCGCCAACGCCTTCGAGCATCAACACCTTGCCTTCACCAAACTTGGCGTGAAAGACTTCAGTGCCGGCTTTGAGGCCATGCGCCGGCGCTTCGCGCTGGGCCGGCACCGGCGGGTTGGCAAAGCGCTCACCCGCACCACCTGTGCGCGAGGCATAGGCTTTGGCCGCCCAGTCGCCGCTCGAACCCGATCCACCGTTTGAACCTGAACCGCCAGCGCCCTGCCAGCCGCCAGCGCGGCCTGCACTGCCGAAACCAGACCCAAAGCCCTGATTTTTCGGCGTGATCCATTTCAGCGCGGCCTCAGGCAGCTCGTCAAAAAAGCGGCTTTTCAGGTGGTAGCGGGTTTGCCCGTGCAACATGCGCGTTTGTGAATGGCTCAAGTACAGCCGTTGACGTGCCCGCGTGATGGCGACGTACATCAGGCGACGTTCTTCTTCCACGCCGTCACGGTCACTCATGGCGTTTTCGTGCGGGAACAAACCCTCTTCAATCCCGGTGATGAAGACGCAGTCGAACTCCAGCCCCTTGGAAGCATGCACCGTCATCAGCTGCACCGCGTCTTGACCGGCTTGCGCTTGGTTGTCGCCCGACTCCAGCGCGGCGTGGGTCAAAAATGCCACCAGCGGCGACAGCGTTTCACCGGTTTCTGCGTCTGGCGCTGGGAACTCTAAGGGCTCGTCGAGCAGCGCGGCATTCACGTTCAAGCCTTGGCTGGCGGGCGACTGGCCGATCGGGTAACCGTGCTCGTCAATCGGTAACGCCACGGCGTCGCGGCCGAAGCCTTCCATGCTCACAAAGGACTCGGCGGCGTTGATCAGTTCGCCCAAATTCTCCAGCCGGTCTTGGCCTTCTTTTTCGAGTCGGTAGTGTTCTTGCAGGCCACTGTGCTTTAGCACCAACTCGATGATTTCGCGCAGCGTGCAGCCGCTGGTTTGCTCGCGCAACACATCTATCTTGGCAACAAAAGCGCCTAAGTTGGTACCCGCCTTGCCGGTCACGGCACTCACTGCGTCGTTCATGGAGCAACCCGACGCACGGGCGATGTCTTGCAGTTGCTCGATGCTGCGCGCACCAATGCCACGCGGTGGAAAATTAACGATCCGCAAAAAACTGGTGTCGTCGTTCGGGTTCTCTAATAAGCGCAAGTAGGCCAGCGCGTGCTTGATCTCAGCCCGTTCAAAAAAGCGCAGACCGCCGTAAACACGGTACGGAATCCCCGCGTTGAAGAGCGCCGTTTCCATCACCCGACTTTGCGCATTGCTGCGGTACAAGAGCGCGATTTCTTTCCGCAGAGTGCCGTCTCGCACCAGCTGTTTGACCTCGTCGACAAACCACTGCGCTTCAGCGAAGTCGCTGGTCGCTTCGTACACGCGCACAGGCTCGCCGGGGCCGGCTTCGGTGCGCAGGTTCTTGCCTAGGCGCTTGCTGTTGTGGCTGATGAGGTGGTTCGCCGAATCCAAAATGTTGCCGAAGCTGCGGTAGTTGCGCTCCAGTTTGATTTGATGCTGGACATGGAACTCGCGCACAAAATCCGCCATGTTGCCGACGCGCGCCCCCCGAAAGGCGTAAATGCTTTGGTCGTCGTCGCCCACCGCCACCACTGAGCCGCCGGGCATCGCGTTTGCGCCTGCGGGGGCGTCATCGCCCTGCCCGGCCAGCATCTTGATCCAAGCGTATTGCAGCTTGTTGGTGTCCTGAAACTCGTCAATCAAGATGTGACGAAAACGCCGCTGGTAATGCTCCCGCACAGCCGGGTTATCACGCAACAACTCGTAACTGCGCAGCATCAGTTCACCAAAATCGACCACGCCTTCGCGCTGGCATTGCTCTTCATAAAGCGCGTAAATCTCGGCCTTTTTGCGGCTTTCTTCGTCGCGCACCGGCACGTCTTTGGCGCGCTGGCCGTCTTCCTTGCAGGCGGCAATGAACCAAGACAGTTGCTTGGGCGGGAAGCGCTCGTCATCGAGGTTGAATTGTTTGCACAGACGCTTGATGGCCGAGAGTTGGTCTTGGGTGTCCAGAATCTGAAAGCTCTGCGGCAGATTCGCCATCTTGTAATGCGCCCGCAGAAAACGGTTGCACAGGCCGTGAAACGTGCCGATCCACATGCCGCGCACATTCACCGGCAACATGTCCGACAGGCGGGCCATCATCTCCTTGGAGGCCTTGTTCGTGAACGTGACCGCCAAAATGCCGCCGGGCGAGACCTGACCCGTTTGTAACAACCAAGCAATGCGCGTGGTCAACACCCGCGTCTTGCCGGAACCAGCGCCGGCGAGGATGAGCGCATGCGTGTTGGGCAGCGTCACCGCAGCCAATTGCTCAGGATTTAGATTGTGGAGAAGGGGGGAGCTGGAGGCGGCATCTGCGAACATCCGCCCATTGTAGAAAGGCCTGCGGGCATTCGCCCGTCCATATAGCGGTTATATGCAGGACATCTCAGCGGCCCAGCAGCAGCGACCGTAGAATCGGTCACCGGGCCCAAGCCATTGCCGGATCAATCCAAGTGCCCATCAATGTGAACAACAAACTGATGGAGAGCTTGGACCATGGAAATTTTTGACTACGACAATATCTTGCTGCTACCGCGCAAATGCCGCGTCGAGAGCCGTTCGGAATGCGATGCCAGCGTGATGCTGGGTGGCCGCAGTTTTCGCCTACCAGTGGTGCCCGCCAACATGAAAACCGTGGTGGACGAATCCATCTGCGCTTGGATGGCTGACAACGGTTACTTCTACGTCATGCACCGCTTTGACCTCGACAACATCGAGTTCGTCAAACGCATGAAAGCACGCGGCAGTTACGCCTCCATCTCGCTAGGCGTCAAGCCGCCTGACTACGCGACTGTCGACCAGTTGGTCGTTCTCGGCTTGGTGCCTGAGTACATCACCATCGACATCGCCCATGGTCACGCCGACAGCGTGAAAAACATGATCGCGTACCTGAAGGAAAAACTGCCAGCGTCCTTCGTGATTGCCGGCAACGTGGCCACGCCGGAAGCCATCATTGACTTAGAGAACTGGGGCGCTGACGCCACCAAGGTCGGCATCGGCCCCGGCAAGGTCTGCATCACGAAAACAAAAACCGGTTTTGGCACGGGCGGCTGGCAGTTGTCGGCGCTGAAGTGGTGCGCCCGTGTGGCGACCAAACCCATCATTGCGGACGGCGGCATCCGTGAGCACGGCGACATTGCCAAGTCGATCCGCTTTGGCGCGACGATGGTGATGATCGGCTCGATGCTGGCCGGCCACGAAGAAAGCCCAGGCCTGACCGTCGTTGAAGACGGCAAACGCTTCAAGGAGTACTACGGCAGCGCGTCCGACTTCAACAAGGGCGAGTACAAGCACGTTGAAGGCAAGCGCATCTTGGAGCCCATCAAGGGCGCTTTGGCCAACACGCTGATCGAGATGGAACAAGACATTCAAAGCTCCATCAGTTACTCCGGCGGCACCAAGCTGATGGACATCCGCAAGGTCAATTACGTGACACTGGGTGGCGACAACGCGGGTGAGCATCTGCTGATGTAACTATCGGGTAACGGCCGGGTTAACCCGCTTGATGCCCGCGGATCCTATTTGTATTCTGTATACAGAGTACAAATATGGCATCCCAACTGATCAAAATTGAATCCACCCCCGACTTGGTTGACCAGGTCTATCGCAGCTTGCTGGACGCCATCAGCGGCGGGTCATTGGCGCCGGGCAGCCGCATCACACAAGAAGAAGTCGCGGAGCAATTGGCGGTGTCCCGGCAGCCGGTGTTGCTGGCGCTGCGCTTATTGAAAAAAGACGGCTTTGTATTAGACGCACCGGGACGCGGCCTGCTGGTGGCACCGCTGGACGGCGTCTGGCTGGGTCAGGTTTACCAAATTCGCTGCGCCCTCGATGCCTTGGCCGCCAGACTCGCCGCCCAAGCCCACGCAGTGATGGACCCCGAGCTGATTCGTCAAGGTCGACTCGCCACCCGCGGCCAAGACATCAAGGCCATGATGGCCGCCGACGCCGCGTTTCACAACGCCATTTATGCGGCCTCCGGCAACCCGCTGATTGCGCAAAGCGCGCAACTCCACTGGCAACACATTCGCCGAGCCATGGGCGCCGTTTTGCAAGTCGCCAACATGCGCGAATCTATTTGGGATGAGCACGAAACCATTGCCCAAGCCATTGCAACTGGCGATGCCGCGCTGGCTGAATCACTGAGCCGCCAGCACGGCGAAGACGCCAGCCGCAACTTGGCCCGACTGCTGGCCAGCGCCCAGCCGACACCGGCTACTGCAGCCCAGACCCTTTCACCTAGCCCCTAAAAGACAAACCCAAGGAGACAAAAATGAAACTAAGTCCTGAACAACTCGAGCAATTTGACCGCGACGGTTACCTGTTTTTTCCCGGCCTGTTCACGGCGGAAGAAACCCAAACGCTCAACGACGCTGTACCCGAGCTTTACAGCCGGCGCGAGGACTACAACATCCGAGAAAAAGGCAAAGAGGCGGTGCGCACCAATTTTGCAGCGCACATGTACAGCGAGCCCTTTGCCAAACTCGGGCGCCATCCGCGCATGATCGAGCCGGTGCAAGAGCTGCTGGGTGAAGAGCTTTACATGCACCAGTTCAAAATCAACGGCAAGATGGCTTTTGAGGGCGATGTCTGGCAATGGCACCAAGACTACGGCACTTGGCTGAACGACGACCAGATGCCAACCGAACGCGCGATGAACGTGGCTATTTTTCTGGACGATGTGACCGAGCACAACGGCCCGCTGATGTTCATTCCGGGCAGCCATAAAAAAGGCGTGGTCGATGCCAAACATGACCTGACCACCACCAGCTACCCGCTGTGGACCGTCGACAACGACTTGATCCGCCAACTGGTGCAGCGTGCCGGCGGCAAACAAGGCGGCATCGTCAGCCCCAAAGGGCCGGCTGGCTCGATGATTTTGTTCCACTCCTGCTTGGTGCATGCCTCGGGCAGCAACCTGTCACCGCACAACCGCGTCAGCGTCTACCTCAGCCTGTGCGCGGTCAGCAACCACATTCGCCGCCACAAGCGCCCCGAGTACATTGCGCACCGTGACTTCACACCCATCAGCTGCCTGCCCGACGACTGCCTGGTTAACAGCTACCCGGTCGACCTGCCGTGGAAAGACGGCGTCCCCGCCAGCGCCTTGGAGACGTCGATGGACAGCATCGAAGCCGTACGCAAAGCCGCCTGAACCTCATCACATATTGACCCATGAACCTTTACACCAAACTCCAACAACGCGCAGCAGACAACAAACCGATCCGCATCGGCTTGATCGGTGCCGGCAAATTCGGCTCCATGTACTTGGCGCAAATTCCCAGAACGCCTGGCGTGCATCTGGTCGCGATTGCCGACCTGTCGCCCGACACGGCTCGCGTGAACCTCGCCAGGGTCGGCTGGAAACCAGAGATGACACAAGCCAAAACGGCGCAAGAGGCGATCAAAACCGGCGCGACGTGGATCACCGAAGACTGGCAAGCCGTGGTCTCCAATCCGCTGATCGACATCATTGTTGAATGCACCGGCAACCCGATCGCCGCTGTCGAGCATTGTCTGAAGGCATTTGAAAACGGCAAACATGTGGTCAACGTGACGGTCGAAGCCGACGCTTTTTGCGGCCCGCTGCTGGCACGCAAGGCCGCCGAAACCGGTGTCGTTTATTCACTCGCCTTTGGTGACCAGCCGGCCTTGATCTGCGACTTGGTCGACTGGGCCCGCACCTGCGGCTTTCCAGTCGTGGCAGCCGGGCGCGGCCACAAATGGCTGCCGCATTTTTCTGAATCAACACCCGACACGGTCTGGGACAACTACGGCTTGACGCCCGAGCAAGCGGTGCGCGGCGGACTGAACCC
>CANFSO010000109.1 GCA_947449895.1 Comamonadaceae bacterium
CCGGCCAGCAATCCCAATACGAATCGGCCGACCAGAAACATCAGAGACAGCTCGATCAAGCTCTTCAAAATAACGACAATAAGTAGCATCTTAGATTTACTTTTACTTTACTAATGAGTTAATGTGATTATTAAAACTGACAGATTCCTGACAGCAATGCCAGTGAATACCCGCCACGCGAGAGTTAACCCTTGGAGTTTTTGTCGCCATATGAGATTGCGCAGGCATCCACAGCGCAGGTGAGGGTAAGCCCTAGACCGGTACAAGCTTGTTGTGTTGGGTGCGCCGCTGATGAAGGCGGCGAAATGACCGCGTGAAAACGCTGGTCAGTGGTGCCCTATCTGGCCCCTAGATGGTGACTAGACGCTGCTGCCGCGTGGTGCGGCTTAGCCAGGGGCATGACAGAGACCCAGCTCGAGTCTCTTGTAACCGCTTTACTTGGCAGTTGAAACAGCCGGATCCGCAACAGGAGCCGATAAGGTCGGCAGTGCCTGCTCCGAATGAACGGCCTCAGCACCGTGTTTTTCACCGCCCATATCGATGTCGCCACCCTTGCTCAAAATGAAGATCGCCAGCGCAGCGAACGCCACAAAAGCCAATGCAATTTTCCACATGATTTTTTCCTTTTCACATAAAAAAAGCCCCCGTCCGAAGACGAGGGCCTCCAGATGACTCGGCAGACGCTTAGTCGTCAGCGTAGATGTCAACGTCTTTGGTTTCCTTGATGAACAAGGTGCCAATCACGACAGTCGCACCGGCGATGATGATCGGGTACCAAAGGCCGTTGTACATATTGCCGGTTTGCGCCACGATGGCGAACGCGGTGGTCGGCAGCAAACCGCCGAACCAGCCGTTGCCGATGTGATAAGGCAAGCTCATCGAGGTGTAGCGAATACGCGTCGGGAACATCTCCACCAGCATGGCGGCGATAGGGCCATAAACCATGGTGACCAGCAGCACCAGATAGGACAAGATCAGGATGACCATGACCTTGTCGATCTTGGCTGGGTCAGCCTTAGTGGGATAGCCAGCCGCTTTGAGTGCGTCGGCCACGGCCTTCTTGAACTCGCCGTCTTTCAGCTTGGCTTCGTCTGCGGGCAGACCTTTGGCGGAGTAGCCCGTGATCACGGTCTCGCCAATTTTGATGCTGGCGGGCGTGCCGGCTGCAACTTCCACGTTGTCATAGCTCACCGAAGCGCCAGCCAACACCTGCTTGGCGATGTCGCACGAGCTGGTGAACTTGACGGTGCCGGTAGGATTGAACTGGAACGAGCACTCAGCCGGGTTGGCTGAGACGACCACTTTATTCGCCATTTGGGCCGCTGCTAAGTCAGGGTTGGCTGCCTTGGTCAGCGCCGTGAACACTGGGAAGTAGGTGACAGCCGCCAAGAAGCAACCCGCCATGATGATGGGCTTGCGGCCAATCTTGTCAGACAGTGCACCGAAGACGATGAAGAACGGCGTACCGATCAACAGCGACACCGCTACAAAGATGTTAGCCGTTGCGCCGTCGACCTTGAGCGACTGCGTCAGGAAGAACAAGGCATAAAACTGCCCTGTGTACCAGACCACGGCTTGGCCGGCGGTCAAGCCGATCAGCGCCAGAATAACGATCTTCAGGTTTTTCCACTGGCCGAAAGACTCCGACAGAGGTGCCTTGGATGTTTTGCCTTCAGCCTTCATTTTGACGAAAGCAGGAGACTCTTCCATGGACAAGCGGATATAGACCGACACGCCCAACAGCAAAATCGAGACGATGAAGGGAACGCGCCAGCCCCAGTCAGCGAAGGCAGCTTCGCCAATCATGGTGCGCGTGCCGAGAATAACCATCAGCGACAAAAACAAACCCAGCGTGGCGGTTGTCTGAATCCATGATGTGTACGCGCCGCGCTTGCCGTGTGGCGCATGCTCAGCCACATACACCGCTGCACCGCCGTACTCACCACCGAGTGCCAAACCTTGCAGCATGCGCAAACCGATCAAGATGACCGGCGCTGCCACGCCGATGCTGGCATAGCTGGGCAGCAAACCGACGATGAAGGTCGACAGGCCCATGATCAAAATGGTGATCAGGAAAGTGTATTTACGACCGATCATGTCGCCTAAACGGCCAAACACCAACGCGCCAAATGGGCGCACGATGAAACCGGCAGCGAATGCCAACAGCGCAAAGATGAAGGCAGAGCCGGAATCCAAGCCGCTGAAAAACTGCTTGGCAATGATCGCTGCTAGCGAGCCGTACAGGTAAAAGTCATACCACTCGAAAACGGTACCCAGAGAAGAGGCAAAAATTACCTTTTTCTCTGTGCTGGTCATTGGCCGGTCAGGCGCTGTTGTAGACATATCAAAGTCTCCTCATAGTTGTTAATCACTTTAATCGCTAAAGCTTGCGATATTTTGTGACTGACTTCTGACCGGACTCTGACGCGAAACTGACACTGAACTGACGTGTAAAAATCGCCTTAAAAACGGTATTTTCAGAGGAGAACCCAACAAATTCAACAGGGGACAATAAAGGTTTTTACCGACAGGGAAAACCCTTTATTTCGAGGCTTAACGCGCTCACTCACGGCCGGACACAGGCCTTGCCTAGCAGGTAGTTGCGCAGCACGGGCAGCGATTCCACCCCCCTAAAGACCTGACCGTCCACGACGAAGGTGGAACCGTCAAAAACGCCCATGGCCATAGCTTCTGCGCTATGCGCTTTCAGCTGCTCGTTCACGCGATCGCTCGCCTCGTCTTGCACCGGCGCGAGTTGGCCGCTGAGTGCGACCAGGCGGGTCGTGTCCGAGGCCTCGTCACCGCACGCCAATACATACCTGAAAATGGTCTCGCACACATAGCGGTTTGGCATTCCGGCTTCATCGCAAGCCACCGCCAGACGGAGCAAGTCCTGCTGCTTGAGCAAGCTGGCCAACAGCACCGGCTTGTAGCGCACGCTGTAGCTGATCCCCAGCAGCGCTTCTGGCAAGCGTTCAAAGGCCAGACCGGCCTGCGGGGACATCAAGTCGAGGTAGCAAACGATCGATGTCATGTGCGGGATTGTTGCACCGCGCGCTGCGCGATGACACTCCAGATCTGGCGCTTGTCAGCGTCATCAGCGCGGCTCCAAGCGGTGATCTCGGAAATGGTTCGAAAACAGCCTTCGCACAAACCGCTGTCCGCCTGAATACGGCAGACCGAAATACAGGGCGAAGCGATGATGGCACCGGCCGGACTGCGCTGTACTGCCAGCGCACCAGCTGTCATCTGTTCAATTGCTTGCGCCATGTTCCCGCTCGCCAAAATCGGCGCAACGGTGACATCGACGATGGGTGCACCGCTGAGGCCAACCAGTTCATCAGCGGTCAAGCGGAACACAGCGTTCGGGTGGCCGGCTGCGGCCCAAACCTCGTGAAAACGCAGCAGACTCTGGTCGATCAACAGCACCACCGGCGTAGCGTGCGCGACTGGAGACACGCCGCCAATTGAAAAGCCGGTTTTAGCTTTGACGAAATCGGCATCGGCGCGGCCTAAACGCTTACCGCCAGGACACACCAGCGCTTCGACCTTGCGCTCATCGACGCGTTGATCACCCGAGGTCACGACCATCACCGCTACGTCGTCTAGCTTGCGGCGAAAGACAATGCTCTTGGCAATTTGTCCGAGCTCGACGCCGAGCGCATCGGCCGCCTGCTGAGCGGTGCGCGCAGCGCCGTCCAACATGACGGGCAGATGCACATGGCCGCGTTGCTGCAAAAATTCGGCAACGCGTTGCACGCCGTCAGGCAGTGCATGCAGTTCTGAGCCGCACATCAACCCACCCGCTTGTTCAATATCGCCGTGGCCGCGCGCGAGCTGGGCGGGCGCCCCAGAAAGTCGCTGATGAACTTGCCGGCGTCGACCAGCTTGCCCAAGTCAATGCCGGTGTCTATGCCCATGCCGTGCAGCATGTAAACCACGTCTTCAGTCGCCACATTGCCGGTCGCGCCTTTGGCATAAGGGCAGCCGCCCAGACCGGCTACGGAGGTGTCGAACTGCCACACGCCCAGCTCCAGCGCCGCCAGCGTATTGGCCAGCGCCTGACCGTAGGTGTCATGGAAATGCCCCGACACATTGGCGATGTCGTAATGCTGCAAAGTGGCTTCAAGGGCACGCTGCACCTTGCGCGGCGTGCCGACGCCGATGGTGTCCGCGACACCCACGTGTTGCACGCCGATGTCTTTCATGAGGCCGGCCAGATAAGCCACGCGCTCGGGCGCAATTTCGCCTTCATACGGGCAGCCGACGGTGCAGCTCATGGCACCGCGCACATGAATGCCAGCGGCGCGCGCCGCCACCACCACCGGCGCAAAGCGGGTCATGCTCTCAGCGATCGAGCAGTTGATGTTGCGCTGGCTAAAAGCTTCGCTGGCGGCGGCAAAAACCACAATTTCGTCCGGCCAGAGATGCTTGGGGGCAGCGAGTGCGGCTTCAAGCCCCTGCATGTTCGGCGTCAGCACCGAGTAGCGCACACCGGGCTCGCGCACTATTCCGGCCATGACCTCAGCGTTGTCTGCCATTTGCGGCACCCACTTGGGCGAGACATAACTGGTGACTTCAATCTCCCGCAAGCCGGCGTCTTGCAGGCGCTGCACCAGCTCGATTTTGATGACGGCCGGGACGGGCGATTTTTCATTTTGCAGACCGTCGCGTGGACCGACATCGACAAGCTTGATGTGGCTGGGTAATTTCATGGTGCTGTGTTTCCTCAAGTCCAGTATCTCAAATGAAAGATGTCCTTGCGCTGGCAGCCCCAACAAAAAAAGGACCGCAGGTGTGACCCCGCAGTCCTTTTAACGCTTCAGCGAAGCGAACCGAGTCCGCCACGGAAAATGCAGCTCAGTGCCCGGACGAACCCGAAGCGCCGATGCCGGTTTCAGAACGCACTTGTTGCGCCAAGAAACCAGCGCGGTCGATGGCGGCGCGCTTGCTGTTGTCGAGAATCGAGAACAGCCAGATACCAACAAAGCCAATGGTCATCGAGAACAAGGCTGGCGAGGTGTACGGGAACAAGGCCGAGCCCTTCGGGTTGCCGAGCGTGGCTTCCCACACCGACGGCGAAACCACCGTCAGCGCCACCGAAGAGATCAGACCCAAGAAGCCGCCAATCACTGCGCCGCGGGTGGTGCAGTCTTTCCAGAGGACTGACATGAACAGCACCGGGAAGTTGGCAGAGGCCGCAATGGCAAAAGCCAGCGACACCATGAACGCGATGTTCTGCTTCTCAAACACGATGCCCAAGGCGACAGCCAAAATACCGAGGCCGATGGTGGTGATCTTGGAAACGCGCAGTTCAGACTTGCTGTCGGCTTTGCCTTTCTTGATGACCGTGGCATACAAGTCATGCGACACGGCAGAAGCGCCCGACAGCGTCAGTCCAGCCACAACCGCCAAGATGGTGGCAAAAGCCACGGCAGAAATAAAGCCAAGAAACACATTGCCGCCGACCGCGTTGGCCAAGTGAATAGCCGCCATGTTGCCGCCACCGATCAGGCCGCCTTTGGCGTCCAAAAAGTCTGGATTGGTCAGCACAAACGTGATGGCGCCAAAACCAATGATGAAGGTCAGCAGGTAAAAGTAACCGATCCAGCCGGTCGCCCACATCACCGATTTGCGGGCTTCCTTGGCACTCGGAACCGTGAAAAAGCGCATCAAGATATGCGGCAAACCGGCGGTTCCAAACATCAAAGCCATGCCGAAGCTGATGGCAGAAATCGGGTCTTTGACGAAGTTACCCGGCCCCATGATGGAAGAGCCCACCTGCGCCGCGACTTCTGCAATTTTTCCGTCTTTCAAGGCCAAGTCGGTCTTGATCAATACGGCTTGGGCAAACATGGCTTCCGGGCTGAAGCCAAAGTGCAACATCACCGAGAAGGCCATGAAAGACGCGCCACCCAGCAACAAACAAGCCTTGATGATCTGCACCCAGGTGGTGGCCGTCATGCCGCCAAACAGCACATACACCATCATCAGCGCGCCCACGATGACAACCGCCATCCAGTAGTCCAAGCCGAACAGCAGCTTGATCAATTGACCCGCACCAACCATTTGCGCGATCAGGTAGAAAGCCACCACCACCAAGGTACCCGAAGCCGCAAAAATACGGATCGGTGCTTGCTTGAAGCGGAATGCGGCGACGTCAGCAAAGGTGAACTTGCCCAGGTTGCGCAAGCGCTCTGCCATCAAAAAAGTGATGACAGGCCAGCCCACCAGAAAACCGATGGAGTAAATCAGCCCGTCAAAACCGCTGGCCATGACGGCCGCAGAAATGCCCAAAAAGGACGCCGCCGACATGTAGTCGCCGGCAATCGCCAAGCCATTCTGAAAGCCTGTGATGCCGCCGCCAGCGGTGTAAAAGTCAGAAGCCGATTTGGTTTTGGCCGCCGCCCATTTGGTGATGAACAAGGTGCCGACAACGAACGCCACGAACATGCCGATGGCCGTCCAGTTGGTGGGTTGCTTCTGCGCTTGGCCGAGGTCTGCACCCGCAGCCCAAGCGATGGCCGAGACGCTGAACAGCGCCAGCAAGCTTAAAAAGCGGCGGAGATTGTCATTTTTGAAATTCATTTGAGCACCGCCTTTTTCACCGCTTCAGTCAGTTCATCAAACTCGTTGTTGGCGCGCCGGACATAAACAGCCGTGATCACGATGGTGAAAACAATCACGCCAAAACCCACTGGCATGCCAAGGGTCATGACACCGGCGCCTAGTTTTTGGGCAAGAAATTCTTTGTCGAAGGCCACCAGCACAATGAAACCGTAGTAAACGATCATCATGGCCAAGGTGAGCCACCAGCCGAAGCTAGAGCGCTTGGTTTTCAGCTCCTGGTATTTTGGATGGTTCGCAATTCGCTGAACCAAGTCGTCATTCATGTCGCAGTCCCCAAATAATTAATGTGGGACGAAGCGTAATTCGCAGTACTTACCAAGCGCTGACCAGCAGCAGACGCCGCTTTAGTCTTCTGTCTTCACGCCGCCATGGTTAGCAACTCAGCGCCTTCAAGAACTTGGTCGCCGGGCGCGTACAAAATTTCAGCGACAACGCCATCAGCAGGCGCCGCGATGGTGTGCTCCATCTTCATGGCCTCCATCACCGCCAGCGGCTGACCCCGGCTGACCGTGTCGCCCGCTTTGACCTGAAAAGACACGACCTTGCCCGGCATCGGTGCGGTCAAGCGGCCAGCTTCGTGTTGGGCCACACCAGCGTGCGCCAGCAAGTCGATTTCGGTGATCTGCGTGGCTCCCACCGCGCCAAACACATGCACCACCTCGCCGCGCCGGTAGGTCTGGAGCAGCCAGCGTTGACCATTGAGTTCAAGCTGCAAGCCCTTGGCTGTTGAGGTGTAGTGCAAGGGCAGGCGCGCATCGCCCAGCGTCAACTGCAGCGTGCCGTCATGCGCGCGCGCCAGCTGCGCCGCCTGCGACTCGCCATGAAACTCGAATTCAAAGCGGCGCTGACTCGAACCGTGCAAACGCCAACCGTCGGTACGGCTGAAAGGATCAGCCGTCTCGCGGGATTTTTCTTCTTCTAACGTGAGCGCCACTGCTGCGGCCACAGCCACCGACAGGCCGAGCTTTTCTTGATGAAAGAGCACGCCAGCCTCACGCGGAATCAGCGCGGTGTCGAGATCTGCCGCCGCGAAGGACTGGCTCTGAACCACGTGCCGCAAAAACTGCACATTGGTTTGCAGGCCGACGATGTGGAATTCACTCAGCGCTTGGTTCATGCGCGCCAGCGCTTGTTCGCGGGTGTCGCCATGCACGATCAGCTTGGCCACCATCGAGTCGTAATACGGCGAAATTGAATCGCCCTCACGCACGCCGTCGTCAATCCGCACATGGACTGGGCCGTCCGCGCGCTCGAAGCGCGTGCAGACCGGCTGACGGTAAACCTGCAACGTGCCAGTCGCCGGCAAGAACTGGTTGTCGGGGCTCTCGGCGCAAATACGCGCCTCAATCGCGTGGCCATGCCGACGCAACTGGTCTTGCTTGAGCGGCAAGGGCTGACCTGCAGCGACCCGCAACTGCCACTCAACCAGGTCAAGCCCCGTGATAGCTTCGGTCACCGGATGCTCCACCTGCAAGCGCGTGTTCATCTCCATAAAATAGAAATTGGCCCCCACGCTTGCCACTGCGTGTGCTTCGCTGCCCCCCGAGGGGGCTGATTTCCCTTGGGGCGGCCCGGCGGTAAATCCATTCGCTGTTCCACCCCCATCTAAGTTTTCAACAATGAATTCCACCGTGCCGGCACCCACGTAATGCACCGCGCGCGCAGCCGCCACCGCCGCTTCGCCCATCTGTTGGCGCATGGCCTCGGTCATGCCGGGAGCGGGCGCTTCTTCCAGCACTTTTTGGTGCCGGCGCTGCACCGAACAATCCCGCTCGAACAGATGAACGTAGTTTCCCTGCGTGTCGCCGAAGACTTGAATTTCAATGTGACGCGGGCGCTGAACGTATTTCTCAATCAGCACGGCATCGTCGCCAAAGCTGTTGATGGCTTCGCGCTGGCAAGAGGCCAGTGCTGCGGCAAAGTCTTCGGATCTGTCGACCGCACGCATGCCTTTGCCACCGCCGCCGGCACTGGCTTTGATGAGCACCGGGTAACCGATGCGGTCGGCTTCGCGCTGCAACAGCGCTGCGTTCTGGTCACTGCCGTGGTAACCGGGCACCAGCGGCACACCGGCTTTTTCCATGAGTCGCTTGGACTCGGCTTTCAGGCCCATAGCTTTGATGGCTGACGCCGGCGGGCCAATGAAGACCAGACCCGCATCCGCGCAGGCTTGCGCAAACTCTTCGTTCTCGCTCAAAAAACCATAGCCCGGATGAATCGCGTCAGCGCCCGTGGCTTTAGCTGCGGCGATGATGCGCTGCCAGCGCAGATAGCTGTCTTTGGGCGCGCTGCCGCCAATGTGCACGGCTTCGTCGCAGGCCGTCACGTGCTTGGCGTCGGCATCTGCGTCCGAATAAACCGCCACCGTTTTGATGGCCATGCGGCGGGCTGTGGCGGCGACGCGGCAGGCGATCTCGCCGCGATTGGCGATCAGGATTTTCTTGAACATGAGCATGGCGATAGAC
>CANFSO010000110.1 GCA_947449895.1 Comamonadaceae bacterium
GCGTGCAGGCTGATGCCGTGCAAGACCTCGGCACGGCCGTAGCCAGCGCGCAAATTTTGGACGCGAAGAAGTGGCGTTGTCATCTCAATCGTCCTCAATGTTCAGTGCCAAGATAGGCGGCACGCACTGCCGGGCTTTGCTGAATTTCAAGCGGTGTGCCCTGTGTCAACAAGGTGCCGAACTCCATCACCACCAAGTGGTCACAGACGTCCATCACCAAGTCCATGTCGTGCTCGACCAGCAAAATGCTCATGCCTTCACCGCGCAGTTGGCGCAGCACATCGGCCAAGGCATGCTTTTCTTTGTGGCGCAATCCGGCGGCCGGTTCGTCCAGCAACAGCAGTGCCGGGTCGCTGCACAAAGCGCGGGCGATTTCCATCAAACGCTGCGGCCCCATGGCCAAGTTACCGGCCTGCTCGTGCAGATGAGCACCCATGCCGATGCGTTCCAGCTGGCGCTGTGCTTCACGTAGTAACTGACGTTCCTCGTCGCGGTTCAAGCGGATCATGGCGGACACCACATCCTTGCGACCTCGCAGATGAGCGCCCAGCGCGACATTCTCAAGCACCGTCATGTCGGGAATCATCTTGACGTGTTGAAACGTGCGCGACATACCTCGGCTGGCGATCTCGCGTGAGCGCAGACCGCTGATGTCTTCACCGCGGAAGAGCACCTTGCCGCTGGTCAGCGACAAGACGCCGGTGATCAGGTTGAAGGTGGTGGATTTACCCGCGCCGTTCGGTCCGATCAGGCCCACAATTTGTCCTGCCTTGATTTGAAAGCAAATGTCATTGACCGCCACCAAGCCGCCAAATTGTTTCCGAATGGCTTGCACGTCCAGCACCTGTTCGCCATGCACCGGTTTGCTGCGTTCGGTCAGCGCTGGGGCGTTGGACCAGTCCATCGGCCGATCTGGGCGTGGCAGTCTGTGCTCCACCAGTGACCACAAACCGTTGGGCAGAAACTTCAAGGTGAGCACCAGCACAATGCCGAAAACAATCGTTTCATAGCTGCCGCTGGTGCCGATCAACAGGGGCAACAGCACCTGCAGCTGGTCTTCCAGCAACTTGGTCAGTAGGGCGCCGGTGATGGCGCCCCAGACATAGCCGACTCCGCCGACCACCGTCATGAACAGGTATTCGATGCCCATCTTGAGGCCGAAGGGCGATGGATTGACGGAGCGCTGAAAGTGCGCAAACAGCCAACCAGACACCGATGCCAGCAACGCGGCGATGACGAAAATAATGATCTTGTAGCGCAGGGTGTTGACACCCATGGCTTCAGCCATCTGGGTGCCGGTGCGCAGCGAACGCATGGCCCGGCCCGGACGCGAGTCCAGCAGATGCAGAATCGCCAGCGCCGCCAAGACCACGACCGCCCAGGCGAACAAAAAGAAGCCACGGCCCTGGCCCAAATCAATGCCAAACAGCGATAGTGTTTGAATCCCCAGCAAGCCGTCGTACTTGCCCAGCGCATCCAAATTACCCATCAGGTAGTACAGCGACAAGCCCCAAGCAATGGTGGCCAGTGGCAGAAAGTGACCAGACATGCGCAGCGTGATCCCAGCCACGATCAGCGCCGAAATCCCCGTGATGGCGAGTCCGATGAACAGCGTCAACCAGGGCGACAAGCCCGTGTTGAGTGTCAACCAGGCGGTGCTGTAAGCGCCGATGCCGACAAAGGCCGCTTGTCCAAAGGACGTCAGTCCGGCGACACCTGTCAGCAGCACCAAGCCCAAGCCGACCAGACTGTACAAGGCAATGTAGTTGAGCTGCGTGATCCAAAAATCAGGCAGCGGCAGCACCGCCACCAGCACGATGGCGATGACCAGTGCCAGTAATCCATAACGTCTTGCCAGCATCTCAATGCTCCTCGTCAGAATGGCCGCTCTGCAGTGAGCGCCACAGCAAAATTGGCAAGATCAGCGTGAACACGATCACCTCTTTGAAGGCACTGGCCCAAAAGGAACCAAATGCTTCGACGATGCCGACAAACAAGGCACCCAGCAGCGCGCCCGGGTAGCTCGACAAACCGGCGATCACCGCGGCTACAAACCCCTTCAGGCCGATGAGAAAGCCGGAGTCATAAAACACCGTGGTGGTCGGCCCGATCAGCAAACCGGACAAGGCACCAATCAAAGCCGCCATGGCAAAAGTGAGTTGTCCGGCGCTGTGCGATGAAATACCCATCAAGCGTGCACCCAAGCGATTCACCGCTGTGGCCCGCAAGGCTTTGCCGTACAGAGAGCGCTCAAAAAACAGCCACAGCATGACGATCAAGGCCAGCGACGCCGTGAAGATGATGATGGTTTGCCCCGTCAACACCACCGGCCCCATCGGCAGGCGAATGTCCCAGAACGAAGGATTGCGAAAGCCTTCCGCGCCGAAAAACAGCAGGCCCAGCCCTGTCATGGCGAAGTGCACACCGACCGAGACGATCAACAAGACCAGCGGTGTGGCCGCTTCCAAGGACTGATAGGCGACCCGATAGACCAAGGGCCCAAAGGCCGTGACGATGGCCACGCTCAACAAGGCCTGGACGATCAATGGATATTGCTGGGGCGCAGCCCAAGCGGTGAGGCCAGCGATCACGCCCGGTATGAGCAGCGTCTTCACGCCGGCTTTCAACGCCTCTAAGGCATTGCGATGCCGCTGCCAAGCGCTGGTCAAATCCATCAAGGCAGCGACGCCGGCCAAAATGAGCAACAGCCAGACTGTGCCGGGAATTTTTCCGGTTTGCAAAATAGCCAGCGTCAGCGCGCCATAGGCGACGAACTCACCTTGCGGGATAAAAATAACCCGCGTGACGGTGAACACCAGCACGGTGGCAAGCCCCAACAGGGCGTAAATAGACCCGTTGATGAGGCCGTCCAGCAAGAGAATGCTGGCGATCGAGGTATCCATGACCGACCCTTGGTTAAAAACTAAAAAGGAAATATCCCATGCCCGCTAGCGCGTCATGCGAGACGCCCTAGCGGGTCACGCTGCCGAGGGTTTTATTCCATTTTCCAGTCGCCATTGACGACTTTGACAATCACACCGGTCTCATTGGTGTAGCCCCAATGGTCTTGCTTGGTCCAGCTCATGATGCCGTGGGCGAAGTTGGTTCGGCCCATGGTTTCAATCGAATCACGCAGAGCCGTGCGGAATTCCAGCGTGCCTGGCTTGGCTTTTTTCAGCGCCATCGGAATGGCTTTTTCCATCACGATGACCGCGTCGTAAGCGTGCCCCGCGAACTGGTTTCGACTGCCCGCACCATAGACCTTTTCGTACTTTTGAACGAAGTCAAGGGCCAGCTTTTTAGATGGGTGGCTGTCAGGCAGTTGTTCTGGCGCGATCACCGGGCCGGACACCACATAAGAGCCCTCAACCACTTTGCCACCGACACGCATCAGGTCGCGTGTAGCGGCTGCGTGCGTTTGGTAAATTTTGCCTTTGAAACCACGCTCAACGACCGCCATGTGGGGCATGGCCGCGCCGCTGCCAGAGGCGACGATCAGCATCGCATCCGGGTTGGCTGACGTCAGCTTGAGGGCTTGCGCTGTGACGCTCGTGTCGGTGCGTGCAAAGCGCTCAGCGGCAATGACCTTGATACCAGCTTTTTCGGCGATCGGGGTGAAATCTTTCAACCAGCCTTCACCGTAGGCATCGGTGTAGCCCAAGAAGCCGACGGTTTTGACGCCTTGCTTTTTCATGTGCTCGACCATGGCGTGCGACATGACGGCGTTTGATTGCGGCAGACGAAAGCTCCAGGCATCTTTGCCTGCAGGCAGGGCGGCTGGCGTGGCCAGCAGCTGTGGCGTTTGGCTTTCCATGGCGACATCGGCCATGGCAATGCCGACCGGTGTGGCGGCAGAGCCAATGATCAAATCAACTTTTTCATCGGTCACAAAACGGCGCGCGTTCTTGACGCCGTTGGTAGGATCGGTCGCGTCATCGAGCACGATGTATTTCATCTTCTCGCCAGCAATGCTGGTCGGCCACAAGGCGATTTGGTTTTTCATCGGAATGCCCAGACCTGACGCCGGGCCCGTCAAAGGCAGGCTCACACCGACGGTGATGTCGGCTTGTGCCGCACCCGTGACCAAGGCAGCGACAGCAGTCGCAACTAGCGTTTTAAAGTTCTTCATGGTTTTTGTCTCCTGATAAGTTTTGTTAGCGTTGCGGGGAAATCTGAAACTTGCTCTTTTAAGAGCAGAGCGTCTTGATGAATTCAGGCACGGGAATGGCCTTGATGCGATCGGCATGCTCGGGATGGCGAGTGCAAAAAGCCCGGGTTTCCGTGCCTTCGCACAGCATGTCGTCACCTCGTTTGACCACATGTCTGTGGATGAAAACTTTGTCCCGCCATTCTTCCACCGAGGTGTGAATTTGAAGCGTTTCCCCATAGGTCGCTGGTCGGGAAAATTTGGTATGAATTTCCAATAAAGGTGTGCCGATGATGCCGGTGGTTTTGACCAACTCACGCCACGGCTGCACGCCGCATTGGACGAAGAAATTCAGCGACGAGGCATCCATCCATTTTGAGAAATTCGGAAAGAACACGATGCCGGCCGGATCGCAATCGCCGAACATCACGTTGACTTCATAAACGACGGTTTTGGTCATGGGTTTCAGTGAAGTTGGGAGGGCTTAGCGTGGCGCCATGCGCAATGCACCGTCAAGTCGAATCACTTCGCCATTCAGGTGCCCATTGGTGACAATGTGGCTGGCCAGTTGCGCAAACTCTTCAGGTTTGCCGAGCCGCGCCGGAAAAGGAATGCTGGCGGCCAGCGACGCCTGCACCGGTTCTGGCAGCGTTTTCATCAGCGGTGTGGCGAACAGGCCTGGTGCGATGGTGCAGACCCGAATGCCGTGCTGCGCCAGGTCACGCGCCATCGGCAAGGTCATGCCGACCACCCCGCTTTTAGAGGCGCTGTAGGCTTGCTGGCCCACTTGGCCGTCAAATGCCGCGACCGAGGCGGTGAAGACCATCACGCCGCGTTCACCATCTTCCATCGGTGCCAGCTTGGCGCAGGCAGCTGCAAACAATCGTGCGACGTTGTAAGTGCCAATTAAATTAACGTTGATGACACGCACAAAATCTTCCAGCGGTGCCGGCGAGCCGTCTTTGGCGATCACCCGTTTGGCCGCACCAATACCGGCGATGCTCATCAGCATGCGGGCCGGGCCCAGGGCTGCTGCGGCTTGGTCGATCGCCGCTTGCAAGCTGTCGGTGTGGGTGATGTCGCATGGGTAGGCGACTGCGCGGCCTTCGCCATACGCTGCGTTGATAGCTGCCGCAACCTTGTCGGCCTGCGCGAGGTTCACGTCGAGCACTGCGACGCGAGCGCCCAGTCGCGCGAGTTCATGCGCGGTCGCTTCACCCAGACCGGATCCGCCACCGGTGACGAGTGCTGTTTGTCCTTCGATTTTCATGCCGCACTTCCAGCGTATTCAGGGTTTTCAAGCAGCAGTGCAATGCCCTGGCCGCCGCCAATACAGGCCGATGCAATGCCCCAGCGTTGGTTGGCGCGTTGCAGTTCTCGTGCCAGCGTTATGGTCAGACGCACGCCGGTGGTGGCCAGCGGATGACCCAGCGCGATGGCACCCCCATTGACGTTCAGCAGACTCAAGTCCAAGCCCAGCTCCCGGCCCACAGCCAAGGTCTGCGCGCCCTGTGCTTCGTTGATTTCAAATCGACCGATTTGATCCAACCTCAAGCCGGTGCGCTCCAGCAGCAGACGAATGGCCGGTGCCGGTCCAATGCCCATGATCTCCGGCGGCACGCCCACAACGGCAACCGCGACTACACGCGCCATCGGTTTTTTAGCGCGTGTTTTGGCATAGCTGCCTGACGCCACCACGGCGGCTGCCGACGCGTCGACCAACGCCGCGCTGTTGCCGCCGGTTTGCACGCCACCTTCGTAGACAGCGCGCAGCTTGGCCAGCACCTCGACGGGCGAGATGCGGGCATGCGTGTCGTGAGTAACCTCAGTGATTTTTCCTTGCAGCTTGATACCGCGTGATGTGTAACCTGTCAGCTCGAACTTTTCGGTGGTCACCGGGACGATCTCACCCGCATGAAAACCGGCTTGCTGCGCGGCCACCGCCTTGGCAAACGAGGCCGAGGCAAATTCGTCGACCTGCTCACGCGTGATGCTGTATTTTTTAGCCAGGTTCTCTGCCGTCTGGATCATGTTGATGCCGGCCGCCGGGTCTTTCAGGGCCTCCCACATGTAGTCTTTGAAGTCGACCGGTGCGCCCAGCTTGAAGCCCGTGCGGTGACTGAAAGCGGCAATCGGGTTGCGCGTCATGCTTTCGGTGCCAACCACCAGCGCGGCTTCACACGCACCGCTTTGAATGCTCTCGCCGGCTTGGCGAAACAACTCAAACCCGGTGCCGCAAATGCGCTGCGCCATCAGGGCCGGTACCTCGACGGGCACGCCAGCGTACAAACCAATATGGCGCGGTAAAAAGAATTGGTCAAAGTCGCCAGGGGCCATGTTGCCCGCGATCACCGCGCCGATGTGCTCGCCGGGAACGCCGCTGCGCGCCAGCACCGCCCGTGCCGCTTTGATGCCGAGATCGGTCGGCGAAATATGACCCAGTGCGCCGCAGTAGTCGACCATCGGCGTGCGCACGCCGTCGAGCATCCAGACATCGTCGAAGTGGGAGAAGAAGCCTTTGCTTGTTGTCATTGTGTTTTAACTTTCAAGCCGTGATGGGTTTCAGAATGCTGTGCAACTTGTCCGCATGCAGCGCGTCCACAGTTTCTGCGCGGTGCATCAGCACAGCGCGCTGATTGATGGAGCCCTTGTCCGTGACTTCACTGCGGTCGATGGTGGGCGGCTCAGCCAACAAACACATGCGGGCGATGCGACTGGCACTGCCGGTGGCGTTCAAAGCCAGTTCGTTGATAATTTTTTGGAACTGCGCATTGACGGGCGCGCTGGCCAGCACATCGGCCATCGGCACCGATGCATCAAGGCCGCTCAAGGCCCGCACCGCCTGCGTCGGGAAGACCATCGCACCGACCTCCTTGAGGTTGATGCCGGTCAGCACGACGTCCTGAATATAGGGCGCGCCCGCCGCAATGATCTTGGCGCGCAGTGGACCCACGCTGACAAATGTGCCCGTGGCCAACTTGAAGTCTTCGGCAATTCGGCCATCAAACTTAAGCCCTTGATGAACGTCGGTTTCATCGATCCACTTGACCGCATCACCCGAACAAAAAAAGCCTTCCTCGTCGAAATGCGTGGCCGTTTCCTCCGGGGCGCGCCAGTAACCAGGAGTGATATTGGGGCCGCGGTAGCGCACTTCCGTCTTGCCATCCATGTCGACCAGTTTGAGTTCCATGCCCGGTGTCGGCACACCCAAGTCACCCGCCTTGACGTTCGGGTTGGTGACAAAAATCGCAAACGGACCAGACTCTGTCATGCCCAGGCCGGTGGTCATCACGATGCGCTCGCCGATTTCTTTTTCCTGGGCTGCATACAAGCCATCCCAGATCGGCTGAGCCAGCGCGGCCCCCGAATAAAAGAACATCTTCACGCGCGACAAAAGTTTGCTGCGCAGTGCGGCATCGGTCTTCATGGCGTTGGAGATGGCCTCAAAACCGGTCGGCACATTGAAGTACACCGTGGGTGCGATGTCACGCAAGTTGCGCAGCGTCTCGGCCATCAAGGCGGGTATCGGCTTGCCATCATCGATGTACAGCGTGCCGCCGTTGTAGATCACCATGCCGACATTGTGATTGCCCCCGAAGGTGTGGTTCCAGGGCAACCAGTCCACCAACACCAGTGGCTGTTCGGCCAGCACGGGCATGCTTTGGATCATTTGCTGCTGGTTAGCACACCACATGCGCTGGGTGTTGATCACCGCCTTCGGCATCTTGGTAGAGCCGCTGGTAAAGAGAAATTTGGTGATCGTGTCGGGGCCTGTGACCGCCATCGCGGCATCCACTTCTGGTGTCGCCACGGTGTCTAGCAGTGTTTGAAATGCGGTGCTGGCACGATCGCCCAAGTCGCCGTGCGTGAGAATAACTTCTGTCTCAGCGCCAACGGTCGCCGTGATGGCTTTTGCGTAACGAGCGGCATCTGCTGCGAACACCAATCCGGGGGTGACCGTCTTCAGGACATGGCGCAGTTTGTCGTAGTCTTGGCTGATCAACGAATAAGGCGGTGATGTGGGGACAAACGGCACACCCGCCACCAGACAACCCAAGGCCAGCAGCGCATGTTCCAAGTCATTTTCAGACAGAATTGCCACGGGTCGCTCGGCGTTCAACCCCCTGTTGATCAAGGCTTGAGCAATGCTACGGGCACTCGCCCACGCTTGCGCATAGCTGATCTCTTGCCAGTTGCCCCTGCCGCCGTCCGCCAGCTTTTCGCGGCGCGCCATGAAGACGCGATCCGGCGCAGTCTCAGCCCAGTGCTGCAGACGATCTGTCATCCGTACCGGGTAATCCGCCAGCGTCTGATCGGCTTTCAGGTAGTGCACGCCAGGTGCACCGTCCCGCAGGTTGACGCGGGTAACGCCAAAAGTCAGCGGGCGAAATGTCGGAGCTTTCATTGTCTTGTCTCTTGTGTGTCTGTTGTCTTTATTATTTTTTACAACCCTGGATGAGGCTGGGTCAAGCCTTCCTCATCAAGCTTTTTTAACCTTGTCTGCCCGACCTTCCAGAAACGCGCGAACTCGCTCCTTGGCCTCTGGTGCACTCTGGGCAATCGCCGCCATCATGGCTTCCGTCATAAAGCCTTGATCTGCCGGTTGTTCTGCAATACGCGGCAGCACATGGGTCAGCGCATAGTTAGTCAGCGGTGCATTCGTTGCGATGCGCACAGCCAGCGCATAAGCCTTTTCAAAAGCCGTTCCTTGCGGCACAAGGTACTGAGCCAGACCGATGCGCTCACCGTCTTGCGCATTGAAGACGCGGCCTGTCAACATCATGTCGGTCATGCGCGCAGTGCCAATCAGGCGTGGAATGCGCACCGAGCCACCGCCGCCCACAAAAATCCCGCGCGAGCCTTCAGGCAGCGCGTAAAAAGTAGATTCATCGGCGACGCGAATATGGCAAGCACTGGCCAGTTCAAGACC
>CANFSO010000111.1 GCA_947449895.1 Comamonadaceae bacterium
GAAGACCCGGCACCTGCTGAGGCGTAGTTGACCTGGCCCGGATGCGCCTTCGCATCAGCCAAGAAATCAGCGAAGGACTTGTAGGGGGAGTTAGCCGGCACCAGCACCAGGTTGGGTGCTTCACCGATCACGATGACAGGCTGCAACTCCGTCCCCGGGTTGTAGGGCAATTTGCGATAGCTGGTGTAGGCCGCGTGAATGCCAATGGTGCCGATCAGCAGCGTGTAGCCATCACCCGGCGCCTTG
Source organism: Comamonadaceae bacterium (assembly GCA_947449895.1). GTDB lineage: Bacteria > Pseudomonadota > Gammaproteobacteria > Burkholderiales > Burkholderiaceae_C > Polaromonas. The sequence goes on from CANFSO010000111.1 coordinate 247, forward strand.
GCCACGATCTGTGCGCCCACATGTCCGCTGGCCCCGGGCTTGTTGTCCAGCACGATATTTTGGCCATACACCGCCCCCAGTCGCTCCGCAAGGATCCGTCCCAATATGTCCGTGGCACCGGCTGGCGCAAAGGGCACGACCAAGCGAATCGGCTTGCTGGGATAGTCTTGCGCCATCACGCCGCTGACCGAGCCGAGCAACATGGACAGCATAGCGATCAGCAAACCGCGACCCCAAATTGTCTTGAAGAACTGCGTCATGTTTGCCCCTTCAGTTGTGCCAAAGTGATCACGCGACGTTGTGCGTAAGGCAGGTCCCAGTCGTGACAATTACGGCCGTCTACGATGTGCACGGGCAGATTGATGACGGCGGGCACCGCTTCGCCGCGCAGGTGGCGCACCGCACATTCTGTCGCAAGGTGCGCCATTTGCATGGCGTTGAAATCGGCCGTGGCCAACATATGACCCGCGGCGATGGCATGAATCGCTTGCGGTATGGCATTGACGCCGACGACCGGCACGTGGCGACCGACTGCATCCAACGCCTCCAGCACGCCAATGGCCATGATGTCGTTGGCCACAAGACAAGCGTCTACATGCGGATGCTCACTGAGCCACGTGGCGGTTCGCTCTCGAGCCAAGCCTTGTACGTAATCTCCAGCCAACACGCCTTCTATGCGAATGCCGGGATACCGCTGGGCTGCAGCCCTGAAACCACGCAGTCGTTCTTTGCTGGTGAAAGAGTTTTCATGCCCCGTCACGACCAACACCCGCCCCTGTCCGCGCAGATGCTGAAACAAATAGTCGGCGATGGACTGGGCCAACTGATAGTCATCAGAGCCCACGTAGCTGACGCTCGGCACAGCGGCAATCGGATTGACAAAGCCAACCAACGGAATGCCCGCCACAGCAATTCGCCGAATAGCCGCATCGACCAAGCTCACATGGACAGGCGAAAAGATGAAAATATCGGGCCGCTTTGGCATCGCTAGCGCCAGATCAATCAACGCGCTCTGCTCTTCCGGGTCATCGCCTTTTTTGGGCACAAAGTGCAAGACATCCGCGCCAAACAACGCTGCAGCCCGCTCGGCACCCAGCCGCGCGGCCCCATAGGCGGGGTTCGTCAGGTTTTTGGTAAAAACTGCCGCGAGCATGTCAGCCTGCGCATCAAATCATGCCGCCGTTCGGCTGGATCACTTGACCGTGGATCCACGAGGCCTTGGTAGACGCGAGGAAGCTCACGACCTCCGCAATTTCATCGGGTGTGCCAATCCGGTTGAATGGGCTCATCCCGGCCGCCTTCGCTTTGGCCTCGTCGGTTTTGCCGGCGCGGAACAAATCAGTGTCCACCGGTCCTGGTGCGACAGCGTTGACGCGCACGCCCCGGCCCGCCAATTCCTTGGCCATAGAGCGCACCAAACTTTCGACCGCTGCCTTTGTCGCTGTGTACGGACCACCGCCCGGAATACCAACACGCACCATCGATGTGGTCAGCGCAATGATGTTGCCACCGTCAAGCACATGCTGAGCCGCAGCGCTCAGCACATTGAAAGCGCCAACGATGTTGACTTCCACCAGTTGGCGAAAAGCTTCCGGCTTGAATTGCGCCACGGGACCTGGCGGCACATTGATGCCGGCGTTAGCAACCACGCAGGAAGGCGCGGCACCAAAGTCACGGGCCACGTCTGCAAAAGCTTGAGCCACCTGGGCTGAATCACAAATGTCCACTGCATACCCTTTGATCCGGGAGCCGCCCATGGTGGCCGGCAGGTTGGGCGCGCTGCTGACATAGGTATAGGCGACGTCGTAGCCGGCCTCTGCCAACTTATGGACGCAGGCGGCGCCAATGCCGCGTGTGCCTCCGAATACAAGTGCGATCTGTTTGCTCATATGAAATCCTTGGAAGTAAAAGAGATAGTTGAATCGATGAAATCTGTGTTCGGCTGAAATTGGAAAACATGCCCACCGACACCATAAACGATGCGCATGCGCTGACCTACGATGAGCTCATGCAAGCTGGCACCTGTCAGCGGCGAAAAGATTCGCGGGCCTTCGTCAAGCTTGATCAAACCCTCCAGATAGGGCAGCTCAGCATCAAAACCGGGTGCTGGAAAATGCGTCAGAGTGAACGCGACCAGCGTACCGAAGCCAGAGGCTTCGCGCCATTCGGTCGGGCCTTCTGAAAAGAGGCTCAAAGGGCGCGGGTAAAACTGATAACGCTGACTCTGCAGGTCGTACTGCAGCATCAAACGCTGATGCTTTACACCCTCCCAGAATGGCGCAGTTGTGTCGGTAATGGTGATTGGCGGCTTGCTCTTACTCATGCTCCCGCCTCCAAAACCAAGGCGCTACTGCAACCCCAATTGCGACCATACTGGATCACACCAATACCCGTGACGAGAGCGTTCTTGGCGCGCCGCAATTGGCGCGCGCCTGCGCGGCCCAATAATTGATCCACGGCCTCTGCGAGGTTGACACCCCCGCCAGCCAGGCCAGGCTGACCCGCCGAAATCTGTCCCCCGCCAGTGTTGATGGGCAGGTCCCCGTTGATGCTCACATCAGTATTCAGGACGAAATCTTGGGCCTGACCGGTCTTGCAAAATCCGATCTGTTCAAGTTGCAGGATAAGTGCGATGTAGAAATCATCATAGGGATGAAAGGATTGCACATCTGATGCGACCATGCCCGCACTCTTGAGGGCTGCAGGTCCCACCTCAGAAAATCCTGTCACCGTGATGTCTTCGATATCGCCGCGTGGATCAAAGTTGATGCACTCACGGTATGCGATCGGATGAACGAAACGTTTAAAGCCTAACGCTCGCGCCCTCTCAGTTGACATCACCATGAAAGCGTTTGCGCCATCGCAGCGCATCACGCAGTCGAGCAACCGCAGCGGATCCGAGATCATTCGCGAGTCAAGATAGTCACGCTCCGTCAGCGGCGTGCGCAGCGCCTCGCAGGCATTTTCATTCAGCATGGCTCCGTTACGCTGTGCCACGGCGAGTTTGGCCATCGCTTTTTCAGGGAGGCCATGGCGTGCCGCATAGGCCGACGTTAAGAGTCCGAACGAGACCGGTAACCCGTAGCCGAAGGGGTCAAAAAACTCAGCTCTGTAGCCGCTCTGGACCGTCGAGAACTTGGTCGAAGGTGCATCAGCAGCAAGGCAAAGAACAGTCTCAGACAATCCGCTGTGAATCGCAGCAGCGGCCCGCGCAATGTTGCCGCCCACCGAACAACCGCCGATGTCAGTGACCTGGGCCCAGCGCACCGACAAACCCAAGGTTTCGCAGATCACGCTGGTCCAGAAAGCGTTACCCGCTTCAGAATTGGCCAATGTAGTGGCCAGCCCGTCGACCTGCCGACGCTCCATACTGCACTGTTTGAGCAATAGCGCGGTGACCTCCGCGCCCAGTTCAAGCGCCGTCTTTCCGCTTCTGCGCACGGAGGGCAACTGAGAGCAGCCCACGATGGCAATACTGCGGTCACGTAGCCAGTTCATGAAAATCCCCTCACTTGCTGTCCGCTAGAGACCTTGTTATTAATTAGCACCGCGTAGCCCTAGCTTGGCGATGATCGGACGCCATTTCGTAATATCGTTGCGGATCAAACTGTCGAAATCCTTGGCGCTACCAGTCTTGACAGCAATTCCAGAATCCTCAAGTTTTTTTGCTGTCGCCGGGTCCGCGAATGCGTTGCGGATGTCTGTGTTGAGCTTGGCGACGATGGCCGGATCCATATTGGCGGGCCCCAACACGCCAAACCAGTTGCTCACCACGTAGCTCGAGAGCCCCGCTTCTGCGATCGTCGGCACCTCCTTGAACGCCTCGGAGCGAGTCGAACTGGTCACCGCGATAGGACGCACCGTGCCGGCGTTGATCATGGTTCGAGCCCCAGGGATGGTATTGAAGCTCAGTGGAATGTGGCCACCAGCCAGTGCGACGATGGACTCGCCATCGCCTTTAAAGTGCACCGGCGTCATCTTCACACCGGACAGCGCAGAAAACAGTTCCCCCGCCAAATGGACGGAGGTTCCGGCACCTGCCGTACCGTAAGTCAAGGCATCGGGCTTGGCCTTGCCAGTCGCGATGACGTCGGCCACCGTCTTGAGGGGAGCGTCACGTTTAGCCAGCAGAACGTTGGCAATCTCCGTCACTTGCGTGATGGGGGTGAAGTCTTTCAACGTGCTGTACGGCAACTTGTCATAAATTAGCTCGTTGATCGCATGACCGCTGGTCACCATGATCAGCGTCTTTCCATCCGGAGCTGAGCCCACCAGCTGGCGTGATGCAATTGTTCCAGCGGCCCCAGGGCGATTCTCCACAATAACAGTCGTCCCCCACATGTCTCCCAGCTTGAGCGCAAGTTGGCGCGCAACGATGTCGGTCGCACCGCCTGCCACGAACGGAACCAGTATGCGGGTCGTCCCATGGCTGTCCTGGGCTGTGGCCCATGCGCCATGCGCCAGCAGCCCGAATAGCGCAAATTGGATCCAAATTTTGCAACTTTTCATACTAGCTCTCCTTGTTTTTTGCTCTGTGATCAAAGTCTAGGTCGCAGCCGATTCGGATTGCATGGCGCGAATTTCGTCCTCACGCATATTCAACAGCGAAGATAAAACTTCATATGTATGTTCGCCACTGGTTGGCGGCGCCGTGTAAATATCAAGTGGCGTCGCTGACATACGCATCGGCGAAGCGATCAGCGGCACGGTGCCGCCGCTTGCGTGGGGGGCCTGCACCACCAAGCCTCGCGCCTCAATTTGTGGGTCAGCGAACACATCGGACATCTCGTTGATCGGTCCAGCCACCAGGCCCGCAAGGCCAAGGGTTTGCAACCAGTCCTCACGGGGGCGGTCTGCGAACACTGGCCTGAGTTCATCCATGAGCGCACGACGGTGAACCACGCGCTGACCGTTGGTGGTGAACCGCGGGTCATCTGCTAACGCGTCCCGACCTATGACGCTGCACAGTTTTCGGAACTGTAAGTCGTTACCAGCAACCATGACGATGTGCCCGTCGCTACATGCAAAGGCATTCGAGGGCGAAACGGAGGGCGCACCGTTGCCAAAGCGTTGCGGGTTTTCCCCCGATACGAGGTAGTGCATGGCCTGGTGCGACATCGCCGCCAATTGTGCGTCGAACATAGAAATATCGATGTATTGACCTGGTGCGCCCACCCCACCCTTGGCGTCCCGTGCATAAAGTGCGGACTGGATTGCAAGGGCAGCATACATGCCCGACACCATATCGGAGAGCACCATACCGACCTTGAGCGGCCCCCCACCAAGGACATCATCGGGATGACCATTCACGCTCATCAGGCCACACATTGCCTGTAACAGCGTGTCATAGCCTAAGCGGTGACGATGCGGTCCTGTCTGTCCGAAAGCAGTGATTGATGCGTAGACGATGCGGGGATTAATTTTGGCGATCGACGCATAGTCAAGCCCGTATTTGGCGAGGTTTCCCACCTTGAAATTCTCGATGAAAACGTCGGAGATCGCTGCCAACTCGCGAATGACTTTTTGTCCCGTCTTGGATGAAACATCGATAGCAATCGACTTCTTGTTGCGGTTAGTGCTCAGGAAATACGAGGATTCCTGCGTCGGGGCGCCCTTACCGTCCTTAAGGAATGGCGGACCGAGCCGACGCATGTCGTCACCCCTTCCGGGCTGCTCCACTTTGATCACCTCCGCGCCTAGGTCGCCCAAAAGCTGAGTCGCCCATGGGCCAGAAAAAACACGACTCATGTCGAGAACACGAATGCCCGCAAGCGGGCGTAGATCGGGTTTAACTTGCATCTCCTTTAATTTCACTTTTTGTTTTCTGCTTTATCGCCCCATTTCAGGCGACGAACGGTTTTCCATACACAGGTTCTTTGTAAGCGATCGGAGGCAGTTGCCAAGTCCCTGTCGAGGGGGGCCGAACATCTGCGTCCACGTGCACGTCAATCACACAGGGGCGTTTATTGCGCAAGGCCTGCTCCACGGCGGGGCCTAACTCGTTCGGGCGCGTGACGGTGTAGCCATCGGCACCGCAGGCTCGGGCCCAAGCGGCGAAGTCTGGGTTGTAGCGCTCACCGGTTTCGCCTTTGTAAAAGGCTGTCCCGATTTCACGACCATTGAACAGCCCGTGCTGAATGTCGCGGATCGCGCCCCAAGCAAAGTTGTTCCAGACAATCCAGACCACCGGCAAGTTGTATTCGACCGCAGTGCACAAAACGTAGGGGGCCATGGTGAAACCGCCATCGCCGACCACCGCGACACAAGGACGGTCAGGTGCTGCCAGTTGTGCGCCCATGACGCCGCAGACGCCGAAGCCCATCGATGAATAGCCCCAGCTGTTGAGCATGCTCTGGGGACGTTTGGATTTCCAGAACTGCATGAACCAGTTGTGGTGAACGCCGGAATCCAGCGCCAAAATCACGTCGTCAGGTAATATTTTTTGCAAGGTGCCAACCACGAACTCAGGCCGCAGAGGGTTGGTTGAATCACCGAAGTGCGGCCGCACAAAGGCTTCCCATTCCGCTTGCCAGCCCTGAACTTGCACCCGCCACGGCGCATAGCGGCTGGCCTCAATGCCGGGGCGTTGCGGCAGTGCTGTCAGCAACTGCTGTGTGAAAACTTTGATGTCAGCAATGATGCCGAGCGTGGGCGGGTAGTTGCGGCCCAGCTCCTGCGGGTCAATGTCAACATGCACCAACTGGGTTTTCGGAAAATTCCAAGAGTAACCCGGCTGCCAGCTGGATGAGCTGCGGTCATCAAACCGGGTGCCCAGCGTGATCACCAGATCGGCTCGGCGACCCGCCTCGTTGGCCGGGTAGGCGCCATTGCGTCCAATGAAACCCAGCGCCAACGGGTGCTCGCCCGAAATGCAGCCCATGCCGTTCGGCGACGTGATGACGGGGATGCCCAAGCGGTCAGCCAACGCCGTGATCTCTGGGCCGGCTTCAGACAAGGTCGCGCCATGGCCGATGAACAACACGGGGTGGTGTGCAGCAGCCAGCAAGTCCAATGTGGTCGCGACGTCTAAATCACTCGCACCGGGACGATGTGCCCGGTGAATGTGCGACGGCGGCGGCAGCTCGACATCGGCCTCTTCCTGATAGACGTTGTAGGGAATGTCGATGTTCACCGGGCCTGGTCGACCGGTGACCATGGTGTCCATGCCCTGCCTTAAAGCCAGCGGCAACATGTCGACCCGCGTGGGTTGAAAAGCGCGCTTCACCACCGGTCGGAGCACCTGCGCGAAGTCGGCCTGGTTGTGTGTGTAGAGCTCTTGGAAAGGTGCCCGGTTGTGTTGCGAAGTCGGCACGTTAGAGGTGATCGCCATGAAGGCTGATGAGTCGGACAGCGCAGTGGCCAGCGACATCACCATGTTGGCCGAGCCGGGGCCTGTCGACGTCAGCGTCACCACAGGTTTGTGCTTGACCCTGAAGTAGGCATCGGCCATGTGACCGGCACATTGCTCATGCCGCGGCGAAACCAGCTTGATCTTGTCGCGCACGTCATAGAGCGCATCCAGAATGCCCACGTTACCGTGGCCGCAGATGCCAAACACATAAGGCACTTTTTCCTGAACAAGGTATTCGGCGATCAGTTCGCCACCCTTCATTTTTGCCATGTCTGCTTTTTCCTTTAGAGGGTTCAGGTGGTGATCGTGATGATGCGCTCTTCTGTCATCTCGCGCACGGAATAATGCGGACCTTCGCGACCAAAGCCGCTGTCCTTCGATCCACCATAAGGCATCAGGTCAACCCGCGAGCTGGAGGTCTCGTTGATGTGAACCCCACCGACTTCGATTTTCTGCGCTGCCTTGAGCGCGTCGCCGAGCCGGTTGGTGAACAGCCCCGTGGCCAAGCCAAACGGTGTCGCGTTCACGCGATCGATCGCTTGGTCCAGCGTCTTAAAAGGCACGATGCAAACGACCGGTCCAAAAATCTCGCAGCATCCGACCTGCATGCTGGCGTTGATGTCCGTCAGCAAGGTTGGCGGGATCACCGCACCTTGGCGTGGGCCGCCCACCAAACGACGGGCGCCAGCGGCGATGGCTTCATTGACCCATGCTTCGATGCGGACGGCGGCACCCTCGCTGATCACGGGCCCCACGAACGTTTTGGGGTCTTGCGGGTCGCCAAATTGCAAAGCCTGAACCAGCGGCGTCAGCTTGGCCTCGACCTCCGCTTGCAAGGACTCGTGCACCAGCAAGAGCTGCACAGAGGTGCAGACTTGCCCGGCTTTTCGGTAGCCCGCGTTGATCACCTTCGGTAATGCCACATCGAGTTTGGCGTCATCGCAGAGGATGGTGAAAGCGATCGACCCCAACTCCATCTGTGTGCGGCGTAAGCCTGCGGCTTGTTGGATTTTTCGCCCCACCTCGGTGCTGCCTGTGAACGCAAAAAATCGAACACGCTCATCGTCTTGCAGATGCTTCACCACCTCGGCGCTGCCGTGCAGAACCGACAAAAATCCTTTCGGCATGCCGGCCTCGATCAGCACCTCGGCTAGCTTGCACGCGGTCAAAGGGGTTTGGGTAGAGGGTTTGAGAATGACCGCATTGCCCGCCGCAAATGCCGGGGCCACTTTGTGCGTCACGGTGTTGAGTGGCGAGTTAAACGGCGTCACGGCCACCACCACCCCCAGCGGAACCCGGATGGTGAAACCCATGCGGTCGACCTGCCCAGGTGCCCCGTCCAAGGGGATCACGTCACCTACCATGCGGCGGGCTTCTTCGGCAGAAAGTCGCAGCGTTTGAATACAACGCTTGGTTTCACCCGTGGCATC
>CANFSO010000112.1 GCA_947449895.1 Comamonadaceae bacterium
CATGGACACGGGAGACAGTAAAAACTGGGCCATGCAGGTCAGCGCGCGCCGCGACGAACTGACGCTCAAAGCCCTCTTCAATGAAGAGTTGGGCGTGGTGATTCAAGTCCGCACAGCGGCCCGCAATGAAGTGATGCAGGTGCTGCGTCAGCACGACTTGTCGAAGTTCAGCCACTTTGTTGGCAAGACCCGACCGCAACACGCCGCACTCGAGGTGGGCAAAGGTCAAATTCAAGTTTGGCGCGACACCAAAGCCGTCTTCAGCGCCAAGCTGCAAGACCTGCATCAAGTCTGGGACGCTGTCAGCTGGAAGATTTGCCAGCAGCGCGACAACCCGGCGGGTGCTGATGCTGAGCATGCGTCCGTTGGCGACCCGCAAGACGCGGGTTTGCATGTTTACCTGCCAGACTCATTCCAGCCAACAGTCACCGCAGCGGCGTTGAATTTGTCGCGCCCGCGCGTGGCGATTCTGCGCGAGCAAGGTGTCAACTCACACGTTGAAATGGCTTACGCCTTCACGCTCGCCGGTTTTGAAGCCTGCGACGTCCACATGACTGATTTACAAAGCGGCCGCGCCAAACTGAAGGACTTCCAAGGCGTGGTGGCTTGTGGCGGCTTCAGCTACGGTGACACGCTTGGCGCCGGTATCGGCTGGGCCCGCTCGATCTTGTTCAACGCGGTGTTGGCCGAGGAGTTCAAAGTTTTCTTTGCACGCCCCGACACTTTCGGTCTCGGTGTTTGCAACGGCTGCCAGATGTTCGCTGAATTGGCCAACATCATTCCCGGTGCCGACGCGTGGCCGCGCTTCACCACCAACCTCAGCGAGCGCTTTGAAGCCCGTTTGGGCCAGGTCGAGGTTCTGGACTCACCGAGTCTTTTCTTGCAAGGCATGGCGGGTGTGCGTCTGCCGATTGCCGTGGCCCACGGTGAAGGCTTTGCCAACTTTTCTCGTCGCGGCAATGCGGCTAAAGCGATTGCAGCGATGCGCTTCTCCGACCACCTCGGCCAACCGACCGAAGCTTATCCGGCGAATCCGAACGGCAGCCCCGGCGGACTCACGGCGGTGACCACGGCAGATGGCCGCTTCACCGCGATGATGCCGCACCCTGAGCGGGTTTTCCGCAATGTGCAGATGAGCTGGACTGACGCCAACTTGAACGACTTTAGCCCATGGATGCAAATTTGGCGCAATGCCCGGAAGTGGGTGGGTTGATCGCTTCAAATGCGGCACGCTTGTTGCGTTAGTATTCTTTGAAAGTTGAATCGTTTTTGATTCAACTCGTTTCAAGGGTCGTTAATTTATGAAGCGTAAGTATTTAAATTTAGTGGCATGCATCAGCTTGGCGATGGTCACGGGTTGGGCTGCTGCGCAGTCTTACCCGGCCAAACCAGTGCGTCTTGTCGTGCCGTTTCCACCCGGCGGCGCGACTGACATTCTGGCTCGCGCTATCAGCATCAAAGCAGCGGAACACTTAGGCCAGCCGATTGTGATTGACAACCGAGCCGGCGCTGGTGGCACCATTGGTTCTGCCGTGGTGGCCAAGTCACCGGCCGATGGCTACACCTTGCTGATTGGAACTGGCAGCACGCACTCCATTGGGCCCATCATCAACCCGACCATTCCTTACGATGTGGTGCGTGATTTTGAGCCGGTGGTCTACGTTGCCAAAACTGCCAGTGTGTTGGTGGTGCCGGGTAATTTTCCAGCCAAAAATCTGGCTGAGTTCATCGCCTTGGCCAAGGCCAAACCGGGTCAGCTGAACTACGGCTCCAGCGGCAATGGCACGAACAGCCACCTCAGCAGTGAGTTGTTCAAGGCGCAGGCAAATGTTTTCATCACGCACATTCCTTACCGTGGCACTGCGTTGGTGTTCAACGACATGATGTCGGGCCAAGTGCACATGCTGATGGACAACTACGTCACTTCACAGGCCAACATCAAAGAGGGCAGGCTCCGAGTCATCGGCGTGACCAGCCCAGAACGACTGCCGTTTTTACCGGATGCACCGACGCTCAGCGAGCAGGGCTTGAAAGGTTTTGACGTCAGTAACTGGTTCGGTATTTATGCGCCACACGGCACCCCTGCCGAGGCGATCAACAAGGTCAATGCCGCTTTTAACGCTGCCTTGCAAGACCCTGAAATGGTCAAGCGCTTGGCCTTTTTGGGTGCGACGCCAACCGGCAGCACACCAGCGCAAATGGGCAAGATGGTGGCAGATGACAAGACCAAGTGGGCGACCCTGATTCGTGATCGCAAGATCGTCGTCAACTAAAAAAACTCAGCGGAATCAACAGGAGCGCCCTGCTTAGCAAATGCTAGGCAGGGCTTTTTAGTTTGACGGCTTGATCACATCCCGACTGGGTAGCCGTCTTTGCGGTGGTCTGACGCCGCGATGTAGCCGTGCTCAACCTTCATGGCCATCTGAGCGCAACCAAATTCGGTGTTGAAACGCGGCGCCACTTGAACCACATGACCACGCGCGATCAAACCATCAATCGCGTCTTGTGGGAAGTTCCATTCGACTGCGATGGTGACGTTGTCGTCCATGACGCGCCAGCGCGGTGCATCGCTGGCGGCTTGTGGATTTTGCCCGTGGTCTGCCACACGGGCAGTTACCTGCAGATGCCCTTGTGCTTGCATGGAGCCACCCATCACGCCAAAGCTCATGAGTGGTGCACCGCCTTGCGTCAAGAAACCTGGGATGATGGTGTGAAACGGCCGCTTTCCCGGTGCCACTTGGTTTGGATGGCCCGCTTTGAGGCTGAAACCCGAACCGCGATTGTGCAGCGCAATGCCGGTACCCGGCACCACCACACCTGAACCAAAACCCTTGAAGTTGGACTGAATGAACGAGACCATCATGCCGTTTTCGTCAGCGGCGGTCAGGTAAACCGTACCGCCGTTGTGCGGTGAGCCTGGCTTGGCTGGTGCTGCGCGCTCGGGGTTGATCAAGCTGGCGCGCTGCTTCAGGTAAGCTGGTTTGAGCAAGTCGGTTGCTGTGACATCCAACATGGCTTTGGGATCAGCCACGTATTCATGCAAGTCGGCAAAGGCCAGCTTCATGGCTTCGATTTGCAGATGCTGCGTCAGCGCTGAATCCAGACCGGCGGCTTTGAGGTCAAAGTTCTCTAACATGCCGAGTGCCATGAGTGCACCGATGCCTTGGCCACTGGGCCCAATTTCGTGCAGTTCGACGTCACGGTAACGCACCGATATTGGGTCGACCCAATCAGCTTGGTGCGCCGCCAGATCAGCTTCGTCAATCAAACCGCCCGTGTTGCGGGCGTGGTCGGCAATGGCCTTGGCCAATTCACCGTGGTAAAAATCGTCGCCCTTGCTCGCAGCAATGCGCTGCAGTGTGTTGGCTTGTCCCGGGCTGCGGAAAAGCTCGCCCGGCAAAGGCGCGCGGCCTTGCGGTGCAAAGGCCTCGCGGTAACCCGGTTGCGGCAGCAATTCGGCCACTTGGGCTTGCCACTGCCGGTGCACCGTGTGCGAGACCATGAAGCCATCCCGAGCATGGCGCAGGGCGGGTTCAAATAAATCGGCAAATGGCAACTTGCCGAAGCGGTCTGACAAGGCGCGCCAAGCCGACACTGTGCCAGGAACAGTGACCGAGTCCCAGCCACGTAGCGGCACGGCATCGTATTTTGCAAAATGCTCAGCCGTCCAGCGCTGGGGTGCGCGGCCTGATGCATTCAGTCCGTGCATTCGCTGGCCGTCCCAAATGATGGCGAAAGCATCGCCGCCAATGCCGTTCATGCAGGGCTCGACCACTGTCAGCGTGATGGCGGTGGCCAAGGCGGCGTCCACGGCGTTGCCGCCGCGTGCAAGCATCAGCAATCCCGCCGCAGCCGCCAAGGGCTGAGAGGTGCTGACAACGTTGCGAGCCAACAGCGGCATGCGTTGTGAGGTGTAGGGGAATTGCCAGAAAGCGGAAGCGTCTTTTGCCATGCGGGAAGGTCTCTTTATTTTTGAGCAAGGTTGTCAGTCTAGCTTGACCTTCGCCATCTCGACGGCTTTGCCCCAAATTCGGAATTCACGCTCGATCAGCGGAGCAAAGTCTTCTCCAGATGTGAACTTCAACTCAACGCCTTGCGCTTGCATGCGCTCCTTGAGATCGGGCGAACTCAAGGACGACTGAATGGCTTTGGCGAGCTTGGCCAGCACCGGTGCTGGCGTGCCTTTGGGTGCAGCAATGCCAAACAGGTTGTTCGCTTCAAATCCCTTGACACCACTTTCATCGACTGTGGGCACATTCGGCAGCAAGCTCATGCGCTTGCTTGACGCCACCGCCAACACACGCAACTTGCCCGATTTGACGTGCGGCATGGAGGCCGGAATGCTGTCGAACATCATGTTCGAAATCCCAGACATCAAGTCCGGTAAGGCCTGCGAACTTCCTTTGTAGGGCACGTGCACCAAGTCAAGGCCCACCGTCGTCATGAAGACCTCTGACTCCAGGTGCGACAAGGTGCCTGAACCTTGCGATGCAAAGTTGTATTTACCTGGGGAAGCCTTGAACAAACTGATCAACTGCCCAACGTTTTGAACCGGCAGCGACGCCGGTACGACCAGCATGTGCGGCACGGTTGCAATGCCGGCGACGGGAATGAAGTCTTTGATCAGATGCACCGGCTTGGGCGAATAAGCCGCAGCGGCAATGGCCACGTTGGTGACGGCTGCCAAGTAGAGCGTGTAACCATCGGGCGCGGCCTTGGCTGCATACGTCAGCCCGATGATGCCGCCCCCGCCGGGCTTGTTCTCAACGATCACGTTTTGGCCTAGGGCCTCCGACATTTTTTGGCCAATCGCGCGCGCCAGAATGTCCGATGCACCGGCCGGCGGAAAAGACAACACAAGCTGGATACTGCGTTCTGGATACTCTGCATAGGCTGGGTTGCCGACGGCGGCTACAACCATCACGATGGCAGAAAAAACTGCACGCAACACGGTGATTTTTGGCGAACTTTGAAGTCGCTTGACCAGACTTGTCATGAATTCTGCTTCCTGAAAAATGAATGAGATGGCTTTGGCTGCTGCCCTGCCATCTCACGCAATTAACAGGCCAGTTTCAATTTCACGTGCTGAATTAACGTATGAGCATCACCAGGCTGCAAGTGAATCACGTCCGGTCCGGCGTTCGCCGCTTCAATGCACATGAAGTCTGTCCAGCCGTCGTCAGGGACGTCGTCCATCTTGCTGGCGTTGACCTGACCCGGGTTCCACACCACAACAGATTGGCTGCCTTCCACATCAATGGTGATGTTGCGTTGCCAGTCAGGATCCAACAGTGTGTAGCAATGCTTGCGCGCCACGGGATTGTCTAAGCTGTGTTGATAGGTCCGGTCGCAGGCTTGGCCTAGCGCAAATGGCGTGCCCTGCACATCTTGTTTTAAATCGCGCAGACGGTCGGTGTAGGTCAGGCCTTGTAGGCCTTCAATAGACACCTGCTGGGCTTGACTGACGGCGTAATAGCTGTGCAATGCTTGTGACAACACAAACGGAGCGCTGCCATGGTTGAACGTTTGCAGTGTTTGGTGGAGCGTATCCCCCAGTGTGATGGAAAGTCTGACGTGCAACCCGGCAGGAACGCCAGCCGCGAGAGTGAGGCTTTGGGTCTGAAAGATCGGCTCAAAGCTCAATGAAACGTCGTCGTCGCTGCTGCTGTGAATAGCGCTGATCTGCCAAGTTAAGTTGCGCACGGGGCCGTGCTGGGCGGCACTGCTGGTTTGGCCCTGCTTGGCGAACCACGGCCAACACACCGGCACGCCCCCGCGAATAGCGGCTGGTTCCGGCAATGAGGTCGGTGACAGCCAAAAAACATCGCGTTGACCATTGGGCACCCAAGACAACACATGGGCACCCTGCAAAGCGACCACGGCCTTGCCATGGCGTGTGGTCAGCTGCAGGGCCTTGTGGCCCGCAAACTGAACCGCTGTGATCTGCGATGGCAGCAACAAGTCGGGTTACTCGACCTTGGCTTTGCTGCGCAGGTTTTGCTGGAAAGCGCCTAGCTTTTCTTGCTGCATTTGCTGAGAAATTTGCGGCTTGACCTCTTCAAAGGCTGGCAGCTTGACGTCACGTACATCGTCGACACGGATCACATGGAAGCCAAACTGTGTCTTGACGGGTTCTTGTGTCAGTTGGCCTTTGTTCAACTTGAGCAGGGCTGCGCTGAACTCAGGGACATAACTGCTGGGGTTGGCCCAATCGAGGTCGCCGCCATTGGCACCAGAGCCGGTGTCTTTAGACTGCTTTTTGGCGATGTCTTCAAACTTGCCGCCTTTTTTCAGGTTCGCAATGATGCTCTTGGCTTCGGCTTCTTTTTCGACCAAGATGTGGTGCGCCTTGTATTCTTTGCCGCCGTTGGCTGCTGCAAACTTGTCGTACTCAGCTTTCAGATCGGCGTCCGTGATCGGATTTTTCTTTTGGAAGTCATTGAAGAGTTGACGAATCAGAATGGTCTGACGTGCCAGTTCCATCTGCACCTTGAAGTCGTCCGTGGCGGCCAAACCCAGCTTGTCGGCTTCTTGCATGAAGACTTCGCGGGCAATCACTTCTTCGCGCAATTGGCCCTGCATTTCAGGCGTGATCGGCCGACCGCTGCTTTCAATTTGTTGTGCCAGTGAGTCGATCCGGGTTTTAGGCACCGCTTTGCCGTTGACGATGGCGACGTTTTGTGCCATCGCAGCTGTTGCGCCAAGTGTCATCAAGCAAGTGAGAGTCGTCGCCAAAATTAGATTTTTTTGCATGCGGAATCCTTACGATCGTGAAAGATGAAATAAGTTAAAAAACGGGTGGAAAGACAAAACACCAGATAGTGTCAAGCGCGACAAACTCAAGCGGGCCATCCAGAATCAAGGCTTGTCGATGATCTCTATGGCCAAAGCGTGTAGGCCTTGGTCGATGAAATTTTGCAGTGAATCATACACAAGCCGGTGCCGGGAAACCCGGCTCTTGCCTTTAAAAAGTTCACTGGCAATGCGCACGCGGAAATGCGTGCCAAAACCTTCTGCGTTGGCACCAGCATGGCCCGCATGGGCGCCGCTTTCGTCAATGACCTGCAACTCAGTTGGCTGCAAATCAGTCCGGAGCTGAGCCTCAATGGCCATGACTGTCGGCAGCAGGGGCGCAGTGGTTTGGTTCATGGGGCTGAATCCGGTTTGATGTACTTGTTCAAGTACAGCGCTTGGAGGGCCACAAATACAAACATCAGACCGAGACCACCGAACAGCTTGAAGTTAACCCAAGTGCTGGTTGAAAAGTTAAATGCGACCCAGAGATTGAGAACCCCCATAGCGGCAAAAAAGGCAACCCAGCTGAGATTGACGCGTTGCCAGATGGCATCCGGCAGGCTCATTTGCGCGCCCATCATGGACTTGATGCCGTTCTTTTTAAAGACCAGCTGTCCCACCAGCAAAGCCCCGCCCATGACCCAGTACAGCACTGTCGGTTTCCACTTGATGAAGCTCTCACTGTGAAAGTAAATGGTGGCGCCGCCCAGAAGCGTGACCAGCCCGAGGCTGACCCAGAGCATGGTGTCCACTTTTTTGCCGGCTATTTTGAGCCAGAGAATTTGCGCCAGCGTGGCCACAATCACCACCACCGTGGCTAACAACACGGGCGCTTCGGCTGGTCCGACCATGCCCCCAGCGACCATGAAACCGAGCCAGTCGGTCGCCACCGCAGCAGCCCAGTCACGGTTGCCCTCTGCGTACTTGAACATGCCAAAGAAAAGGGCAATCGGCAAAAAGTCGAACAAAATTTTCATGGCGTGATTATGGATGGCGCAATTAGAGGGTTGGGCGTCAGTTGGTAAAGTTTTTCAGCAGGGCTCTGTCGTTACCTTTACCTTTACCTTTTATTTTGGCTTGAAATCCAGCGAAGCTGAGTTCATGCAATAGCGCAAACCGGTGGGTGCCGGGCCGTCCTCAAACACATGACCAAGGTGTGATCCGCAATCAGGACAGTGTGCCTCGACACGCTCACCAAACAGTGATCGGTCGACTTTGGTTTCAACCGCGTCGCCATTCAGCGGTGCAAAGTAGCTGGGCCAACCTGAGCCAGACTCGTATTTGGTAGCGGCGTCAAACAGCGGTTTGCCGCAGCAGATGCAAGCGTAAGTGCCGTCGGCCTTGTTGCCTTCGTATTTGCCGGTGAAGGCGCGTTCTGTAGACTCGTGCCGCGTGATGTCAAATGCAGCAGGCTCTGCGCCCTTTTCGGCCAGCAGGGCTTTCCATTCGGCTTCGGTTTTTTCAATTTTGTAGGTCATGAGAATTCCTCTTGGGTAGTGATTTTACGAACTGCAGCTGATCTCAATACCAGCAGCCCAGTCAGGCGGAAAATCCGCCAGCGCTTGGTGGCCTGTGATGTCTTCATGCTCGTCAAATGGGGTTTGCAGCACATGTAACAGTGTCTCAACTTCTGAATAGTCTTGAACGCCCGCGGCGCGAATGGCCTGCTCGCCAAGGTGGTTGCGCAACACGAACTTGGGGTTGCTGCGGCGCATCTGTGCGGCACTGGCACGAAGATCTTGCTGGGCAAGACGAGCCGCGTAGGGTGACGCCCAAGCCTCAAAAGCCGCTCGATCCAGAAAGAGATCACGCACCGACTCGCGGCCTGTTGGGGTTGAAAAGTCGCACAGACGCCGCCAAAAAATGGTGTGGTCAATTTGATGCGCTGCCAGTAATTTCAGCGTGCTTTCGATCAACACTTTGTCGTCGTTTTGCGCTGCATCATCAGCCAAACCGAGCTTGGCGCACAGGCGATTTTCTAATGCCTTTGGGAAGACTGTTTTGTACGACTCCAGCGCAGCCAGGGCGTGCTCTTGGTTTTCAATCAGAGGCAGCAGTGCCTGCCCCAAACAAAAGAGATTCCAGTAGGCGACATTGGGTTGCTTGTTGTACGCGTAGCGGCCTTGGTTGTCCGAGTGGTTGCAAATATGGC
>CANFSO010000113.1 GCA_947449895.1 Comamonadaceae bacterium
CCATTTTTCGGTTTCAGACAGTGTCAGGAACCCTCAGAACCCGCATGCTCAAAGGCATAGCGGGTTTTTTGTTGCCTCAAGCTGCCTTCGTGAACAGCAGTACTCATTGGCGCGTGATGTAGGTCAGTTGTCGGTAGTGCTTGAGCGAGAGCAGAACGACCTCAGCGTCTGAGTGGGCATAGAGGACAACGTGAGGTCCGATCACGTACTCGCGCAGCTGGGATAAGCCCGCACACTGTGCCAGCTGCTGCACCGCTGCCAGACGCAGACTAGCCTGCGCCGAATTTGGCCTTAAGAAACGCGCGGGGCGACCACCGGCCGGAGACCAGGCAAGCAGCGTCTTCATCTCACGCAAATCACGTTTGAGCTGCGCCAGTCGTGCAGGCGCACTGGCAGCATCTTGCGCCAACATAAAAGCATGTACAGCCAGCAGGCTCGCGGCAAAGTGAGGTGCAGCACTCACCTGCGCGTTGACCGACCGCTGCATCAGTCTGCAAACAACTTGTCGAGTTCAGTCGATGACAAGCGCGGACCCGCAATCACTTGCGCAAGTGCGGTTTCGGCCTCTGCCAGTAGAACTAAGCCTGCATGCTCGCGCTCTAGGGCGTGGTAGTAATCGAGCTTTTTTGCATCCACAAGCGCTACATAGCTGGCGCCATTTTTAGTGAGTACCTTCTCGGCCCCGCTACCTACAACGTCTTCGGCCAGCTCAGTGAGGCGGGCTCGCGCCTCACTAATGGGAATAATGTCACTCGCGCGCAAAGTCATACCTCAACCCTTAACGAATTTATTAATGTTTATTGTATAACTCAGGATGCCAATCTAGGACTTTGAGCCGTTAGGCAAAGACTTCGCTGGCTTATTTAGATTCAGCCCGGCCTTGGTCAGCTGAAACACCGGCAGCAATGCAGCCCCAGCAGCAAAAGCCATCAACCATTGGCTAGGGGCCAGCAGCGCAAAACCAAAGGCGGTGGCCACGACCGGGATGTTGGTGACTGCCAGCAATGCCGCCAACGTCGCGACCAGCACCCACAGCGGTGTGACCGACAAGCCCGAGAAAAGAGTGGACCAACCGCCGCGCCGAAATCGTGTTGGAAAAATCAACGCAGCATTGGCGATGACCAGCGCTACAAAGCTAGCGGTGCGAGCGATATCTGCTTGCGTTCCCTGCGACAGCAGCCAAGCATAAATCCCCATCACCAGCAACACCACCCAAAGCCCTTGCAACACGGATTCAAGCACGTGGCTTGCATCAATCAGCGACTCACTGGCACTGCGGGGCGCTTGTTGCATCAAGTCGCTGTTGCCGACTTGCTCCGCCTCAAAAACGATCGAGCAAGCCGGGTCAATCACCAGCTCCAAAAATGCGATGTGCAGCGGTGCCAGCACCAACGGCAAGCCGAACATCACCGGCAGCATCGATACACCGATGATCGGCACATGGACCGCCAAGGTGTAAACCATGGCCTGTCGCAAATTCGCGAAAATTCGCCGGCCCAGTTGAATCGCGCCAACGATGGCGGTGAAGTCGTCTTTCAGCAAGACCAGCGAAGCCGCTTCGCGCGCGACGTCGGTGCCGCGCTGGCCCATGGCAATGCCGATGTGCGCAGCCTTGAGCGCGGGCGCGTCGTTGACGCCATCGCCGGTCATGGCCACCACCTGCCCCGCCGACTTGAAGACTTCGACCAGTTTGAGTTTTTGCTGTGGCGTCACGCGGGCAAAGACATTCACACCCGCCAAATCGTCGGGTGTCATTGTGTCGATTTCAGCGCCACTGAGAACACGCGCACCGTCAATACCGGACTGCTCGGCGATGGCTGCAGCGGTGCGCGCATGGTCGCCGGTGATCATCACCACGCGAATGCCGGCGCGCTGGCATTGCGCCACGGCACTAGGAACTTCGGGCCGTAATGGGTCTGCTAAACCAATCAGCCCGACGAACTCAAAAGCAAATGCTGCCTGCGCGTCAGGCCAACGCTCTTGACTGCGGTGCGCAGCTTTCGCAACACCCAACACGCGCAGGCCGCTGCTGGCCATTTGCGCAGCCTGGGCAGCGACGCGCTGCCGGGTGGCTACTGGCAACTGACACAGTTCAGCCATCGCTTCGGGTGCACCTTTGGCGGCCACCACATCTTGCTCGCCCGAACCGTCTTGCCACAAATGCGACATCGCCAACAACTCGGGTGACAACTCGTACTCACGGGCCAGCGACCATGCCGGATGCAGATGCTCGGTGCCGCTCAAATGCAAACCCGCAAACTGCTGCACGGCTTGTTCCATCGGGTCGTGCGGTGCCAGCTCGCTGGCCAGCACGGCGTACTCAACCAGTTCATGAAAGGCGTCGGGCAACTCTGTTGTTTTAGGAAAATCAAGCACCTGATCGCCCACGCACAAGGCGGCCAGTGCCATGCGGTTTTGCGTCAGGGTGCCGGTTTTGTCGACACACAACACGGTTGTGGTGCCCAGAGTTTCAATCGCATTGAGCCGTCGCGTCAGCACCTGCTGCGCCGCCAGCCTGCGCGCGCCCAGTGCTAAAAAAACGATCATGATGACGGGGAATTCCTGCGGCAACAGACTCATCGCTAAAGTGATGCCGGCCAGCAGCGCCTGCAACCAATTGCCGCGCAAAGCCCAAAAAAGCACCGCCAACGCCAGACTCAAGGCCAGGGCAATCAGCATGATTCGCTGCGTTAACCTGCCGATGCCGTCACGCAAGGGCGAAGGCTCAACCGCAATGGCTTGCAACGAATGCCCGATGCGGCCCAACACTGTTTTGCCACCCGTAGCCGTGACGCACACCAGCCCCTGACCGCGCACCACCAAAGTACCAGCCAACACCGCACTGTTACCGGCCTGTTTAGCCACGGCCTCAGATTCGCCCGTTTGCAGGGATTCGTCGAGCGCCAGCTCGTGCGCCTGCAAGACCTCACCATCGGCCGGCACGCGGTCGCCTTCGACCAGTATCATGAGGTCACCGCGCACCACTTCGCGACCGGCAATGCGACGGGCCTGACCGTCACGGATCACCAGCGCACGCGGGCTGGACAGGTCACGCAGGGCCTTGAGGGTGTTGTCGGTGCGCCGCTCTTGGCCGATGGTGATGCCCATGATCAACAGCACGAAGCCCAGCAGCGCCAAGGCTTCACGCGGCTCGCCGATGGCAAAATAAATTCCGCCAGAGACCAGCAACAGCAGAAACATCGGTTCGCGCGCCACCTCCAGCGCAATACCCCACAGACTGCGCCCTTCGTGCGGCCCGATCTCGTTGGCACCCTCGCTGAGCAAGCGGGCCGCAGCCGTGGCTTGGTCAAGACCGGGGCCGTCTGTTTCGTTCTGCGGGTATGGCGGGTTCATTTGGAGGTCAGGCTTGAAAAGTCGCGATCATCTTTAGCCTGCAACTGTCAAAAAGGCAAGCGCGTCCATTGCCAAAAGAATCAACCCGACTCTGAAGCGTCAACCCTAAGCAAGCTCAAGCCCAACACTGCGTGCCGCAGCGCACACCGCTTGCCACGTGTCATCGGGAATTGGAATTCCTTCTTGCTCGCGCTTGGCCCGAACTTTCGCCTCTGGCTCTCCAGGCACCATCACCTCATCAAAGCCCACCGCTGGTGGCACGGCTTTGATACGCCCTAAGCTTTCAGCCAAGGCTGGAGCGTACTCAGCCATCGGCCTGAACAGACTGGCGTCCATCGCAAAAATAAAGATCCCGCTACGTGCCGTCACGCCCGGATAAGCTTCGGCGCCAATCAGCGGACCGCTGAGGAGTTCGGCGATGACCGCCAGCGCATAACCTTTGTGCCCTCCAAAAGGCAGTAAAAAGCCCCCATCCAGAAAGTCCTGAGGGTTGATGGAAGGGTTCCCATGCTTATCGAGAATGACGTCCGGAGGCAGCTTTTCGTGGCGTGACTTGGCCACTTTGACTTTACCGGCCGCAATGGCCGACGTTGCAATATCCAAAGTAACAGGAGCACCCGCTGGATTCGGAATAGAGAATGCAATTGGGTTGGTTCCCAAGACGGCGGCGGCACCACCGTAAGGCGCGGTCATGGGGCGATCGACCGTTCCGATCGCCATGAACATGACAACACCCTGTCGGGCGGCCCGATCTGTGAAGGCGGCCAAGCGCCCGGTGTGTGCAGCCTGCACAACTGAAACCACCGCTACCCGGTTTGCCTTGGCCTTGGCAATGGCAATATCAGCCGCAAAAAGTCCCGTGCACTGCCCGAGCGCCCAGTGACCGGTGATCAATGCCGAGTTTGGCGTTTCTTGAAGAATTTCGGGGCGCGCCGTTGGAACGATTTCTCCATCTTCAATACTTTTTAGATACTCAGGAATACGCAAAACTCCGTGTGAATCATGTCCTGCCATGTGGTTGTCAACCAATACTTCGGCCACTTGTTGAGCTAAGTCTTCAGGGGCGCCTGCAGAGCAAAAGATAGACGCAGTCATTTTTTCCAAAGCGCTTTTCATGAAGACTGGCATTTTGTTGTACTCCTGTGTTTAGTGGCATAACATGGTAAGCGGTTGTACAACCCATGGAGACAAAATGAAAAAATTCAGTCTTTTGCTTTGGTGTTTTGGCTTGATAGTATGTGGGCCAGTCTTGGCTCAAACTGTTTTTCCTCATAAGCCGGTGAGTATTGTTGTGCCATTCCCACCAGGCGGCGCTGCCGATCAACCGACACGGCTGATGGGTCAGGCCATGAACAACGTGTGGAAACAACCCACCGTTATTCTCACCCGCCCTGGCGCTGGTGGCGCTATTGGAACAACCGCAGTTGCCAACGCGGTAGCCGACGGCTACACCGTTTTAGCCACCAACCCTTCCTTGTTGATACTGCCTGAAGCCGACCGACTCTTTGGCCGACCATCCACCTTTGACCGATCCAGTTTCGTCCCGTTGGCCTTGTTGGTGGCTGACCCGGTCGTCCTGGTTGTGAAGGCGGATGCGCCTTGGAAAACTTATCAAGAATTCATTGCCGATGCCCGCGCCAATCCAGACAAACTCACCTACGGTTCTTCAGGTGCTTACAGCGCCTCTCACTTGCCGATCGAAATGCTGGCCAATGCGGCTGGCGTGAAATTTCGCCATATTTCCTACTCGGGAGGTGGCCCGGCCATCTTGGCTGTGTTGGGGGGACACATCAGCGCTACAGCCAGTTCCCCGTCCGCGCTAGCGTCCCAAATCAAAGCGGGTTCACTTCGAGCGCTTGTCACGACCGGGGCGAAGCGAGTCGCCGCTTTGCCGGACGTGCCCACCGCTGTTGAATTGGGCTACAAAGATGCGGAGTTCTATATCTGGATCGGTCTTTTTGCACCCGCAAAAACACCTGATGCAGTGGTTCAAACACTGCGCGCTGACATTCAAAAAGCAGTCACGATGGACAACGGCTTTGTTCAGAGCATGACCAAGCTTGGTGCCGTGGCGGATTACCGTACTGCCACTGCCTTCGACGAGTTCTTGAACAAAGACGCCGAGCGAATCAAGGCCACGCTTTTACGCATTGGGAAGGTTGACTGAGATTGAATCCGACGCTCAGGCACGATCAACGCTATCTAGAAACATAGCGTTTGCGTGCGGCGCTGCCAACAGTCCAGCGGACGACTGTTGCCACTCCCAACCCCAATAAGTCAGCACGCCCAGCAGCACCAATGCAGCGAGCCAACGCTTGTTGCTTTTCACCAAGTCTGGGCCTGCGCCTGGGGTACGGCCCGTCAGCATCGGCAGGGCTTGGTTTTTACGGCGCAACACACTCAAACCGGCAATCAAGGCCAGATGCGCCAACACCAGCCACAAAAATAACTCGCCCATGGTCTCGTGCAGATCTTCCATCAGGTCTCCGCCGACATCGTTGTAGTTGAGATAGCCGCTGAGCGTGACCGGCACCACCACCAATAGCAAGGCCACCACGGCCAGCGCCATGACGAGGTTTTGGCCCTGCAGCCAATTCACCTTACCGGGCTGCGACCATTTGAATGAGGTCAGCCACGCCGGCAAAACGACGAGCTTGCGCCACATCAGCGACAAGCGAGCGTGCCTAGGCCCGATCACGCCATACACCACGCGAAAGCCCAGTAAGCCCGCCAGTGTGTAGCCGAGCGTGACATGCAGCAGGCGCCAAGACTCGCCGTCGGCCGTGATGTAGGCACCGACAAAGCACAAGGCAAACAGCCAGTGAAACATGCGGATGGGTGCGTCCACCACCCGGCGGCTTGGCGGCGTTGATGCAGCTGGCGCCGGCTTAAGCCTTGACGCCAATGGATTGAGAGTACTCATGATTTACCTCTTGAAAAATAGTTGTTTGCTCAGACCGGATGGCAAGGTCACGCCGTCATCGTCAAAGTCGCCTTTATCAGCACCGGTGTGGCAGGCCGCGCAATTGGCAGCGCTTTTGACACTCGCGTGTTTCCAGACCTGCGGGTCCAGCTTGCGGTGTTTGGAGACAAACCAAGCCGAGCGCGTGATGCGGTTTTCAGCGGGTGCTTCAGCCACACGCTTATAGGTGCCAGCTTCGGTTTGCAGCCAGCGGCTGATCTGCTGCACGGCTGTCGGGTCGAGCGAGGCGTCGGAGCCATAGTGCTTGTCCAACCCGCTCATGATCTGAGTCCAGGAGCGCGCCGGCAGCAGCCCCGGCGGGTACGCCAAGTGGCAGGCCGCGCACTCTTGCTTGTAGATGGGTAAAGCTTGGCGCGGCTGCAAATTGCCGTCGGCCAGCGCAGGTGCCAACGCTGTAGCAGCCAGCATGGCAACCATGCAGCTACGGAGCACCAAGGAAAAATTGGATGTCATGGTGAGGCCTCTCCGTTCAGGGTTTGAGGCTTAAGAGATAAGCCAGCACATCGGCTTTTTCAATGGCGCTGCATTCGCGGCTCAGCACGTCCTTGCAGTTGCGGCGAAACCATTTGTCAACGCGAGCGCTGTCCGTAAAGGCTTGAGGATTGAAGGCGGGCGCCATCGGCTTGATGACTTTACCGGTGCCGGCGTGCTTGCCATCTTGGGTGGGTGGTGTGCCGTGGCAACTGGCGCAAGACCAGTCACCGCCATGTTTCACGTTAAAAAACACCCGACCCTGCTCCGCCCTGCCCGGCTGACCGGCGGCAGCGCTCCATTGGCTCAGCTGCTGGGCCGGCGTGGTCTCGGCAGCCAAGGCTTGTACGGCCATGCTGCCCAAAGTGGCGATCACCAGAATCCGGAGGGAACAACGAAGGAAGGTCAGCATGGCAACAGGCTTTCAAGTGAAGACCCATGGATGCTGCGCCCCTGAGGCTGTACGCAGTCTGAAGATGATGTTCAGCTGGCGTTCAGATTCGGCGGAATAGTCTCTGAAGCTTGTTGGCGTTCATGCGACCAACGCTGTGGTATTTATTTTTTAGGATTTTTCTGAGCCAATTCCCGTGCAATCAACTCTTTTTTGATGCCATCCATCATGGATTTTTCAGGTCTCTTCCAATCGCCGCCGGATTGGTTGACCATGTAGTTGGTGGCGGCTGAAAAGTCTTCGATGGACAAGTCTGGCTTGCCACCTTTGGCCGGCATTCCGCGGACGCCGACATAGCCGTGTGCGGTCAGGATGACTTGGCCTTCGGCAATCAACGGCGCCCATCGCACTTTGTCACCACTTTTGGGGGCATTGGCGACGCCGCTGGCATGGCACGCCATACAGACTTGCCGATATGTTTTTTCTCCCATGGCAAATGCACTGGAACCTGAAAACCCGACTGTCAGAACAGCCATGGAGAGTAGCAATTTTTGCATTTTCAAATATCCCAATTTTTAAGTTCATCAACACAACAGATAGCCGCACTTTTTTGTTTTATTGCGACCTCTGGAAATTAGTACTTTACGCTTCATATGCATAGGCCCTGTTCAGCTGGCGTTCAGCTTG
Source organism: Comamonadaceae bacterium (assembly GCA_947449895.1). Taxonomy (GTDB): domain Bacteria; phylum Pseudomonadota; class Gammaproteobacteria; order Burkholderiales; family Burkholderiaceae_C; genus Polaromonas. The sequence goes on from CANFSO010000113.1 coordinate 7,887, forward strand.
GACAGAACACAATAGAGTCACAAACTCAAAATAGATCTACTCATTCATCCCCAACCATGACCGCGCGTCTCACCTTCTGTTCTTGGCTGCTGGCCGCGTTGCTGCCGGCTTTACTGGCCCTGCCGCTGAACAGTAGCGCACGAGGCGGCAGCGAAGGGCATGACCATGACCGTGCGCGCGCGGCTTTGCAAGCAGGGGAAATCTTGCCGCTGCCGACGATCATGGCGCGGGTCGCACAGGCGTATCCGGGTCATGTGCTGGAAGTTGAGCTGGAACGGGAAGACGAGCGCTGGATCTACGAGCTCAAACTGTTGCAACCCAGCGGCGGCTTGCTCAAGCTGGAAATTGACGCTAAAAGCGGTGCTGTGATCAAGCAAAAATTTAAAGGCAACGATGCGCGTTCTGGTCGCTGAAGACGAACCCACCTTGTCGGCCCAGCTGTGTACGGCGCTGGCCGACGCCGGTTACGCCGTGGACGCTGCCCGCAACGGCCGCGACGCCAGCCACCAAGGCGAAACGCAGTCCTATGACGCCGTCGTACTGGACCTCGGCCTGCCAGAGTTGGATGGCATCAGCGTGCTCAAACGTTGGCGCAGCCAAGGCCAAACCATGCCGGTGCTGATCCTCACTGCGCGTGACCAGTGGCATGAAAAAGTCGCGGGTATTGACGCCGGCGCCGACGACTACCTGACCAAACCTTTTCACATGGAAGAGTTGCTGGCCCGTCTGCGAGCGTTGATTCGCCGGTCGCAAGGGCTGGCCTCGCCAACCTTGAGCTGCGGCGACCTGACGCTGGACACGCGCAGCAGCCGTGTCAGTCTGGCCGGCTTGCCGGTGAGCCTGACCAGCCATGAATACAAGGTGCTTGAATACCTGATGCACCGACCAAATACAGTGGTCTCGCGGGCTGAATTGACCGAGCATATTTACGCGCAAGACTTTGACCGGGACTCCAACACGATC
>CANFSO010000114.1 GCA_947449895.1 Comamonadaceae bacterium
CGAAATGCAATTGTTGGGCGGCCGTGAAGGCATGGGCGCTCCCGGCGGTGACGAAGAGGGTGGCGAACGCCAAAGCTACTCACGCCCACCGGCAGCAGCTCGCCCGCCAGCAGCACCGGCACAGCGTCCGGCCGCGTCGCCCCCATCCAAAGCCGCCAGCGGTTTTGACGATATGGATGACGACATTCCGTTTTGAGACATAGGTTTTAAATTAACCACGTCCCCGAAAGCCCGCTTAGGCGGGCTTTTAAGTTTCTTCTCACGCCAAGCAGACCCCATGATTCAACGCTCACACCTTTACCGACTGCTCTGCGCCGCCCTGCTGGCCTCAGGCCTTGCTGCGGTGCCATCCGTCCACGCCCAAAACTATGCGTCTGGGCTGGCCGTCGAGTTGCCTGAACCCAACAGCTCGGGTCTGGGTTTTGCACCCCGGGTGGAGCGTTCGCCCTATGCTGGTGCAGGCAATCGTTTTGATTTGATGCCGCTGTACATCTATGACGGCAAACAACTTTTTCTAGACGTCAACCGCGTCGGCGTGAAACTGCTGGACGAACCCACGCAGCGCATCGACCTGCTGGTCGAGCGGCGCCTTGAAGGCTTTCCACTGACCAATGTACCCGCCAGCTTGGCCGGCATGGCGATACGAGATTCCAGCGTCGATTTCGGCGTTTCATACAGCATTCGACAGCCTTGGGGCCAACTCAAAGCCGAGATGGTGCGTGACACGAACAGCACACACCAAGGCACTGAAGCACGCTTGGGCTACGCCAAGGAGTGGCGTTCCGGTGCTTTGACCTGGCGCCCGACGCTGAGTGTGGCTTGGCGCAGCGCCAATCTGAACAACTATTACTACGGCGTCCGGGCCAACGAGGCCACAGCCGCACGCCCCGCATATGAGCCCGGCGCGGGCTTGGAAGCACGGGTCGGTCTGCACGCGACCTTCGAAGTTTCCAGGCATTGGAGTCTGCTGACCGGCGTCTCAGCCACGGTGCTCGGCAACGGCGTTAAAAACAGTCCTATTGTTGAGCAACGTGTGCTGCCGAGTTATTACCTTGGTGCGGTCTACGACTTTGGACGCCATGAGAGCGAATGGGTCGGGGCCAGTACACCGACCTATTTCAAAGCGCTCTACGGTCAAGCCGCTGCAGACGGGTGCCACTTGATCAAAATCCTCACCGCACAATGCCTGTCCACCACCAAAGTCAATCCGACCAGCATCAGTGCAGTGCAAATCGGGCGTCCTTTCATTCAAAACTTCAACGGCTTGCCGATTGATGTCGTCGGCTACGTCGGCCTGGCCCAGCACAATGACAACGGCCTGCAGGCCAATGGCCTGCAGGTGGATTTGTTCATGAAAGCGTTTTACACCGGCTTTCCGTGGCAAGCCCGCGTCAAAACCCGTCTCGGCATGGGCATGGGCGTGTCGCTGGCGCAGCATGTTCCCTACCAGGAGCTCAGCAGCCAAGCCACCAAAGGCGATCAGACTTCACGCCTGCTGAACTACCTGGACCCGACGCTGGACGTGAGCTTGGGCGATTTGATTGGATCAAGGCCCCTGAAGGACACTTACATCGGCCTTGGCGTGTCGCACCGCTCAGGCATCTTCCAGACGTCGCGTCTGCTGGGCAATGTCAACGGCGGCTCGAACTACATCTACACCTACATCGAGACGGTTTACTGAGCCAGCGGTCTACCGCTCTGGCACCACAGCCCCGACCTTTTGGACAACTGACTCACGCCAGCGCAGCACCAGCAAGGCCAGCACGCCGCTGCCCAGCAGCCAAAACGACACATGGATGGCGTTTTGACTGACGGCGTACATCACGCTGGAGTAGGTCAAGAAGCCGCACGCAGCGCAGAACACCAAGGGCGTGAAAGGGTACAGAGGAACCCGGAATGGCCGTTCGGCCAAGGGGTCAGTGCGGCGCAGCCACAACAAGGCCAGCCCGACCAGCAGCAAGAAACTCCAGAACATCGGCGCGGTGAATTCAACCATCGCGGCAAAGCCGTCAGCCTCGCTCATACCTAAAAATATCAAGCCAATGCTGATACCGGCTTGCAGCACATATGCCCGCGTTGGGCTGCCAGAGGGGCCTTGCCATTGGCCCAATTGCCGCAGGCTGGCCCAGTCCAAACCGACCGCGTAGTTGGCCCGCGCGCCCACCACCATGGTGGCATTGATGCTGGTCAGCGCCGCGATAGCGACGAAAAGCCCAAGTACCTTTTCTGCCCAAGGACCCCAAGCGAGGCCCAACACATCAGACGCCGCCGTGGTGCTCTGGCTCAAGCCTTGCAAGCCCAAACCATGCAGCAAAGCCATGTTCACCAACAGGTAAATAGCCGTTAACACCGCCATGCTGATGACGATGACGCGAACGATGCTGCGCGCACCGCCGCGCAATTCAGCAGAGATGTAGGCAGCCTCGTTCCAGCCACCAAAGGTCAACAACACGAAGACCAAGGCCAGCCCAAATTGCGATGCCGCCGGTACGCTGCTGAAAAACAGGCTGGCTTCGGCGACGGGCGCCTCCACCGAAAACCCGGCGACCACCACGGCCAGCAAACCCATCACCACCATGACCACGAGCCAAGTTTGAATTTTGGACGACGCACGAATGCCGATCACATTGACCACGGTCAGCAGCAGCACGATGCTCAAAGCCCAAATGGCGCTGGAGTACTCACCGAGCGGCACCACTTGACTGAAATAATCGCCAAAGACGAAGGCCAGCAAAGCAATCGCACCGGGGTTGATCACCGTCGCACGGGCCCAACCATACAAAAACGAGACATGTCGGCCAAAGGCGCGATGCAAAAAATGATAATCGCCGCCGGCATGCGGGTAGGCGCTGCACAGTTCGGCATAACAAAGCGCTCCGATCACAGAGATCAAGGCGCCCGCGATCCAAATCATCAAGGTCCAGCCAATATCGTTGGTCAGGGACGCCACCAGCGCCGGCGTTTTGAAAATGCCAGCACCAATGACGATGCCGACAATCAGGGCGACGGCGCCGAAGGGGTCTAGGAGTCGTTGTGGCTGGCCATCAGTGGCCGCCGTGCTCACAGACGCTTGGCCTCAACAGCCTTGGTCGTCCCGTAGGCCGTGTGCATGCCGGACAAGTTGCCCGCAGCGACCGTGGCCGTGATGCTTTGCATCACCTTGTCAGGCCCAAAAAAACTGAAGCTGAGTTTGTCAGCGCTCAACTGCGCACCCAACAAAGGCTGGCTGACACCCGCCACGGTCATGGTGCCACCAATTTGCTGGAAGCTTTGGTGCAGCGTCAGCTTACCCGGGGCAGCACCCTCCAAGCCTTTGATGTCCCACACACCGGCCACCTTGGCAGGAACAATCCACAGGTAGGCAGAGCCGGAGCCAGCCGTCGACGTTTGATCAGGCTCCCACTCTTGCATACTGAAAGCGTGAGAGACGATGCGGGTACCGGGCTTCATGTCCAACAGCGTCGGACGCAAGCGCAGGTTCAGCGTTGGCAGCAAGTACATCGTGACCACCGTGGCTTGGCTGAAATCCTCAGCAAAAATATCACCATTGATGAACGACACCTTGTCAGCCACGCCCTCTTTCTTGGCACGCTGTGTGGCAAACTCGGCCATTTTCGGGTTGAACTCAATGCCAATGGCGCGAGCACCGAACTTCTTACCAGCGGTCACCGCAATGATGCCGTCGCCGGAACCCAGGTCATAGACCAAGTCTTTGGAGGTGACTTTGGCCATCGTCAGCATTTCGTCCACCAAGGACTGTGACGTTGGGAGCCAGATCACATCTTTACCCGCCTGATGCGGAACGGGCTGGAAAGGCGCTTCTGCGCGTGCCAGCTGAGCGGCGCCAGAAAGACCGAAAAGAACCAGACAAAGTACAGGAAGTCGGCTGGACAAATTCATGCGCTAGCTCCAAATTAAATTTAAAGAACTAGATTAATCTGAAAACAAATGAATATTTCCAAAAAATATGAATACTTACATATTCATCACGTTGCTACTAGCAATCACCCCGCCGCCCAAACAGACCTCGCCTGCATACAGCACCGCTGACTGACCCGGCGTCACAGCCCACTGCGGCTGCGCAAAGTGCAATTCGCAGTGGCTAGTGGAAGCGGTGCGCACGTCGCAAGCCGCATCCGCTTGGCGGTAGCGGGTCTTGGCCGCCAACGCACCCAAGGCTGGCGCGCTGCCTGCGACCCAGCTGCAGTCTTGCGCCGTTAACACGGTTGATTGCAGCCACGGATGGTCATGGCCTTGCACCACCCAAAGCGTGTTACTCGCCATGTCTTTGCGCGCCACAAACCAAGGCTCATGCTCGCCGACGCCACGTTGGCCGCGAGCTTGCGCGGCTTTAAGGTCAGCGCCTTTGGCCTTGACGCCGCCGATGCCCAAGCCTTGCCGCTGACCCAAGGTGTAAAAGCTCAAGCCCACATGCTCGCCCAGCACCCGACCTGTGTCGTTCTTGATCGGGCCCGGCGCTTTGGCGATGTAGCGGTTTAAAAATTCGCGGAAAGGCCGTTCACCGATGAAGCAGATGCCGGTGGAGTCTTTTTTCTTGGCGTTGGGCAGGCCAATCTCATCGGCGATGCGGCGGACTTCGGTCTTGTGCAGCTCGCCCACTGGGAACAGCGTCTTGGACAACTGCGCCTGGTTCAAGCGGTGCAAAAAGTAACTCTGGTCTTTCGCCGGATCCAGGCCTTTGAGCAATTCATGCAGGCCCGTGGCTTGATTCAGGCGCACCCGCGCGTAGTGACCAGTGGCGATTTTTTCGGCACCCAGCCGCATGGCATGGTCTAAAAAGGCCTTGAACTTGATTTCAGCGTTGCACAGAATGTCCGGGTTCGGCGTGCGACCGGCCTGGTATTCGCGCAAAAATTCGGCGAACACGCGGTCCTTGTAATCAGCCGCGAAGTTGACGTGCTCGATCTCAATGCCGAGCACGTCGGCCACGGCAGCCGCATCGACAAAGTCGATGTTCGACGAACAGAACTCACTGTCGTCATCGTCTTCCCAGTTCTTCATGAAGATGCCGATGACCTCGTGGCCCTGCTGCTTCAAGAGGTACGCCGTCACGGCCGAATCGACCCCGCCGCTCAAGCCGACCACGATGCGCTTTTTAGAGCCTTGTTTGTTTCCCAGTTGCATGGACGGAGATTATCCCCGCCGCACGCGAAGGACCCGTTTGCGCAGGAGATTTCGAACAAATCGGAGCACGGGTTCAGACCGGCGTCAGAACTTTTCCGGTTTCCAAATAGGCCATCAGGTTGTCGCACACCAGTTGCTCCATTTCAAGGCGCGATTCACGGGTGAAGCCGGCAATGTGCGACATCATCACCACATTGTCCAAGGCCATCAGGTCTTCGGGCACATTGGGTTCATTCTCAAAAACATCCATGCCGGCGCCAAAAATCAGCCCCTCTTTCAAGGCCGTGACCAGCGCGGCTTCGTCCACCACCGAACCCCGCGCGATGTTGACCAAAATGCCTTTGGGTCCCAGCGCCTGCAAGACCTGCGCAGACACCAGGTGCTGCGTCGTTGGCCCGCCAATACAAGCTACCACGAGGAAGTCGGCCCAGCGAGCAAGCGCAATCAATTCAGGCATGTGCAACTGCGAAACGCCCGGGACCGGACGGCGCGTGTGGTAGCGCACGTCCATCTCAAAGCCGGCAACGCGCTTGGCAATTGTTTGGCCGATACCGCCAAAACCGATCAGTCCGACTTTTTTACCGGCGACACGTGTCATCAAGGGCCGCTGCTGGCCCTTAGCCCATTCACCACGGCGTACAAAACGATCTGTGGCCGACAGGCCGCGGGCCACGTCGATCATCAAACCCAATGCCAAATCGGCGACGCAGCCATTCAGGACGTTGGGCGTGTTGGCCACCTGAATACCGCGCTGATGGGCCGCCACCATGTCAATTTTGTCGTAGCCGGCTCCGAAACTGGAGATCGCGCCAACATGAGGCAAGGCCGCCAGCAGGCTGGCCGGGCAAGCGTGCCGCACATGCGTGACGATGCCTTTGAACTCAGCGCCATGTTCGGCCAAAAACTGGACTGGGCTGGCCTCCTTCCACAGCGGGTGAATGTCGACCAGTTCAGGGAGTTTTGCATCGAGTGGTGGCGTGATCGGGCCAATCTGTAATACGCGAGGTCGGTTCATGGATCGTGCTCTGATTAGTTGCGATAGCTAGGATCGATTTTGTCCAGTCTGCGCAGCAGTGCTGGCCACTCGCGCTCACCGTGCGGTGGAAACCGGCCGGCGGCATCGGGTGAGGGCGTTCGGCGCAACTGGTTGAACGTCTTGTTGACCACCTCCGCAATGGGCATCTGAATTTTGGCGCCGCTGGACAGGGTCAGCAACTGAGTCAGGCAAGCGCGCTCAAGCCGGTGAATATTCACGAAGGCTTCAGCCACGGTTTGACCGACCGCCAACAGTCCGTGGTTGCGCAAAATCATCACATCGTTGTTGCCGAGGTCGTCCACCAAGCGCTGGCGTTCGTCGGTGTCGACCGCCACCCCCTCGAAGTCGTGGTACGCCACGCTTCCCGCAAAACGCATCGCTGTCTGGTTGAGCGGCAGCAGCCCGCATTCCAAAGCGGACACCGCCATGCCCGCCGGGGTATGGGTGTGCAGCACGCAGCCGACATCGTGACGCGCACCATGAATGGCGCTGTGAATCACGTAGCCGGGCAGGTTGACGGTGTATTGCGGATTCGGGTTGCTGATGACCGTGCCGTCCAGAGCCACCTTGATCAAATTAGAGGCGGTGACCTCGTCATACATCATGCCAAACGGGTTGATGAGAAAGTGCACCTCGTCGCCCGGCACCCGAGCCGAGATGTGGTTGAGAAGCATGTCACTCATGCCATACAGGTCCACCAATCGGTAGCAAGCGGCGAGGTCGATTCTCAGCTGCTGCTCTTCTTTTTTCATGCTCATATTTTTCCTGTCGTCGTCAAATTTTGGTCTTATTCTTTGTTCATCATTGCTTGTCGATGTTGGCCTGCCTGATCACCGCACCCCACTTGAGGCCGTCGCGAATGAAGACCTGCTTCATGTCCTCTGGTGTACTGGAACCGGGCTCGATACCCAAGGCTTGGAGACGTTGCCTCAAATCTGGCGCACCGATGGCCTTGGCGATTTCTCGGTTCAACCGCATGACGACTTCACGCGGTGTGCCCGCCGGTGCGACGATGCCGTTCCATGAGTCCGCTTCATACGTGGCCAATCCGGGCAGGCCGCTTTCGGCGACAGTGGGGATGTCGGGCAAGATGGCCAATCGTTTCGGCGACGAGGCCGCGATCGCGCGCAGTGCGCCGCCCTTCACCTGACCGATCACACCTGTGGTGGTTTCAACACCGACCTGAATGCTCTGTCCACGCAGCGCCGTGATCACATCGCCTGTGGACTTGAAAGGAACAATCGGGACGTCGAGTTTGGCCATGCTGAACAGCAGTTGTGCCGACAAGTTCTGTGCGCTACCGATATTGATCGTGCCCACGTTGAAATGAGCTGGATCACTCTGGGCCAAAGCCAACACATCCCGCAACGTCTTGAGTGGACTGTCCTTGTCCACCACCACCAAATAATGGAAAGTGCCTAGGGTGGAAATCATGCTGAAGCTGTTGACAGGGTCGTAAGGCAGCGACTTGAACAGCGACGGGCTGAAAGCATTCTGACCGCTGACAAGCAGCAAGGTGTAGCCGTCCGGCGCCGCGCGTGCAACGGTTGACGCCGCCGTGATGCCCCCCGCACCAGGCATGTTTTCCACCAAGACGCTTTGACCCATGGACTCGGTCATTTTCAGAGCCAGAGCGCGTGCAACCATGTCGCCCAACCCACCAGGGCCGAAGCCAATCACCAAGCGAATCGGCTTCGACGGGTAGCCCTGCGCATTGGCAGCGAGCGTGGCGAGTAAGAAAGAAATTCCGGCCAGAACGCGCCAGAATCGACCTGTCCGAATAAGTCTTTGTGAGCTTTGCATCCTTGTCTCCCGTATTCTGATGAATATCTTTGGGCCTGCTTGTCCTGAAGGACCGCCGCAGGGTCTGCCCTGCGCATTCTAGGGTCAGACGCGACGCGCCGCCAGCACGCGGTCGACCATCACGCCGGCCTGCCCGAGGCTGTTCATCGGGTCGCAAAAACCCGCCAGTTGCTCGCGCGTGACGTGCTTGTTGATCTCTGGGTGCTCGGCCAACAGATCGATCAGCGGGCGTTTTTTCTTCAGCGCGTCGCGGCAGATGTCATAGACCAAATCGTGCGCGTACTCGCGGCCAATGTAGGGGCCGAGGCCCATCATCACCGCCTCAGACATCACCAGACCGTGCGTCATGTCGATGTTGCGGCGCATCTGGTCGGCATCCACTTCCAGCCCGGCCAAAATGAACTTGGTCTGCTTCAGGGCACCCGACATCAGGCAGAAAATTTCTGGCATCGCCACCCACTCAATTTCCCAGGGGCCGGTCGAACGCTCGTGATCAGCCACCATCGCGTCCATCAGCGAGGCCGCGAGTTGGCGCACCACTGAGATGTTGGCGTGGATGTAAAGGCACGAAATCGGATTGCGTTTTTGCGGCATGGTCGACGACGAACCCCGACCAGGCGCAAAGGGCTCAAACACTTCGGCCACTTCGGTTTGCATCAGCAACTTGACGTCCATGGCAATCTTGCCGAGCGAGCCGCCCACGATGCCGAGAAATGCGCCAACTTCAGCAAAGTTGTCGCGCACGGTGTGCCACGAGATCAGCGGCTGGCCGAGGCCGAGTTCTTTCATCAGGCCGGCCTGGGTTTCCATCGCGCCAGTTTCCAGCGACGACAAGGTGCCCGAAGCGCCGCCGAACTCACCC
>CANFSO010000115.1 GCA_947449895.1 Comamonadaceae bacterium
AGTACCAGGCGATGGTTTTTTGGATGCCGGTCTCGAAGGTTTCGGCGGGCTTCCAGCCGAGTTCGCGTTGCAGCTTGCTGGCGTCTATGGCGTAGCGGCGGTCGTGGCCGGGGCGGTCTTTGACGTAGGTGATTTGCGTGCTGTAGCTTTGGCCATCCGCCTTCGGGCGCATTTCATCCAACAGGCTGCAAACAGTGTTGACGATGTCGATGTTGGGCTTTTCGTTCCAGCCGCCGACGTTGTAGACCTCGCCCAAGCGGCCACGCGCCAGCACTTCACGGATGGCGCTGCAGTGGTCTTTGACGTACAGCCAGTCGCGCACCTGCATGCCGTCGCCGTACACCGGCAGGGCCTTGCCAGCCAAGGCGTTGACGATCATCAGCGGGATCAGCTTTTCGGGAAAGTGATACGGCCCATAGTTGTTGGAGCAGTTGGTGGTGAGCACCGGCAGGCCGTAGGTGTGGTGCCAAGAGCGCACCAAGTGGTCACTGGCGGCTTTGCTGGCGCTGTACGGGCTGTTGGGCTCGTAGCGGTGCTCTTCTGTAAAAGCCGACGCGTCTTTGCCCAAAGAGCCATAAACCTCGTCTGTTGACACATGCAAAAAGCGGAACGCGGCCTTGGCGTCTGCGGGCAGCTCGCCCCAATAAGCCCGCACAGACTCCAACAACCGGAAGGTGCCGACGATGTTGGTCTGGATAAAGTCTTCGGGCCCGTGGATGGAGCGGTCGACATGCGACTCGGCCGCAAAGTTGAGCACCGCGCGGGGCTGATACTGCGCCAACAGGCTGGCGACCAAAGCGCTGTCTGCGATGTCGCCCTGCACCAAGGTGTGGCGGGCATCGCCCTGAAGGCTGGCCAGGGTTTCCGGGTTGCCGGCGTAGGTCAGCTTGTCGAGGTTGATGATCGGCTCGTCTGACTGGGCCAGCCAGTCCAGCACGAAGTTGCCGCCAATGAAGCCGGCGCCGCCGGTGATGAGAATGGTCAAGGGATTTGAAGAATAGTTAGCTTAAAGCCTACTATAAGGTGCCGGACTTGAAGAAACCGGCCGGGCGTCAAAGATTTAAAGCGATGTTGATGCTTTGGCCTTGGACCGGAAAGACAGCGCGCGACGAATGCGTGCGAGCTTGATGGCGCTGGCCGGGTCTGCCTCTGCACTGCGCAGGCCGTTGCGAACAAAAACAAACAGCAACAGCGAGAAGCCACTGGCCAGCGTAGCGCCAACGGCGATCATCCCCTTCCTCGGGCTGACAGCGTTTTCAGGCAGGGTGAGAGGCTGCACAAGCTGAGAGTCAGTCAAGCCCTCAAGCTGAGCTTCAACCAACAAAACTTGGGCCTGAGCCACGCTGATGGCATTGAGCAGCTCGGCGTAATCTCTTGGCAAGTCCCCTACGCCTACCTTCAATACTTTCGCGGCGACATACGTATTGTCAAAAATAGCCCTGACCGTGTTCCCGGCAATTTGAGCGCTTTCAAGGCGATTTTTGCTGTCGGCCAGCTGCGCTTCAAGCCGAGCCTTGGTGGCGCCCGTGGGCCGACTTTGTGCGAAAGTTGCCGCCAGCACGGCCTTGGCTGCGTCCTGCGCTTGCGAAGGTGTGGCCCCTGACACGGTGATTGTCAGTAATTTGTCTGTACGACCCGATGCGGTTTTAACGCGTCCGCGCAGGGCTTCACGCGCATCTTCAATGCTTTGATTTTGCGTGAGCCCGAGGCTGGCCGCAGCCGGGTCGAGCACGGCCGCTGTGGCGATGAGGCTGGCAGTGACGGGTTCAGCCTGCAAAATAGCGACACTCTCAAACCTCTTGGGTAAAACAAAAGCGACCGCCAGCGCCACCAACCCCACGGCCAACGGCCCCAAAATCAGCAGCTTGGCGTTATCGGCCAGCGTGACCAACAGGTCCAGCAAACTGATTTCTGCGCCATAGTTAGCGGGCTGCTGAGTCTTTTCCATCAATTCACTTTCAAGGGGGTCGACCGACAATTAATTCGATTATTGTTGCGGTTTCTTTTTCTAAGACAGTGATGGATTTGTAACATTTTCAGAAATCCTGGTGGTTTACTGGCACAACAGGTCGAAGCCATTTGAGACGTTCAGCTTGAAATTGCGGTGTCTGAATGCGCGGCGCACCATGCGCACGACTGCTCTGACGCGGCCGGCCAGGCGAACCTCAGTCGACTTGCGCTTCGTTCAGGCACTTGCCTAGTTGCGCAAAGTACTGATTGGCTACTGGCGTGGGCATCACATACTTGATGCGGGTGTCGACTTCGTCGGAGACCAAGGTGATGACGCCTTTTTTGCGCAATGACTTGAGCCGCCGATGGGCCGTGGTGGATGAAACGTCGTCGTAGATCGCCATGGCCTGCAACACCGTGATTTTTTGCTCGGCATGCCAAACAGTGGCAAACAGGTGCAACAGTCGTTCTTCAACGGGGTCTAGTTTGGGGAAATCCGGCAGCGTGTGAACAGCTTTCACTAGATTTAAAAACCGGAGGTAAGTCCGGGAGTGCTGGCTGGTCAGTGAGGTCATCTATTGATGATAGGCTTAAACCTACAAATACCCACAAGTAATTTTACGAATGACAAGTAGTTTGGCAGGGCTTTTTAGTCAGTGCTGTCTACACAAGGTGGGTTGTGCCCTACTAACATGGTGCATTGCTTGTTAACTGTGCATGCTAGGACCCGCCCCATGTCAACTGAAAAACCACCCACCTCCGGCCAAATGCCAAGCCCCGACACCGGGCTGATTCAGGAGTCCGCACAACAAATCTGGCTGGCCGGCTTGGGGGCGTTTGCCAAGGCCCAAGAAGAAGGCAGCAAGGTTTTTCAGGGCTTGGTGAAGGAGGGCTTAGACCTGCAGCGCCAAACCAAGGCGGCAGCTGAAGAGAAACTGGCTGAAGCTGCCACCAAGCTGCGCAGCTTGGCAGAGGCGTCCAACTTGAGCGTATCAAACCTGAGTGCCAAAGCCGCCCAACCGTGGGATAAGCTGGAGACCATTTTTGAAGAGCGCGTGAGCAAGGCGTTGATGCATTTAGGCGTGCCGTCTTTGCAGGAATTTGATGCCCTGAAAGCCGAACTGACAAAGCTGAAGAAGAAGGTGACGGCGCTGGAAGGGGGTACCAAGACAGCCAAGGCCGTTAAGACGGTCAATCCAGCTAAAAAAACACCGCGCGCCTGAACGCTACTGGCCTTCCCTACTTACCCAGAGCTGAGGCCTGAGGTAGAGTGGCTCCAAATCAAAGAGCCGAGAAGGAAAGCAGATGGCGAAAAAAGCGCCGCGCCGCACTGCGGAGCGCATTTTGGAGGTGACGCTGGAGCTGTTCAACCGCTTTGGTGAACCCAATGTCTCGACCACGCTGATCTCGGCAGAGCTTGGCATCAGCCCGGGCAACCTTTACTACCACTACCCGGCCAAAGACGAGCTGATCAACTCGCTACTCGACCGCTACGAAACAGCCCTGAACGAGCTGCTCGGTGCCAGCGAAGGTGTGCGCGATGTAGAGGATGCGTGGTTCTTCATGCATTCGCTGTTTGAGTTGATCTGGCAGTACCGGTTTTTATACCGCGACCTGAATGACTTGCTGAGCAAGAACCGCAAGCTCGAAACGCATTTTCAGCGAGTCATCGAGCACAAAACCCGCTCCGTCAAAGCCCTGCTGAACAGCATGGTGCATCACCGCGCCATGACGATGGACGCACGGGAGGCCGAACCAACAGCCACCAGCATGGTGGTAGTGCTGACCTACTGGCTGAGCTTTGAGTATGTGCGCGACCCGCGCCACGCACTGGAACCCGAGCACGCACAAATGGCCTTGTTGCGCGGTGCGCACCATGTGTTGAACCTGCTGATTCCCTACCTTGAGCCAAGCCAGCGGCTGCATTTGCAAGCGCTGGTGACGGCGTACAGCAGTGCTGCGCCAGCACCGGTAAACATGACACACTCCAGACTGAAAAAATAAAAAGTGAACTCAGGAGACAACGTCATGGCCACTTGGAGCCCGTTCATCAGCGCAGATGGCGTGCAGTTTGACGCTGCCAGCCTGCAACACAACTGGTCGCGCCTGCACCGAGGGGACGCCGAGCCGATGCCTGTTGATGGCGACGTTCTGCACGCTTGGGTGTTGTTTCACAACGGCGACTTTCAACAAGCCGCAGACAAGGGGTTAAAAGCTGGCAGCGACGGCGTGACCGTCGCCAACAAAGCCACCAGCGTGTATGCGCGTTTTTTGGAGAAGCGTGAAAAAACCAAACTGGATTTGTTTCTGGAAGTCGCCGCCCGGGCGAAAGCACAGCAAGCGCTGGTGCCTAACAACCCGAATGCATTTTTTTGGCAAGCCTACGCACTGAACCAATACAGCCAGGCCATCAGTGTGGCCAAGGGCATGGCCCAGGGCCTAGGCAGCAAGGTCAAAGAAGCCCTGAACCGCACAATTGAACTCTGCCCCGCGCACGCTGACGCACACTTGGCGCTGGCGTCTTTTCATGCGGAAGTGATTGACAAAGTCGGCGCGCTGATTGCGGGCATGACCTACGGCGCTAAAAAAGAAACCGGCTTGGCCCTGTTCAAGCAGGCACTGCAACTCAACCCCGACTCACCTGTGAGCTTGATCGACTACGCCAACGGTCTGGTCATGCTCGAAGGCCAGAAGAAAATAAAAGAAGCCACCAAGCTTTACCAACGAGCCGTGGCCAGCCAGCCCCAAGACGCACTGGAGCGACTCGGTGTAGCGCTGGCGCGTGTGGAGTTGCAGAGCTGAGGGAACGGCCATCAATCTGCAACCGGCTTGCCGCGATACCAAGCCTTGTGCGCCATGCGTAGCATCGGTTTGTCGCCCGCTGTGTCGCCGTAGGCGTAGAGCGTCATGCTGGCCAAAGCGGCTGCGTCGTAACGCTCGGTTAGCCAAGCTTGCAGGCGAATGACTTTTTGCTCGCCATAGCAGTTCGGTGTTTTCATGCGGCCGGTGAGCTGCCCGTTGAGCTCGACTTCCATCTGCGTGCAGATCAAACCATCAAAGCCCAAAACCTCTGCCGCGCGCTCAAGGTAAATGTCGGGTGAGGCGCTGACCATGACGCAGCAGTGCCCAGCCGCCCGGTGCCAAGCGAGCCGAGCCATGGTCGGGTCTTGATCGCCCCTCAACTGCCCCGGCAATTGTTGGCTGGCCCAGTGTTCGGCCCAGCGCTGCACTTCAGCCGTGGGCACGCCTTGCAACGCGGCCTTGAACAAGCGCGCCTTGGCGATGTCGTTGCGCACCAGCCGCAGCGCATGGCCGACCAACCATGGACTGCTGTGCAGCAGCGCCCACGCAAAACGCGGCCAACCCAGCGCGGTGGCCAGAAAAGGCAGCAGTGTGTCACCGTGCGTGAGGGTGCCGTCGAAGTCAAACGCCGCCACACAAAGGCCCTGCTGGCCTGGCTTGTCTACCTCGGGCATCGCACCTGACCGCAATAGCGCTCACAGAACGGGCAGCCAGTCATCGGCAGCCAAGTGGGGATGTTGTAGTAGCGTTTAAAAATCGTCGCCAACACGCCGTCGCGGTAGGCCGGGAAGTTAAAGCCCTGCCCTTCGACCACATAAAAGGTCACGCCGCTTTGCTCGATGGGCTTCACATCGACCGAGTCAAAGTAAGGCTGGTAGTTGGCCAGATCTGGCGGGCCGCCGTGGATGATGCGGACGGTCTTGCCTTGGTACAGCGAGAAGTCCACCAGCATGTCGTCTTGCCGCGCATGAAAGCGGCCCGGGCCAAACACCGGCACGTAGCGGCCCAGCTCAAACCCGTAGATCGAAGCCGGCGTGTAGGCGTCGGCCATGATCACGACACCCGGCGCGTCGACCTGCGTCAAGATCGCTTGCGCGTCGAAGCTGCGCACGATGCTCGGGTAGAGCGCGGTTTTTTTCCAGTCAGCAGGTGAGCTCATGCCGATGCCGGCCACCACCAACACATGCAGCCCGGCGAACAGAGCCAAGCCAAGGGCGCAGGCTTTGAGCCGTTCAGCCGGCAGGGCCAGCGCCAGCAGCGCAAAACCGAAGGGGTAAAACGACAGCACCCAGTGCAGGCCGATGACTTTTTTGAAGGACAGCAGCGCAAAAAAGGCCAGTGGCACCAGCACCAGACACGTCAGCAGCCGGTGCTGCGCGGCGGTGCTGCGCAGCGCCTGCCGGTGCTTCCAGCCAAGCCAAACCGCCGCCGGGCTGGCGAGGTAGAGCATCATGCCGAAGTACATGAAGGGTTTGCGCAGCTCAAAGTGGTCGTCTTCGTTGCGGTTGAAGACGTTGAACATGATGTTCGACCAGCCGTGGTCCATGTTCCAAGCGATGTTGATGGCGGGCCCGGGCAAGGCGAACAGCACCACCAGCGCCAAGCCCTGCCAACGCTCACGCCGATAGAGTGCGAAGTAGACCAAGTACGTCAGCCCTAGCACCACGGAAAAGTACTTGGACAAAAAGGCGCAACCCAGAAACACACCCGACAGTGCGTAGAGGCCGCGCGCGGCAGCGTCTAAGCGCGGCCGCAGTTCGGCGCGCAGCAGGACAGCCACCGACAACATCGACCAAAACATCAAAGGCGTGTCGGTGGTGATGAGCACGTTGAGCCAATTGATGGGCGCCAGCCAGAAGAACAACACGGCCCAGCCAGCGCGTTGCCCGGCCACCGGCTGCAACGCCCAACCCAAGGCCGCGCCCAAGGCCAGCGGCAACACCACCACCGGCAGGCGAATGGCCCAGAGCGAGTCACCGAACACATCGCGCATGAGGCCGATCAGCCAGCCGACCATGGGTGGATGGTCGTAATAGCCCCAGTCTTTGTAGACGCCCCACCAGTAGAAAAACGCTTCATCCCCAGTGACCGGGAAAACGGCAGCAATCCACAGCCGTAAGGCCAACGAAGCCAGCCCGACGGCGAGCAGCCAGCGCATCAATCCGCCGTGCAAGTCGCCGTGCAATTCTTGTTGGGCGGAGAGTGGAAGGCCGGACGGCGCGACAGCAGGAGTGGAGTTCATGACGGGAAGTTAAAAGCGGATGTCTTTGCGAATGGCCACACTGTAAAGCAGAGCCAACAAACCCAACACCACGGCCAGCCAAAGCGTCAGCAAGCGCACCAGCACCGTCACCGCCACGGCCGTGCCGACGGCTGCGCCCTGCCCGACCAGCAGCGCCACTAAAACGGCTTCAGTGCCGCCCAGCCCGGCGGGCAAGGCAGACAGCGCACCGCCGACCATGGCCAGCGCATAAAACCCGGCGGCCAGCCATGCCGATAGGTCTAAGCCCGCAGCGCGGCACAGCAGCGCCACTGCCAAGCCTTGTGCAGCCCAAGCCGCCAGCGTCAACGCCAGCCAGCGCCACGGTTGAAGGGCCAAACAATGCCAGGCCTCACGCAGCCACGATAGGCGCGCAGCCCAACGCGGCTGACGCACAAAGCGGCGCGCAACGACGAAAGCCGCCATCATGCCCAACACTGCCAGCGTCAGCAAGCCCACACTCCAGCCCCAAAAGCCAAGACCGAAAGAACTGAGCCCCTGAGCGCTGTGCCACCACAGCCAACCCAGCGCCGGCAAGGCCATGAGCACGAGACAGAGTAAATCGGCCAAGCGCTCGGCGCCAAAAATCGCCAGACTTTGCGCTGTGCTCAAGGGCTGGCGCACCAGCCACAGGCCGCGCACCGCCTCGCCCACATTGCCGGGCGTGGGCGTGAGCGCGTAACCTGCGACATACAGACGCAAGCCCTCCAGCACACCCAGCGGACGCTGGTAATGCGCCATCCAACCACGCCAGCGCAAGCCGCGCAGCAGGTAGCTCAGAAGACACAGCGCGGCAGCAGCCAGCCCGGTGAGGGAAAACAAACCTGTCAGGGCAGCGGCAGGCGACGCCTCACCGAAAAAAGCCAGCGCTGCAGCGTAGGCCGTAGCCACCAGCCCTAACACCAGCAAGAGTTTTTTGATGGACAGGCGCGGTGCCGGCTGTTCAGCCCGCGATGGGCTCACCAGATAAATCCAAAAAATACCAACAACCAACCCGCGCCAGCAGCCACAGTCCACGGGTCGCGAACCAGGTCACGCGCAACGTCTTCACCCTTGCCTCGGTGCACTTGGTAGGCGTAGCGGAGCAAGCCAAAGATGACGAAGGGCACGGTGTAAATCAGGCGCTCACCGTGCAAGCCCTGCGCTTCCGGGCTGGTGGCAAACAAACTGTAGGTGATGATGGTGGCGGTCATGGTCACGGCCATGAAACTGTCTAACAGCGCCGGCGGGTAATCTGCCAAGACGGCCCGCTGGCTGGCCACGTCATGAAAGGTCTCGGCCTTGCGTTTGGAAAAGCCCAAAAACAGCGCCACAAACAAGCCCGTCAGCAGCAACCAGCGCGACGGCGCAATGCCCACCGCCAGCGTGCCGGCGAGCAGGCGGATCATGAAACCCGAAGCAATCACGCCGACGTCGACCACCGGCACCCGTTTGAGCCGCAGCGAATAAGCCACATTCAGCGCGATGTACAAGGCCAGCAGTATCAGCAACATCTTGTTGCCGGCCGCTAACCAGACGCCGAATGCCAGTAAAACCAACCCCAACACGGCAGCTTGCGGCAGCCTCACCTGCCCACTGGCGAGCGGGCGAAAGCGCTTGGTGGGGTGCTCAGCATCAGCATGGCGATCGAGCCAGTCGTTGACGATATAAACCATGCTGGACACGCAGCAAAACGCCGCGAAGGCGAACAGCACTTGGTGGATGACCGCAGGGTTGCGCCAGTTTTCACTGAACAACAGGCCGGCAAAAACAAAAACGTTTTTAAGCCACTGGTGCGGGCGCATTAACTTGAAAAGGCCGGACATGGGCAACAT
>CANFSO010000116.1 GCA_947449895.1 Comamonadaceae bacterium
GCGGCCGCCGGTGTGGCGAACCGTGTCGGGCCGGTTGGCCGTGTTGCGATCCAGCCGGCCCATGTAGTGAGGGAAATAACCACCGCCGTGGGCCATCACGACCTTGAGCGCAGGGAACCTGGTCATCACGCCTTCGTAAATCATGGACGCCATGCACTTGGCCTCCTCCACCGACTGCCCCAGCGAATTCCATAGCGCGTATTGTTGGAACCACGGGTCGCGAGATCCCTCGGGATGGATCCATGCGGTGATGCCGTGTTGTTCAACCGCCTGCCAAAACGCGTGATACACCGGCGCACCCACATAAACACCGTTGTAGCTTGACGCGACATTGACCACACGCAGTCCCATGGCAACGCTGCGTTCAAGCTCCTTCATCGCCAACTCTGGATCTTGCAGCGGCAGGACAAAGCTGCCGACAAAGCGGGTCGGGTGATCTGCGGCCCAGCGCGCGGCCTGGTCGTTGCAGCGCCGGCACAGTTCCAGATCGGTTTGCGGGTCCGCCCAGCTGGTGCCTTGCAAAACAGTACTCACGGTGAGCACGCCCACATCAATGCCGCGGGCGTCTAAGTCTTCAATGATCGCCAGCGGATCGAACATCCGTTCCACCGCCTGCTGTGTGCCTGGACGCGGTGCTTTGGCGGGGGTGGCGCCA
This sequence comes from Comamonadaceae bacterium, assembly GCA_947449895.1. Classification (GTDB taxonomy): domain Bacteria; phylum Pseudomonadota; class Gammaproteobacteria; order Burkholderiales; family Burkholderiaceae_C; genus Polaromonas. The sequence goes on from CANFSO010000116.1 coordinate 656, forward strand.
AAGCCGGTGAAGACGGTTTTGTTGGTGGAGGCTTCAAAGACACTGCGCTCCAGCATGTGGACGTGAAAGTCGATCACGGGTGAGCGCGATGGCTCGGATACGGGCAATTTATTCATTGGGTTGGATCTTGGCGATGCGTGCGACTTGACGCCACCTCGCGAGGTCATCACTGAGAAGACGTGTGAGGTTTTGCGAATTACCCGACGCGGGTTGGACATGAATGGTGGCCATGCGTTGGACCATGTCGGGCATGGAGGTGACCCGGTTGATCTCTGCTTCAAGCCGTTTGACGACGGGTCCGGGCGTGCCCGCCGGCGCAAACAGCCCGGCCCAGTATTGAATCTCCAACTCCGGCATACCGATCGAGTTCATGGTCGGCACATTGGGCAGCGCAGCGAAAGGCGTGGGAGAGGTCACGGCCAGTGCCCGCAGGCGGCCGTCAGCCAGCCCCAAAGCTGCCGGCCCGGGGTCGACAAAGGCCGTGAGCAAGTCACCGCTGATCAGGGCCGTGATGGTTTCGCTCATGCTCTTGTACTGAATGAATTCGCCGGTCGTCTGCGTCCTGATCTTGAACTGCTCGGAGGCGAACTGAAAAGCCGGACCGGAGCCGCCATAGTTGGCCTTGCCCGGATGTGCTTTGACATACGCGACCAGTTCGGCAACGGTGGTGATGGGCAGTTTTGAATTGACCAGCAGGACCAGCGGAAAGGTCGCCACCAAGGCCAGTGGGACAAAGTCCTTTTGCGCGTCGTAGCGCAACTTGGGCGTCAGGATGGGCGCGAACACCATGTTGCCGATCGGCCCCATCAGGATCGTGTAGCCGTCTGCGGGCGCCTTGGCCACAAAGTCGGTGCCAATGATGCCGCCAGCGCCGACCTTGTTTTCAACGATCACCGGCTGCTTCAGTCCGTCGGCCAGACGCGTTCCGATGAGCCGGGCCAGCGTGTCCATGCCACCGCCGGCGGCTTGACCGACCACGATGCGGATGGGTTTTTCGGGCCAATTTTGGGCTTGTGCCAGAACGGCAAATAGGCCAAACGAAAGGGCGAGTGCGACGCTGATGGCGAGTCGTTGACGGTTCAAGTTTTTGTCTCCGGTGATGGCGCTTGTTGGCGCTATTTTTAAGAGGTGTACGACACCTTGCACATTTGCAAAAATCTTATTGAATCTAGGTCTTAGCGCCACATTCGTCAAATCGATATTTTGGATGCAAGCAATCCATGAAATGGATGACCCCGCTGATTTCCAGGATTCAAAGACTGAGATGCAGAGCTGCTCAACAGCCCAACAATTCAGCCAACTGCAACATATCCCGCGCATGTAAATCATTGCCGGCTTTGGGCGAGACGTCTTTGACTTGAGTCGAACCAAATTCCAATGGACGCTCAATGTACGCTGTCTGCAAACCGCAGGCGCGGGCAGCGACCAAATCATCGTGGTGGGCGGCGCAGAGCATGACTTGCTCGGGCGCTGCATCAAACACTTTCGCCACGCCGAGGTAGGTGGCCGGGTCAGGCTTGTAGGCGCGAAAAACTTCGGCTGACAAGATGCAGTCCCACGGCAGACCGGCGCGCTTGGCCATGTGGGTGAGCAAACCAATGTTGCCGTTGGACAGCGTACACAAGGTGTAGCGCGTTTTAAGCCGCAGCAAACCCGCGACGCTGTCGGGCCAAGCATCCAGCCGATGCCAGACACGGTTCAGGTGTTGGCGCTCAACTTCGCTCAGATACTCAAGCCCGAAGGTCGGCAACATCGCATCCAGAATCATGCGGTTCAATTCATCAATGCGAACCCAACCCAACTCGCCGGAACGCACGCGCTGCATGGCCGGCTGATAACCCGCACGCCAAGCCAAGGCAAAAGCGTTGCCGTCGACTTGCGGGTACAACGCCTGCATTTCTCGCACGATCGAGCCATGCCAATCCACCACGGTGCCAAAGATGTCAAACGCGAGAATTTTCGGTCTTTGGCGCATGGGTTTCAATCGAACGTGACGTCTTTAAACCAGCAGCGCGTTGATGCGACGCACATACGCCGCAGGGTCATCCGGCAAACCGCCTTCAGACAGCAGCGCTTGGTCAAACAAGATGTGAGCCAAGTCGTTGAACTGCGCGTCGTCGACGCTGGCTTCGAGCTTTTTGGCCAGCGGGTGCTGGGCATTGACTTCGAGGATCGGCTTGACCTCAGGCGCAGGCTGACCAGCTTGTTTGAGCATGCGGGCGAGCTGGGTCGACATGTCGCCGTCTTGCACCACCAGACACGCGGCTGAGTCGACCAAGCGCGTGGTGGCGCGCACGTCTTTGGCTTTGTCTTTCAGCGCCTCTTTGAGTTTGTCGAGGACTGGCTTGAACTGGGTTTGTGCGTCTTCGGCGGCTTTCTTTTCGTCATCGTCTTGGAGCGTGCCCAAGTCCACCGCACCTTTGGCCACCGACTGCATCGGCGTGCCATCAAACTCGCTCAGGTAGTTCAGTGCCCACTCGTCAACACGGTCGGTCATGAGCAGCACTTCAATGCCTTTTTTACCGAAGATTTCGAGCTGCGGGCTGTTCTTGGCGGCGGCTTGCGTGTCGGCGGTGATGTAGTAAATAGCCGCTTGGCCGTCCTTCATCCGCGCCTTGTAGTCGGCCAAACTCACAGTGACGGAGTCGGTCGTCGAGCTGGCGAAACGCAGCAGCTTGGCGAGGCGATCTCGGTTGGCATTGTCTTCGCCCAAACCTTCTTTCAGCACCGCGCCAAACTCGGCGTAGAAAGCGGTGAATTTTTCAGGTTCGTTGGCAGCCAAGTCTTCGATCATCGACAGCACGCGGCGCGTGTTGCCTTCGCGAATGGCTTTGACGGCGCGGCTTTCTTGCAGCAGTTCTCGCGACACATTCAGCGGCAAGTCAGACGAGTCGACCACGCCTTTGACAAAGCGCAGATAGCTGGGCAGCAGGGCTTGCGCGTCGTCCATGATGAAGACGCGTTTGACATACAACTTGACGCCAGCGGCCTTCTCGCGGTTGAACAAATCCATAGGCGCTTTGGCCGGGATGAACAGCAGCTGCGTGTACTCAGTGCCGCCTTCAACGCGGTTGTGCGTGGTGGCCAGCGGCGCTTCGTGGTCGTAGCTGATTTGCTTGTAGAACTCGTCGTATTGCTCTTGGGTGATGTCTTTTTTAGCGCGTGACCAGAGCGCTGCGGCCTGGTTAACGGTTTCCCATTCGCCGGTGAAAACCATCCCGCCGGGTTGGTCGTTTTCGCCCTCTTTCCATTCTTCCTTTTCCATCTCGATCGGCAGGGAAATATGGTCTGAGTATTTGTTGATGATGCCTTTGAGTTTCCAGGCGTTGAGGTAGTCGACGGCATCGTCTTTCAGGTGCAAGATGACGCTGCTGCCGCGCTCAGTGCGCTCGATTTCACTGACGTCGAACTCGCCCGTGCCGGTGCTGCTCCAGCGCACGCCTTGGCTGGTCGGCAGGCCGGCGCGGCGGCTTTCAACCGTGATCGAGTCGGCCACGATAAAGCCCGAGTAAAAACCGACGCCAAATTGGCCGATCAACTGCGAGTCGCTCTTTTGGTCGCCGGAGAGCTTGGAGACAAAGTCACGGGTGCCGCTTTTGGCGATGGTGCCTAGGTTGTCGATGGCTTCTTGCTGCGACAGGCCGATGCCGTTGTCGGCAATGGTCAGGGTCTTGGCGGCTTTGTCAAAGCTCACACGCACCTTGAGTTCGGGCACGTTTTCATACAGCGTGGCGTCGTTCAGCGCCTCAAAACGCAGCTTGTCGCAAGCGTCTGACGCGTTGGAGATCAACTCACGCAGAAAAATCTCGGGGTTGGAATACAGCGAGTGGGTGACGAGTTGAAGCAGCTGGGCTACTTCGGCCTGAAAAGCGAGTGTCTGTTTTTGCATGGATGAATAGTGGGGTTGATGCTGGGTTAATTCAAGAGCTGCCGGCCACAGCAAAAACCCTGATTCTAGAAAACTCTGCGGCCGGTCTGGCTCGGCAGGCTAAAGTCGGGCGCATGAGTAGTACTGAATTCATCACCCTGTTGGTGCTGGCCACCGCCATGAGCTTCACGCCCGGCCCGAACACGGCCTTGTCCAGCGCGATGGCGGCCAACCATGGGCTGCGCCAGACCATGCCTTTTGTTTGCGCTGTGCCCTTGGGCTGGGGGCTGTTGCTGACCTTCAGCGCGCTCGGCGTGGGCGCCTTGCTCGTCGCTCTGCCATTGCTGGCTTGGGCCGTGAAGCTAACGGGCGCGGCTTACTTGGTGTGGCTGGCGAGGCGCTTGACCGTGACACAAGAACTCGGCCAAGCGGATGCCAGAAATCTACAGATCAGCTTCTGGCAAGGCGTGGCACTGCAGCTGGTGAACATCAAGGCGTGGATGCTGGCGCTGGCGCTTGTCAGCGGCTGGGTCGCCGGTCATGCCGACGCGGGTTGGCGCTTTGCCATCGTCTTGCCGGTGATGCTGGCCTTCGCCTTTGGCAGCAATCTGGCGTATGCGCTGGTCGGCTCGCTGCTGCGCGAATGGCTGGCCGGACCCAACGGCACGCGCCAACGCCTGCGCTGGTTCAACCGCGTGATGGCGGCCGTGTTGGTGCTGACCGCGGGCTGGATGCTGCTTCGGCACTGACACCAAGTCAGGTCATACAATATTTTTCGGAGACATGTATGAAAAATTTCACTTCAAAGCTTAGTCAAGCACTGAACCCCCTCGGCCCGATGTGCTTGCTGCCATTGGCGCTGCTGGGCACACCGGCCATCGCCGCTGACCCCTATCCGGTCAAACCCATTTCGATCGTGGTCGCTTATGCGCCGGGCGGTCAAGGCGACACCTTCGCCCGCATCGTCGGTGAGCGACTTGGCACGCTGTACAAGCAACCGGTATTGATCGACAACAAACCCGGCGTTTCCGGCACCATCGGCACCCGCTTTGCCGCCAAAGCCAAAAATGACGGTTACACCTTGTTCCTTGGTCAAACTGGCGAGATCACCGTCAACAGGGTGTTGATGAAGGACATGGGCTACGACCCGATGAAAGAATTGACGCCGGTGGTACTGATCGGCAATGCGCCTCTGGTGATGCTGGCACCGGTTGATGCCCCTTACAACACGATCGCCGAATTCATTCAAATGGCGCGCGCCAAACCCGGCGAATTCAGCTACGGCACGGTCGGCGCCGGCACCCCCGGACACCTGTCGGCGGTGGCCTTGGGCCTTGGCCTGAAACTCAACATGGTGCACGTGCCCTACAAAGGCGTCGGGCCGCTGCTGTCAGACCTGATCGCCGGCCGTCTACAGGCATTTTTCAGCAGCGCATCTGCGGCAGTGCCGCAGGTCAAAGGCGGCAAACTCAAAGCCCTCGCCGTGACCACACCGCAGCGCATGAGTTCTTTGCCACAAGTGCCGACCATTGCCGAGTCTGGCTTACCCGGTTTCAGCTACACGCTGTGGGGCGGTTTGTTTGCACCAGTCGGCACGCCCACATCGGTCATCGACAGCCTGAACCGCGAAGTCAACACCCTCTTGGCCAGCCCCGACATTCGGGCGCGCTTTGACGCCGACAATCTGGCCGTTCCGAAAAACTCGCCAGCCGAATTTGCCAACTACGTCCGCGCAGAAAGCGTGAAGTTTGAAAAGCTGGTGAAAGACGCCAACCTGAAGCTGGAACAATAAATGCAAGAACCCACCGTGAACGCTGCCAACACCCTGAATATCTGGGGCCGCATGAGCTCCATCAATGTCAAAAAAGTGGTCTGGACCGCGCAAGAATTGGGGCTTGACTTTCAGCGAACTGAGGCCGGCGGCCAATTTGGCGTGGTGAAAACGCCCGATTACATGCGCCTGAATCCGAACTCAACCGTGCCGGTGATTGAAGACCAAGACTTTGTTCTGTGGGAATCGAATGTGATCGTGCGCTACTTGTGCGCCAAGCATTCGTCCGGCCAGTTGTATCCGACACATCTGCGTGAACGCTTTGCGGCCGAGCAGTGGATGGACTGGCAGCAGACCACTCTGAACCCGGCCAGCCGCACTGGCTTTTGGCAGCTGATCAGAACCGCGCCAGAGCAACGCAATGCCGACGCCATTGCCGCGTCGAACGCAGCCGTGGAGTCGCTGATGGCGGTGCTGGACGCCCATCTGGGCCGTCATGCCTTCATGGCAGGTGAGCACTTCACCATGGCCGACATTCCACTGGGTTGCGATGTGCACCGCTGGTTCAATCTGCCGCAGCCTCGTGAAAGTCGACCGAATATTGAACGCTGGTTTCAGGTGCTCAGCGGGCGCCAAGCCAGCACCGGCGTGCTCGACATGGCGCTGAGCTGAAAGCTCGGCTCAAGCTCGCCATGCGCTCCCGCCGCTTCAAGCAAGTCGACGTTTTCACCGACACGGCCTACCTCGGCAACGCACTGGCCGTGGTGTTGGACGGCGACGGCCTCAGTGATGAAGCCATGCAGCGTTTTGCGCGCTGGACGAATCTCTCGGAGACTACTTTTTTAGTGCCGCCGACCGACGCGGCAGCCGACTACCGGGTGCGGATTTTCACGCCCGGCGGTGAGTTGCCGTTTGCCGGCCACCCCACATTGGGCAGTTGCCACGCTTGGCTTGAAGCGGGCGGTCAGCCGCACACAGCGGGCCACGTGGTGCAGCAATGTGCGGTCGGCTTGGTGACGATTCAACGCGATGCCAAACAGCCTGAGCGCTTGGCTTTTGCCGCGCCACCGCTGCGCCGCAGCCCACCTGAACCCGCGTTACTCAACGCTGTGGCCGAGGCTTTGGGACTTCATACAGCGCAAATTTTGGCGGCGCAGCTGCTCGACAACGGCCCGGTTTTTCTCGGCCTCTTGCTCGACTCGCCTGAGACCGTGCTGCAGCTCACGCCCGACCACGCGGCGCTGGTCCAACTCAACATCAAAGTCGGCGTCGCCGGTATCTATGCAGACGACAGCGCGAATGCACCGCCGCTGATTGGTCGCATCAACCGCGAGGCGGCGGCGTTTGCACAAGCGACGCCAGCCCAAGCTGAAGATGCAACACCGCTGCTGGAAGTACGCGGTTTTTGCGCCGCCACGGGCATCAACGAAGACCCGGTCACCGGCAGTCTGAACGCGAGTCTTGCGCAGTGGTTGATTGGCGAAGGATGCTTGCCCGAGCGCTACTTAGCCTCGCAAGGCGTTTGCATCGGGCGCGCCGGTCAGGTCTACCTTCAGCGCGATGCCGCCGGGCAAGTCTGGGTCGGCGGGCAGTCGGTCAGCTGCATTGACGGTAGCGTGACCTTGTGACTCAGAAGCTTAGAAAGGCGTGAGCGTGTCGAACTCGGCCAGCAACGCGGCCAACGCCTGACCACTGGCATTGAGAACGGCATGACCTTTGTCTGCCGTGGCTGCAGCTGCATTGCCGGCGGCGCCCAAGGGGTTTAAGTCTTCTGCGGCCCAAGCCAACTTGACACTGCTGCCGCTGCCAATGATTGGAAAAATGTGCGCACGCTCTTGGCTGCTGGATGGGAAGTTTTTGGCTTGCTGCATGTCCACACGCTCGGGGTGCAGCGCCAGCATCATTGAAGTTTCGACGTCGCCACCATGCACGCCAAAGCGCGGCTCGTCAGCACCGAACAAGCCCTGCACTGCAGCCGGCATCGGCAAAGTAAAGGTGTTGACCAGCGCCACCGTCGTACCGAAACGCGACCGCAACTCACGCCCGACGATGTCCATGGTAGAAATATTGCCACCATGCGAATTCAGCAGCACCAGTTTTTTGATGCCTGTGCGCGCGACGCATTCACCGAGGTCGACCCAAGCCTGAATCAGCGCAGCAGCGCTGATGGTCAGCGTGCCCGGAAACGCCACGTGCTCAATGCTGCGGCCGACAGTTTGTGTCGGCAAAAAAAGTACATTGAGGTCTGCAGCCAAATGCGGCAGTGCGTGTGCGATGACGCCGTTGACGAGGTCGGTGTCAACACTCAGCGGCAGATGCGGCCCATGCTGCTCGATCGCTGCCAACGGCAGCACGGCGATGCAGCGACTCATGTCCATACGCGCAAAGTCAGGGCTTTTGAGCTCAGCCCAAAAGCGGGGGATGGGGATATTCATGCGTGAAGCCAGTTCAATAAAGCGAAGTGCAAAGTTTGCAACTCAATTGTGA
>CANFSO010000117.1 GCA_947449895.1 Comamonadaceae bacterium
GAAGTTCAAATCCGCAAACCGGCCGCTTCAGGCGGTCACAGCGGGCATTGAAACGCCATCATTTTTTAGCTTATTTACAAACAGGAAACAGCATGCAAAGACGACGACTTTTGAAAGCCCTGGCGGGCATCACCAGCTTGACAGGTTTGGCCGGCACTGCCTTCGTGGCCCCGGCTTTTGCGCAGACCCGCGCTGCCGGAAAAACACCGCTGGAAGTCTGGAAAGACCCCAACTGCGGCTGCTGCGGTGACTGGGTGACGCACCTTGAGGCCAACGGCTTTGCTGTGCGAATCAACGACATCGGCAACAGCGCCGCCCGCAGCCGCTTGGGCGTGCCGACGAAACTCGGCTCCTGCCACACCGCACTGGTGGCGGGCTACGCCATTGAAGGCCATGTGCCAGCGCGCGAGATTCATCGCCTGCTCAAAGAGCGCCCTCAAGCCGTGGGTTTGACCGTGCCCGGCATGCCAGTCGGTTCACCCGGCATGGACGGTGCTATTTACGGCGACCGCCGCGATCCTTACGATGTGCTGCTGATCGCCAAGGACGGCAGCACGCAGGTCTACCAAAGCTACAACCGAGCGCAACCCAACCAAGCCCAAGCGCCAGTCCAAGCCCTGCCAACCGTTGAGGGCGAGGTTCGCAAAGTCGACAAATCCACCGGCAAGATTTCCCTGCGGCACGGTGAGATCAAAAATCTCGACATGCCGCCCATGAGCATGGTTTTTCAAGTCAAAGACAGCGCCCTGCTGGACAAAGTCAAAGCCGGCGAAACAGTGCGCTTCACCGCCGATCAGGTCAACGGGGACTACACGGTGATGTCGATCGAGGTGCGCAACTGAACATGGATTGCCGCGCTACGCTCGCAATGACAAAATTGCCGTCACTGCGAGCGTAGCGCTGCAGTCCACCTCTCTTTCAGCAATAGCCATCTGGGTTGTTGCTTTGCCAGCGCCAAGCATCCGCGCACATGTCTGCCAGCGAGCGAGTGGCGCGCCAGTTGAGCAGGCTGTGTGCCAGTGACGCATCGGCATAGCACTGCGCCACATCGCCAGCGCGACGAGGGGCAAACTGGCAGGGCACGGGCTGGCCGCTGGCTTGCTCGAAAGCGCGCACCACTTCCAGCACGCTGTAGCCTTGGCCGGTACCCAAGTTCACGGTGAAGTTACCTTGCGCACTCAGCAGCTTTTGCAACGCATCCACATGGCCCGCCGCTAAGTCTTCCACATGAATGTAGTCACGCACACCCGTGCCGTCAGGCGTGGCGTAGTCGCGACCGTAGACATTCAAAAACGGCCGTTTGCCGACCGCCACTTGAGCCACGTAAGGCATTAAATTGTTCGGCAGTCCGCTCGGATCCTCGCCAATCAAGCCGCTGGGATGCGCGCCCACCGGGTTGAAGTAACGCAGCACGCCAACGCGCCAAACCGGGTTGGAGGCACACAGCGCGCTCAGCATGTCCTCGCACACCAGCTTGGTGTGGCCATACGGGTTGGTGTGGCTGCGCGGAAATTGCTCTGTGATGGGTACCGACGCCGGATCGCCATACACCGTGGCACTGCTGGAAAAAAGCAAGGTCCGGCAATCCGTAGCGTCCATGGCTTGCAACAAACTCACCATGCCACCTAGGTTGTTGGCGTAATACTTCACCGGCTGCGCAACGCTCTCGCCCACCGCCTTGAAGCCGGCAAAGTGAATCACCGCCGTCATCTTGTAACGCTCAATCAAAGCCTGCACCTGCGCCGTGTCAGCCACGCTGCCCCGCTCACACAACACCGGCTGACCTGTGAGGCGCTGCAAACGCTCCAAAACCAGTGGGCTGCTATTGGAGAAATCATCCAAAATCACCGGCGTCAAACCCGCCACGTGCAAAGCCAAATACGTGTGGCTACCGATGTAACCCGCCCCGCCGGTCAAAAGAACAAATCGCATCAATTCCCTTCGTTGTGACAACAGTTGCCTGAGCTGAATCTTAAGCCAGCTAGAACTGAAGCTTCGTGCAAGTACTTGTGCGGCATTGAGCGCATTCATGCGGCACAATTTCGCATGACCCGCCCTCGCCACTGCGCCCTTGAACTGACCTCCGGCGCTGACAAACGTGATCTGGCGGTGGCTACGCCCAAGCTGACCGGTCCAGATGCAAGTTGGGTCATCAGCTCATTTCGCCCCCGTATCACCCTGCAAACCCTAGACCGTGGCCATGGACTGCTAGGCCTGAAGCCCCAGGGAAAGCTCGGCCCGCGCGGGGACAGCGTCACCTTGGCCCAGTTCGACTGGACCTATCAGACAGAGGCGGGAGATCGCTGGCAAACGTCGGCCCCCACCTCCATCCTCAACAGCCGTCCACCGGCGACTCAGGAACTGTTCGACAACGGTGGCACTGCTGTGCAGATGCAACGCGATCTGGCCGCAGAAGCCGATGCCATGGACCTGGTCTGGGATCTGGGCTTTGTCCCATTGGAAGAAGACACTTTTCAATGGCGCAGTCCCGACAGCAGCCCCGCACTCGGCTCTGTCTGGACGCTGCCGCAAGAGGCTTTCTTCGGGGACTTTTGGTCTGACCAAATACCGCTGCTGCAGGCCAAGGGCTGGTCAGTGGTGGTGCAAGCCGGCTTTGCCCATGAAAGCGTGCCGGTACAACGCTGGAAGCTGGTGGTCAGCCCCGACACCGGTGAAGTGCTGGGCAAGGCGCTGGACAGTCTTCAGGTTAAACCCGAGCGCAGCGCAGGCAAGCTGGAGCTCCCCAAACGTGAAGGCGCTTGGCTGCTGAGCCTGGGCATCGAGATTGACGGCCAAACGCTGGACCTGGCCCCGATGCTGGCCGACCTGCTGCGCCGAGATGCCCGCTGGCTCAACGCGGCACAAATCGCCGCCATAGACGACATGGCCATCGTGACTTTGCGCGCGCCGGGTGGCAAGCGCATCGATGCGCCCGCCGCACCGCTGAAAGCCATCGTCGGCACGATGTTGGACTTGCTGACGGACCCGCTTCGCAACCCACATCAAGCAGCGCTTCGGTTGGGGGCATGGGAAGCACGCCGGCTCGAGGCCTTACGTGCCTGCTTGCTGGAGACGCATCGCGTGGGGCCGCACAACGCGTGGCAACTCGAGGGTGATTTGGGCTTGGCCAGTCTGGCGAAACGCCTGAAAATCTTGGGCGCGCCACAACCGGTGACCTCGCCCGAAGGCCTGCAAGTTCAACTGCGTCCTTACCAGTTGAAAGGACTGGCCTGGCTGCAATACCTGCGCGCGCAGAGCTTGGGCGGCATACTGGCCGACGACATGGGTCTGGGCAAAACCGCGCAGGCATTGGCCCATGTCCTGACCGAAAAGAATGCGGGCCGGCTCGACCTGCCGGTGCTGGTGGTGCTGCCCACCTCCCTCCTCTTCAACTGGCAAGCAGAAGCCAAACGCATGGCACCCGGCCTGCGACTGTTGACATTACAGGGGCCGCAGCGTGACGCGCTGTTTGCGCAAATGCCCACCCACGACCTAGTGCTGACCACTTACCCGCTGATGTGGCGCGACATTGAGACACTGACCGCACAGCACTTTCACATGGTAATTTTGGACGAAGCGCAGATGGTGAAAAATGCCGGCAGTCGCAGCGCCCGCGCCCTGCGCCGACTGCAGACCCGCCATAGCTTGTGCTTGACCGGAACACCGATGGAGAATCATTTGGGCGAACTGTGGGCACAGTTTGACTGGCTGATGCCCGGCTTTCTGGGCGATGCCCGCCACTTTGCCGTCCAGTGGCGCAAGCCGATCGAAGAGAACGGCGAAACCCTGCGCGCTGCGTTGCTGGCCCAACGCGTGCGCCCCTTTATCTTGCGCCGACGCAAACAAGATGTGGCCAGTGAACTGCCGCCGCGCACCGAGGTCATCCAACGCGTGCAATTACAGGGCCAGCAACTCGAACTCTATGAAAGTGTTCGCGTGGCCGTCGACGTACAAGTGCGCCGCGTGCTGCAGCGCAAGAGCTTTAACGGCGCACAGATCACCATCTTGGACGCGCTGCTCAAGCTGCGCCAAGTTTGCTGCGACCCGCATCTGGTCAAGGGCAGCCAAGCCGGCCCGACCATGGAGCGCGCCAAGTTGGAGCTGTTGGCCGACATGCTGCCCAAGCTGGTGGAACAAGGCCGTCGCGTGCTGGTGTTTTCGCAGTTCACTGAGTTGCTGGACCTGATTGCAGACCGACTGCTGGGACTGGAATTGCCGTTTCTGAGTCTGACCGGAAAGACCCCGACTCAGGCGCGGGGCCAGGTGGTGCAAAGGTTTCAAGCGCAAGAAGTGCCCGTGCTGTTGGTCAGCCTGAAAGCCGGCGGCCTTGGCCTGAACCTGACCGCCGCCGACACCGTGATTCACATGGACCCATGGTGGAACCCTGCCGTGGAAGAACAAGCCACTGCGCGTGCCCACCGCATTGGCCAGAACCGGCCGGTGCTGGTCTACAAACTCGTTGTTGAAGGCAGTATTGAGGAGCGCATGCTGGAGTTGCAGGCGCGCAAACTGGCGCTGACCAACAGCGTGCTGGGCCACGATGCAGCGGGTGCGCTCAAATTTGACGCCGTGGATCTAGATGCTTTATTGGCACCCCTCGGTGTTTAAACATCCGCTTTGCAATCGCTGAACGTTGCCGCACGGCGATGGGCAGCACAAGGAAACCAAAGCCGGCAAGACAAAGCTCCGAATGCTTACTTCTTGGCAGCGGCCAGCTCTTTTTCCAGTACATCAACTCGCGCGAGTAGCGCTGCCATGCGGCTATTGAGCGCGCCGACGTTGAAGACTGTGGCGTTATCGGCAGGCGCATCTAGCTGGTTACCGTACCCCAGCCAAGATGAATCGTAAACCCGCACTTTTTTGAAGCCCAGTTGCTCCAGCACACCCGCCGTCTCAGAGGCGCGCACCCCAGACTGGCAATACACCACAGTCTCTTTCTCCGGATCAAGCTGGGCGTAAAGCGCCTTCAGGTCTGTGCTGGATTTGAGGATCATGCCGCTCGAATCACTCACCTGTTTTTTGGCTAATTTAAGCTGCGTTTCTGGATCCACCCAGTTTTGCTCATAGGGAATATTGATCGCGCCTGGAATGTGGCCGCCACGCAGAGCGCGAATGTCTTCGCCTGAAAACTCTTTGGGGGTACGCACGTCAATGACCTGCACGGCGGGGCTGTTCAGACGCCCTGTCATTTCTGCGGTTGTCACGGCCACATCTTTCTGCGCCGTGAGTTTGAGCTTGGCGGTTGCAGTGGGCGCAGCGTTGGTCGATACCGGCAACCCAGCCGCCTGCCAGCCTTCTAGGCCATCGTGAAGCACGCTGACCTTGTCGCCACCAAAATAGCGCAGGGTGTAGCGGCCGAAATAAGCGTTCCAAGTGCCACGCGCACCGTACACCACTGTCTCACGGGCCGGGTTAATTCCGGCGGCACCGAGCAGGGCTTCGATACGCGATGTGGCGATGAAATCTTCTGAATTGGGGTCGCGTAACAGAGTGGCCGCATCGCCCAGACTCAGCGCACCGGGCACGTGGCCTTTGACGTAATCTCGTGCATCGCGCACGTCCCACACCTGAGCACCTCGCTCAATAGCAGCCTGCACATAGGCTACGTCCACAATGGTCTGTGCACCCGCGCACAAAGGCATCAACCATGACGCCATACCCAAGGCCAAGCAAGCCCTTGTTTTTTGAACCCTGTTTCGCATGCTGTTGACTCCTACAATTTGAGATTGCGTATTCAAGCGTTATGGCAGCGTCTGAAATTCAGAGCTTAAATAAGGCGACTGAAACCCCTAAAGCGAAAAAGATTATCTGTCCTAATTTATCAAACTGTTGATGACCACGGAACAGTCAACTTGCGACGTCTCGGTTGCGAAAAAATCTACGTTTGCACCAAGGCGGCGTTTCCGGCGCTAAAAAACAAACTGTATTTTTGCCGGAAACGCCATGGCACAGGTGCGCCTACAGCTGACCCAGTAACCAACTGGGACGTGCTGCGGCCAATTTCAGGGTGAATTTTCGATTGAGCTTAGCTCGCCACGAGACGACGCGACTGGCCTGTCTCTCTATGGAAGAGGTGGTATCGTTTGGGGTTTGATTGGCGGCGCCCTCTGGCAGTGGCTGTGGATCAAGGCAAAGCAAGGCATCAATCAACACATTTTTAGGCTAATACGTTGATTCATAAGGAAAAAATTAATCCAAAAACCCCAGACAAAGAGGCGTCTGGTCACACGCCCATGATGGCCCAGTACCATCTGCTGAAAGCCGACTATCCGGACACTTTGTTGTTCTATCGGATGGGTGATTTCTATGAGCTGTTTCATGCCGATGCCGAAAAAGCCGCCCGCCTGCTGGACATCACACTGACCTCTCGCGGTCAGTCTGCTGGCGAGCCGATTCGCATGTGCGGCGTGCCTTTTCATTCCGTTGAAGGCTACTTGGCCAAGCTGATCAAGCTGGGTGAGTCGGCGGCTATTTGCGAGCAAATGGGCGAGCCTACGGGCAAGGGCCCGGTCGAGCGCAAAGTGGTGCGCGTGGTCACGCCCGGCACGTTGACCGACAGTGCGCTGCTGAGCGACAAAACAGAATCCATCTTGTTGGCGGTGCACCAAGGCAGCCGCAACACCTGCGGCTTGGCTTGGCTCAGCGTGACGCAGGGCGAGATTCATCTGGCCCACTGCGCCAGCGATGAAGTCGAAGCCTGGGCAGCACGCATTGGCCCGAGCGAGCTGGTTTACAACGTTGACGTCACGCCAGCCTTTGAAGCCCGCCTGACGGCGCTGCGTCAAGCAGGCCATGCCGCAACATTGACGGCCCGCCCAGCCTGGCAGTTTGATGCGTCCTTGGGCGTGCGCCGTCTGCTGGCGCAACTGCAAGTGGCGTCACTCGCGTCTTTCAGCGCTGAATCACTCAGTGAGGCACATGCGGCGGCGTCTGCCTTGCTGGGGTATGCCGAGCACACCCAAGGCCGCGCCCTCAGCCATGTGCAGAGCCTGCAAGTCGTTCGCTCTGGCGAGATGATCGAGTTGCCGCAAACCACGCGCCGCAACTTGGAGCTGACGCAGACGCTGCGCGGCGAAGACTCGCCAACGCTCTTTTCCTTGCTCGACACCTGCACTACCGGCATGGGCAGCCGCCTGCTGAAAAGCTGGCTGCTGTCGCCCCGGCGCGACCGCGCTCAAGCGGCTGCGCGCCTAGACGCCATCACTCTTCTGCGCAGCGGCTTGCAACAAAACTTGCGAGCGCGCCTGAAAGGCAGCACCGACGTCGAACGCATCACCGCACGCATTGCGCTGCGCCAAGTGCGCCCGCGTGAGCTGATTGCGCTGCGCGACACGCTGCACAAAGCCGAGCAGTTGAGCCCCAACCACAACTCGCCAACTGAGTTGCCGGATTTACTGCAACGCATCTTTGAAGACCTTCAAGCCCCGCCCGCTTGCGCTGCGATGCTGAGTCGCTACGTGATGGATGAACCCGCCGCGTTGATCCGCGACGGTGGCGTCATCAACCGCGGCTGCGATGCCGACCTTGACGAGTTGCGCGACATTCAGACCAACTGCGACGCTTTCTTGCTCGACCTCGAAGCCCGCGAAAAAGCCCGCACCGGCATCAGCAACTTGCGGGTGCAGTTCAACCGCGTGCACGGTTTTTATATTGAAGTCTCGCAAGGCCAAGCGTCCAAAGTGCCCGACGATTACCGGCGCCGCCAGACCCTGAAAAACGCCGAGCGTTTCATCACGCCCGAACTCAAAGCCTTTGAAGACAAGGCGTTGTCGGCGCAAGAAAGGGCCTTGGCACGCGAAAAGTTTTTGTACGAAGAATTGCTCGATCAGCTGCAAGACTTTGTGCCGGCGCTGAGCCGGTTGGCCCGCGCGATTGCATCGCTTGACGCCCTCTGCGCGCTGGCCGAACGCTCGCTGACCCTGAACTGGGCGCAGCCGGTGTTTGCCAAAGAGCCGTGCATTGACATCGTCGGCGGCCGGCATCCGGTGGTCGAGGCGCGCTTGGCTGAAACCGGCGGCGGCAGCTTCATTGCCAACGACTCTGCACTGAGCCACAAGAGCCGGATGCAGGTCATCACCGGCCCCAACATGGGCGGCAAATCAACCTACATGCGGCAAGTCGCGCTGATTGTGCTGCTGGCCTGTGTCGGCTCTTACGTGCCAGCCACGGCCTGCCGGCTCGGGCCGATCGACGCGATTCACACCCGCATTGGCGCGGCTGATGACGTTGCCAATGCGCAGTCCACCTTCATGCTGGAGATGACCGAGGCCGCGCAAATTCTGCATGCCGCCACGCCGCATTCGCTGGTGCTGATGGACGAGATCGGGCGCGGCACCTCGACCTTCGACGGCTTGGCGCTGGCCAGTGGGATTGCCGCTTACTTGCACAGCAAGTCGCAAGCGTTCACCTTGTTTGCCACGCATTATTTCGAGCTGACCGAGTTCCCAGCCAAACACCACGGCGCTGTAAACGTGCACGTGAGCGCGGTTGAGTCGGGCTCGAACATCGTGTTCATGCACCACATCGAAGCCGGCCCGGCCAGCCGCAGCTACGGTATTGCGGTGGCCAAGCTGGCGGGCGTGCCGGCGGCCGTGGTGAGCCATGCGCGGCTGGCGCTGGGCGCGCTGGAGACGCAGCAAACCGAAGCCCGTGCACAGGTTGATCTTTTTGCGCCGCCACCAGACCTGCCTGCGGCTGAACTCAGCCTGCTTGAAAAAGCCATGGACAATATTGACCCCGACGCCCTCACCCCGCGGGAAGCGCTTGATGCGCTTTA
>CANFSO010000118.1 GCA_947449895.1 Comamonadaceae bacterium
CCGACGCTGTTTGATCTGATCGACGAGAGCAAGACCGGTGAAGTCGACGGCGTCGATAAAAAAGACTACATGAAGGTGGTCGACCAGTGCTACATGTGCGATCTCTGCTACCTCACCAAGTGCCCTTACGTGCCGCCGCACGAATTCAACCTCGACTTTCCGCACACCATGCTGCGCGCCAAGGCCATCAAGTTCAAAAAAGGCGAGGTTGGCGCGGCTGAGAAATTCCTGGCGTCGACCGACGTGCACGGCAAGTTCGCCGGCATTCCGATCGTCGTGCAAGCCGTCAACGCCATCAACAAAACCAAGCCGGCCCGCGCTGTGATGGAAAAAGTATTGGGCGTCGACAAAGACGCTTGGCTACCCGAGTTGGCTACGCAAACCTTTCGCTCAGGCGCCCTTGAGTCACCACCGCACCCGGTCAAAGACGGCGTCAAAACACCTGGCAAAGTGGTGGTTTATTCGACCTGTTACATCAACTACAACGAGCCTGGCATTGGCCACGATTTGCTCAAGGTGTTGGACCACAACGAAGTGCCCTATGTGTTGGTCGACAAAGAGCAATGCTGCGGTATGCCGAAGCTAGAACTTGGCGACTTGGCGTCAGTCAATAAAAGCAAGGAAGCCAACATTCCGGTACTGGCCCGCTATGCCCGCGATGGCTTCGCTATTTTGAGTGCAGTGCCCAGTTGCACCTTGATGTTCAAGCAAGAAATACCGCTCATGTATCCGGACGATGCTGAAGTGCAGCTCGTCAAGGCGCACATGTGGGATCCGTTCGAGTACTTCATGGCGCGCAAACGTGATGGGCTGTTGAAGACCGAATTCACGCAACCGCTGGGCAAGATCAGCTACCAGATCCCGTGCCACGGCCGCGTGCAAAACATCGGGAAAAAAACAGAAGAAATGCTCAAGATGGTGCCGGGCACCAGTGTCCAAACCCACGAGCGGTGCTCCGGTCATGCCGGTACTTTTGGCGTGAAGCTGCCCTACCACCAGCAAGCGTTGAAGATCGGTAAACCGCTGTTTAAAGCCATGGCCAATCACAAAGATGGCGGTCTTCCAGACGTTATCAGCAGCGACTGCCCGCTGGGCGGTCACCACATTGCCCAAGGCTTTGACGTCAACCACCTTGGTGCGGCGCCACAAAAACACCCTCTGACCCTCATCCGTACCGCTTACGGTTTGAAGTGAACAGTGCCAGTCACCCCAGGAAGCATCATGCAAGTCACCGGAAAAATCACACGCGACAGTCTCATGACGTTAGAGGCTTACAGCAAATTTCGCAAAGAACACAAGGTGGAGGTGATGGCGCACCGCCGGCTTCGCAGCGTGCGTCTGGGCGAACACATCAACCTGCAGTTTGAAAGCGAAACCAGCATTCGCTACCAAATCCAGGAGATGCTGCGGATCGAGAAAATATTTGAAGAAGACGGCATTGAGCAAGAGATCAACGCCTACGCGCCATTGATGCCGGACGGCAGCAACTGGAAAGCCACCATGCTCATCGAGTACCCCGATGTGAACGAGCGCAAGCGTGAGTTGGCTCGTTTGATCGGTGTCGAAGACCGGGTCTTTGTGGAGGTCGAAGGCCACGCCCGCGTCTACGCGATTGCCGACGAAGACATGGACCGGGAAAATGACGAGAAAACTTCAGCGGTTCACTTTGTGCGCTTTGAACTGACGGCCACCATGTGTGCCGCTGTCAAGGCCGGTGCCAGCGTCAAAGTCGGCTGCGACCACACCAACTACCCGGCACACACGACGGTGGCGCCAGAGGCTTTGGCCTCGCTGGTCAGAGATCTGCGCTAATCCCGCATGAAGGGCTGTTGCCGTTCAGTACATGCCCGGCAAGTCGATATCTGTGGTGCAAGGGCGCACCCAGCGCGGTGATTCACGGGAGGTGTCCATGCAGCCACCTTGCGCGTAAACGCCTTGCGGGTCGCGCAGGCGAAACATGCGCTGTGTGATAGTTTCAACCACTTTCGGCTGTGTCATGGTTTTGTCTACCAGCTGCTCAACCAGTTCTTCGTCCATTTGCAGTTCGCCGTCGGCATCTCGTCTGGTGCCGTTCTGCCATTCATAGACGTCGACGCACTTGGACGCTAGCGTGAAAGGTTTGTTGCGTTGCCAAAAGTTAGAGAACTGTCCACCGCCCAAGTAAAAAACCCACGAACCCTCAAAGCCTGCGATGTCCGATGACGCGTCATCAGGGTTGCGAAACCACACCCTGTCTCCCGGGATGTAATAACTGATGGGTAAGGGCGCTTCGATGCTGCCCGTCTCTCGCAAAAAAACATCGTGGAACCGGCCTGACATGACAGCCCTTGTTTCCCATTGTTGTTGTAAGTCGGCCAATAAGGCGGGGTTGCTGAGCTGGGCTTCTTGTGCAATGGCCAACAGCAAGATGTATTCGGTCGCCCGATAACACGAGAACGCGTAAACCACGCCGGTTGCTTCGGGTTGTGTGGCTTTGATGAGTGCGTCAATCAGCGGCGAGCCGGGCAGTACGGTGAAGCCGGTTTCTTCGCGGTAAGTCCAGCAATCGCTCGGGCGCTCGGCTTCACTGGTGTGAAAGTTCAGGGCTGTTTTACGGGCGGCTTGCACAATAAACCGGCGCATCCGGATTGCAGAGATAAGCTCCTCTGCGCTGGGGAAAACCCATGCTATCGGGCTGGCTAGCATGGTGAGCCAAATTTCTCGAGTCAAGTCATCGGTGTCGCTGCGGCTCTTGAGGCCTGCCCGTTCGCACAGATCAAAGGTGCTCAGGCCGGGCATCCAAGCGTTGATGCGCTCATTTTTTAACACCCATTGACGCTTTCCCGTGCCGCCAGAGCAGTCCACATCCTGAGCTAAGCCTAGGGTTTGTATCGCTGCTTGGATGGTTTGATGTGCCGCATCAGCTTCGCGCTGATTCGTATTTTGAATAACGATGCCCTGACTGATGTGGAGGGGCGCTATGGGCGAGATAAAAGCGGTCATGATCCGTGATAAAGCGAAAGAAGAAAGGGTTACGCTGGTTGTTTTTTAGCGCAGCCTTAAAACACCACGCCAAGCTGCCGCGGGGGATTCTATCCACCTGTAAAAGAGGTTAGCAGCCCACAGACTGGCTGCCCATCCGGCAATACCCCAGCCTAATGCGGTTGCCGGTGCGATTGTTTCCGGTGTGAAACCAGCACGAGTGAATGCCGCGTTGGTGAGTAATAGCACTGGGAAATGCATCAAAAATAGTGCGTAAGAATGCAAGCCCAAGGCCTGAATTTTGGTTTGAAACTTGGGGTGATTGGCCGGCAGGTGCGAAGCCGTTCCCCAGATCACCAATGCCAAGGCAACCCCCATGGCCAAGGCAATACGCTCTCTGAAATCTATCGCTAAAGCCACCAGGCCACAGACGACGACCAAGACGAACATGACACGGGCATAAATGGGCGCGACGGCGGCTACGGTGGTCTGGCCTGAACGGCGCGCCCACCACGCCAGAGCACCGAGACCGTAAGCACCAAAAAAATAAACAGCCCATGCATCAAGTTCAGTTTGGCGATTGAAAATCAGCAGCGAGGCGATGCAAAGAGCTGCTACCCCTGTTTGCGTGCGTCGATTGTTGCCGCCTCTAAACAGCCAAAGCAGCAGCGTCAGCAACGCAAACAATTGGAAATCCATAGCCACATACCAAGCACCGGCAGACAATGACTCAATGCCCAAGATACTTTGCAGCATGGCCACGTGGGCCAGCCATTGCCCCCAGCCCGGGTAGGGGGCAGCCAGATCTGCCGACAGCCAAGATTGGAGCCAAGCGGTGCATAACATGACGACAGCCAGCGCAAAGAGATAGGGCAAGAGCAACCTTGAATAGCGCTTGAAGATCGCAACGTTTGGTGTACGCCAACCTGCTGTGGAGGATGACAAGCCTTTTGCCGCTAAGTAACCGCCAACGACAAAAAAAACCTGAACGGCGATGAGCCCATGGTCGAAAAAAACACCCATCAGCCCCGGAAAGGCCGTGTGCAGCGCTTTAGACAAAGGCCCATAGGATGAAAAATGGTGAAAGACAATCAACTGTGCCGCGACGGCTTTCAACGCGTCAATCAAGGGGTAACGTGCTACCGACAAAGCATTCATCGCCAACCGCGTCAGTTTTTTAACGAGACAAGCGGACTTTGACTGTCATTGACTTGTTGCTGAATGTACGCCAAAGCAGCTTCAACTTGGTCAACCAAGATCAGGCACAAGTCGCCCGGTGACAAGCGAGCCAAGGCGATGTCGATGGCGTTGAATTCGCCTTGAATATCTTGCACATAGCTAGTCCGTGCGGCACCCTCCAAGCCCTGTCGCAAAAGATGCAAAACCTCACCATCGCTCCGCCCGCGTTGGCAAGCGTCTTCATAAAGGAGCACCTCATCAAAGGCGCCACCCAAAATTTGGGTCTGGTCTCGAATGTCCTGGTCGCGCCTATCGCCAGCGCCGCTGATCACCACCACGCGTTTGGTGGCGGGCATATTGTCTACTGCATTGACCAAGGCTTGAATGGCGTCCGGGTTATGCCCGTAGTCGGCAATCAAGGTTGCACCGCAGTAGTTAAACACGTTGAAGCGCCCTGGTACGCCCTGAATGTCGCTGATAAAGGTCGACAGGCCGACAGCGATAGTTTCCCATGGCACATTGACGGCCCAAGCAGCAGCGACTGCAGCCATCACATTTTCAGTTTGAAACCCGATTTGACCTTGTCGCGTTAGCGGCACTTCGGATAAGGGGATGCGGAAAATTTTCTTGCCTTCCTGAGCTACCACGTAACCATTTTCTGTATAAACAACACGCTTACCTTGTGCTCGGTGCGTGGCCAAAACAGAGAGGTGCGGGTCTAGTGCAAAGAAGGTCACGTTGCCCGGGCAGAGTTTTGCCATCATGGCCACGGCGGGATCGGCAGCATTCAACACGGCCATGCCATCCTTTGCGACATTCAAGACTACGACCCGTTTGAGTACCGACAAATCTTCCAATGTGGTGATGTAGTTCAAGCCGAGGTGGTCACCCGAGCCGAGGTTGGTCACGATCGCTACTTGGCAGCGGTCAAAGGCTAAGCCCTCCCTTAGCAGGCCACCACGTGCGGTTTCAAATACGGCGGCGTCGACATCCGGGTGCATCAGCACATTGCGGGCGCTGCGAGGGCCGCTGCAATCGCCATCGTCAATTTGTCGGCCATTCACATAGACACCATCGGTGTTGGTCATTCCGACCCGCAGTTTGTGCGCTTTGAGCAAGTGCGCAGTCAAACGCACGGTGGTGGTTTTGCCGTTGGTGCCCGTCACGGCAATGACGGGTATACGACCATTGCTGCCTTCTGGATAGAGCTGATCGATGATGGCCTTGCCCACCGCACGACCCTTGCCGAAGGATGGGCTGATGTGCATGCGCAAGCCTGGTGCGGCGTTGACTTCAACCACACCGCCGTTTTGTTCTTCCAGAGGGCGCAGTACCGACTCGCACACTACATCGACGCCGCAAACGTCGACCCCGACCATTTGGGCTGCAGCTACCACGCGCGCAGCGACATCGGCGTGCACATCGTCGGTGACGTCGGTCGCTGTGCCGCCCGTCGATAAGTTGGCGTTGTTTCGCAATACCACGCGGCGGCCTTTTTCAGGCACGACATCGGGGTCGAGGTCTTGTGACTTGAGGCAAACAATGGCGATGTCATCGAACTTGATTTTGCTCAGCGATGTCGCGTGGCCATCGCCCCGGCGTGGGTCGGCGTTAACTTGTTCGACTAACTCGCGAACGCTTAAGATGCCGTCACCCACAACCAGCGGCGGTTCGCGGCGTGCGGCTGCGACCAATTGGTTGCCCACTACCAGCAAGCGGTAGTCGCTGCCAGGCAGAAATTTTTCGACCAGCACTTCGCCATAGTACGCGGCTGTGGAATAAGCTTGGTCGAACGCATCTCGCTCAACGATGTTGACTGTCACGCCTTTTCCCTGGTTGCCGTCCAGCGGTTTAAGTACAACAGGTAAACCAATTTTTTCGGCGATCGCCCATGCGTCTTCTAGATCCTTGGCGGGTCGGCCAATAGGTACAGGCACGCCAACAGCTAATAGCAAAGTTTTGGTTAAGTCTTTGTCTTGCGCAATGGCTTCTGCGATGGCGCTGGTGCTATCGGTTTCGGCGGCTTGAATACGCCGCTGTTGCGAGCCCCAGCCGAACTGAACCATGCTGCCTTCAGTCAGGCGCCGAAATGGAATGCCGCGGACGGTTGCTGCATCCACAATGGCGCCGGTTGAGGGGCCTAAGCGCACATCTTCGTCTAAGTCACGCAGTTCGGCCAAAGCTTGGTGGAGGTCGAAAGCCGCTTGGTTTTGTGCTGCAAGGCACAATTTTTCAGCCCATGAAAAGGCCAAACGACCGACGGCTTCTTCAGTGTATTGGACGACCACTTGGTAGACGCCCGGCTCTTGGGTGGGTGTGGTGCGGCTGAACGTAACGGGGCAACCAGCGTGCGCCTGCAAATCCAATGTTATTTTCTCCAAGGCCTTGGCCATGCTAGCTGGCTGGCCAGGGTGTGGGCCTTCCAAATGGCCTAGGGCCGGGAATATCCGGCGCAACTCTTTTTCAAACGCGCTGTCAACGGGTAGAGCGCACTCGACAGGCGTGCAAGTGATGATGGCCTCGATGCTGGTATGGCGACTCCACAAGTTGGGGCCCCTCAATGCGCGAATTCTTGAAACTTCCATGAACAGGTTTTCCTGAGGTGGGTTCGGTAAGGGTCAATGTGATGCGGGACTTTGGCCAAAGCTTTTGGTGCCGGCACGAATCAAATCAAAGGGCACACCCAAGGCCCACGCGGCGGCAGCAGCGGCGAGAACCTCGTTGCATCTGAGAATTTGATCACGGAAGAACTTGTCAATGGCGGGCAACTTTCTGTTCAGCACATCCACTTCTTGCGTGCCATGAGCCAAGATCAAGTGGCCTGCGCGCCAAAACACCACGCGTCCGCCTGTTGCACGGTGTTTAGCCAAGTGAAGATTCTCCTCTGAGGAGGCGTAGAACATGACTTCGCCGTCGCAGTAATCTGCCAACGCGGCCACAGCGTCGTCTTGTGCATTCAGCACTGCGACGCCGTCGGACAAGACCACATCGACTTGTGTTCGCGCTACATTCGGCATTTGCTCGTCGCTTTGGATGTAGAGGTCTTGCAAACCGTCGGCCTTCGGCATTGAGGTGACCACACCAACTTGGCAGCGGTCATAGGGCAGGCCTTCGGTCAAGACTTGGCGAGCGGTGGTTTCAAACACGGCCGCCTGGACGGCACGGTTGATCAACAAGCGCTGTGCGTTATCCCAATCGATGCCACCTTGGGCTTGCAGGCAGCGTTGGCCAACAAACAAACCCTTTGCAGAGGACAAGCCTGTACACAAGCCTTGTAAGTGCAGCAGCCAACCAATCAGGTGACTTGTGCCGGTGGTGTCTGCATGGCCGAGCAAACCGACCACAGGAATGCGGGCTTTGCCGTCATCTGCAAATAAGTGTTCGGCAATGGCTTCCCCAACCGGGCGAGCAGGGCCGAAGGCTGGTTTCAGGTGCATCAAGAGGCCAGGGCCAGCGTTGACTTCCACAATGGCGGCGCCTTGCGCTTTCATGGGTTTTGAAATATCTTCAGCTACCAAGTCAACCCCAGCAATGTCCAAACCTACGATACGTGCTGCCAATGCTGCGAGTTCTGCGACGTCGGGATGCACCAAGTCGGTCACATCTACGGCCATGTTGCCGGTGCGCATGACCACGACTTTACGGCCCATGACCGGGACGCTTTCGCCCGTCAAACCTTGGCGTTTTAGCTCCATCACGGCGGTGGGATGCTCATGCAGTCGGATTGTGTCCAGTGGAAAATCTTCTTCCTCGCCACGGCGAGGGTCAGAGTTGATCTGGCTTTCGATGAGGCTTTGCACCGAGTGGACGCCATCTCCCACAATGCAGGCCGCCTCGCCTTTGTTGGCTGCGACGACTTTGCCGCCGACCACCAGAAGCCGGTGCTCGTCGCCCAAAATATGGCGCTCGACCAAGACTTCGCTGCCTTCTGCTTCAGCCAAATGGAAGGCGGCTTCAACCTCGGCTTGGGTGTACAACTCAAGCGATACGCCACGAGCGTGGTTGCCATCGACTGGTTTGATGCAAACCGGCAGACCAATGTCTTGTGCCGCAGACCAAGCTTCTTGCGGAGAAGCCACATTACGACCTTCCGGAACGGGCACGCCGCAGTTGGTGAGCAAACTTTTGGTCAAATCCTTGTCTTTGGAGATGCCTTCTGCAATAGCGCTGGTTTGGTCTGTTTCTGCAGTCCAAATTCGGCGTTGGTTGGCGCCATAGCCCAACTGTACCAAGTTGCCATCGTTCAAGCGGATGGCCGGAATGCCACGTTCGGCCGCTGCATTGACGATGCAAGCGGTGCTCGGTCCGATGCACAGGCTGTCCACCATTTTGGTTAAATCGGCAATGGTCTGGGCCACCGGGTAGTCGCGGTCTTCGATGGCGGCCATGACCAAGTCGCGCGCTGCTTGCAAAGCAGCCCGGCTCACGGCTTCGTGACGGGTGCGGATCACGACTTTGTAGATGCCGCGGACGCCAGCTTCACGGGCCTTGCCAAAACCAGTTTGCATGCCAGCGCGGTTTTGCAATTCCAGCGCTACATGTTCCATGATGTGACCCGGCCAAGTGCCTTCTTCTAAGCGCTTGAGAAATCCGCCGCGTTCACCCACACTGCATCG
>CANFSO010000119.1 GCA_947449895.1 Comamonadaceae bacterium
GGACCCTGGCATCCGCACCGGCGTCAAAGTGGCGGTGGTCGACGCCACCGGCAAACTGGTGGAAACCGCCACGGTGTTTCCGCACGAGCCTCGCAAAGACTGGGAAGGCTCGCTGCACACGCTGGCCAAGCTCAGCGAAAAGCACGGTGTCAATTTGATCGCCATCGGCAACGGCACGGCCAGCCGGGAAACCGACAAGCTGGCTGCAGATCTCATCAAGCGAATCACTCAACACGCGGAGTCAACAGGAACTGCTTGGCCGATTGACAAAGTCGTGGTCAGCGAAGCAGGTGCGTCGGTCTATTCAGCCAGTGAATTTGCCTCCCAGGAAATGCCCGACGTCGATGTCAGCTTGCGCGGTGCCGCCAGCATTGCCCGGCGACTGCAAGACCCTTTGGCTGAGTTGGTCAAGATCGACCCGAAATCTATCGGCGTGGGCCAGTACCAGCACGACGTCAACCAAAGTGAGTTGGCGCGCAGCTTGGACACCGTGGTTGAAGACTGCGTCAACAGCGTTGGCGTTGACCTGAACACTGCGAGCGTGCCTTTGTTGGCCCGCGTCTCTGGCCTCAGCCAAACCGTGGCCAAGTCGGTGGTGCGTTGGCGTGACGCCAACGGCGCTTTCACCAGCCGCGCTGACTTGTTGAAAGTTACTGGCTTGGGTGCCAAGACTTTTGAGCAAAGCGCCGGATTTTTGCGCCTGCACGCCAGCAGCAACCCGCTGGACATGACCGGCGTTCACCCCGAAACCTACCCGGTGGTCGAAAAAATCATCGCCCACACCGGCAAGCCTGTGGCCGAACTCATGGGCCGTGCCGAGATGCTCAAGACGTTGCGGCCTGAGCTGTTTGCCAATGAAAAGTTTGGTGTCATCACAGTCAAGGACATCTTGGCCGAGCTCGAAAAGCCGGGCCGTGACCCACGGCCTGACTTCAAAGTGGCACGCTTCAACGAAGGTGTCGAAGACATCAAAGACTTGGTTGAAGGCATGACGCTGGAAGGCACCGTGAGCAATGTGGCGGCCTTCGGTGCGTTTGTCGACATTGGCGTGCATCAGGACGGCTTGGTGCATGTGAGTCAGCTCGCCAACAAGTTCGTCACCGACGCGCGTGAAGTCGTGAAGACGGGTGACATCGTCAAGGTCCGCGTGACAGAAATCGACGTCGCACGCAAACGCATCGGCTTGACCATGAAGCTCGACGCCGCCCCGGCTCGCCGTGACGCGCCACGCGACAACAAGTTCGAAGGCGCTGCCCGTGGCGCGCGGGTGCCCAATCAAAACTTCTCCAGCAGAAATGAGCCAGCCGGGCAGGGCAATGCCATGGCGTCAGCTTTTGCCAAGCTGCAAAGTCTAAAAAAATGAGCTTGTCGGCACCGCGTTCGTTGCCGTGGCGTTGTTGGCGTTGGGGCTTCGCGTGTTGCACGCTGCTCATGGGGACGGCCTGCATGGAAGGCTAGCCCAAGGAAAACGCGCTCATCTTGAACCCTTTCAACAAGACCCAGAACCAGCGGCTGGCGGCGATGAACGCCATGGCGATGACGCCCATTCCCAACGCCGCTGGAGCTACGCCTTGTTGCCAAGTTGTGTTTAGCGCGTTGATGTAGATGGCGAATTGTGTCCGCGCCCAGAGTTTGAAATTTCGCTTTTGGGCTCCGCCATCGAGATCGGCAGAGACCGGACGCTGGCAAGCAGGACGCAATTGCTGCTCAGAGTGCTTCAGTGCGGATGTTTTAATGCGGCCGATAAATCAGCTTCAAAGGTCGCGGTTGTACCAGGCAAGTCAGCCCCATAATCACCAACAAGGGCTCACGACCTCCATCAATTCCTTTTAGAGAGCACTTTCCCCCATGGAACTTCTACTCGACCCGAATGTCTGGATCGCCTTTGCGATGTTGGCCGCCTTGGAAATCGTTCTGGGCATCGACAACATCATCTTCATTTCGATTTTGGTGGGTCGCTTGCCGCCGCATATGCGCGACAAGGCTAGGCGTCTAGGGATTGGCTTTGCAATGATCTCGCGCTTGCTGTTGCTGTTCACCCTGACGTGGGTCATGGGACTGACGGCAGACCTTTTCAACGCATTGGGCCAAGGCATCAGCGGCCGCGATTTGGTGCTGTTGTTCGGTGGTGTGTTCTTGCTCTACAAAGCCTCGCATGAGATTTTTGTGGAGGTCGAAGCCCGCGAACAACATGCGCCGCCGGAGACCGATGCAGTGCTGCTGAAGGCGACGGGGCAGAAGCTCTTTTGGAGCATCATCGGTCAGATCGCCATCATCGACATCGTTTTCTCGCTGGACTCAGTTATAACGGCGGTCGGCATGGTTGACGAAATCAGCATCATGGTGGCGGCTGTTGTCGCGTCAGTGGCGGTGATGCTGGTTGCGGCCAAACCGATTGGCGACTTCGTTGACAGCCACCCCTCGGTGAAAGTGCTGGCGCTGGCCTTTTTGATCATGGTCGGCATGGCGCTGACCGCTGAAGCCTTTGAGCAGCATGTGCCCAAAGGCTACATTTACGCCGCCATGGCGTTTTCCTTAGCTGTTGAGGCACTGAACATTCGCGCTCGATCTAAACGGTTAAAGACCACGAACAAAACTAGCGCGAAGCCTTGATCTTTGTTTTTTTTTCAGATCGGTGGCGCGCCAAGGTCAATTATCGCCGGCTGTTTTGGCTAGACATGGTGGCGGTCGGCACGCTGATCAATTTGTTCATCAGCTTCGCGGCATTGATGCTAGTGGCCCTCGGCGGTGAACCAATATGGGCCGTCTTGTTGCATTTCTCAACGCTGCCCTACAACGCCTTTCTCCTGGCGGCCATCTGGCGTTTCCCTGCGGTCACGCCAGCGACGCGGCTTGCGTCCAGCGCATGGTTTGTTGCCATGGCCGTGGTATGAGTCACCACTGCATCGACGCTTGCAGCATCTGCCGATAGTCCTCTGCCGTGGCGATGCGCGGATTGGTCAAGTGGCAATGGTCGGCCAGCGCACCTTCAATCACTTTGTCAAACAAGGCCGGCGTCACACCCATGGCGGCCAAGCCCTTAGGCAGGCCGAGGCGAGCGCTCATGTCTTGAATCGCCGCCGGAATATCAGTACCGGATGTCAAGTTCATGGCTCGCGCCATGCGTTCAAGGCGTCGGTCTTTTTGCATGGATTCAGCAGCCGCATTGAAGCGAACAACGGCCGGTAAAAACATGGCGTTCAGCGTGCCGTGGTGCAGGCGCGGGTCAACGCCGCCGAGGCTGTGACTCAGGGAGTGCACGCAACCAAGCCCCTTTTGAAAAGCCATCGCCCCCTGCATCGCGGCGCTCATCATGTTGAGCCGTGCGTCTCGGTCTTGGCCGTTGCGGGTGGCTTGCTCAATGTTCGCCCAACCGCGCTCAAGACCATCGAGGCCAATACCGTCCGCCGGTGGGTTGAAGGCCGGGGCCATGAAGGTTTCCATGCAGTGCGCGATGGCGTCCATGCCGGTGGCCGCCGTGAGTTGCGGTGGCAGACCGAGCGTGAGTTCAGGGTCACAAATCGCGGTTTTGGGCACCAGCGACCAAGAATGAAAACCCAGCTTACGGTGATCATCAACGATGAGAATCGCACCGCGAGCGACTTCGCTGCCGGTGCCGCTGGTGGTGGGCACGGCAATGATGGGTGCAACGCGGTCGGTGATCTTGGCGGAGCCGCCTTCAATCGTGGCGTATGTTTTGAGGGGGCCTAGGTGCGTCGCCGCAATCGCCACGCCCTTGGCGCAATCGATAGCGCTGCCGCCGCCGACGGCAATCAGACCATCGCATTGTCCAGAGGCGTAAAGTTCTGCGGCCGCTCGGACAGCCGCTTCCGTCGGGTTTGAGGGGGTTTGGTCAAAGACAGTCACCCGCACACCCGACAGCGCATCAAGTGCCTTTTGCAGCACACCGGCCGCCTTCACGCCTTGGTCGGTGACGATCAGCGGACGTTGAATGCCGACGCGCTCGCATTCTTGCCGTAGCAGTTTGACCGCGCCAAATTCAAATTGGATCTGCGTGACGTAATAAATGAAGGCCATGGTTTGTCTTTGCTTCAACGTTTTTTGAACCTGAGGCACATCTTGCACGAATTCAAACTTGCCTTTGCACCTGCGCCGTTCAATCGGGGTTGGGAATGTGAAAAAGAATCATCGCCAACGCTGTTTTATGCACCTTGGTGGCAGGTGCCGCCATAGCCCAACTGTCAAAAGAGGATCCATGGTTCGCACCGTGCCAGAAAAGCAAACGCTGTCAAGCAGCACCTCTGTGATGGGGACGCTCAAGCACTTGCCACCCTCAGCAAGTGGCTTCGCGGGTTGTCTTCCCTTTTGGTGATGATCGAGCCAACTCAGGCTGACTCTGGAGCTTTTTTGTTGTATTTAACTCGTTGCAGTAATAACTGACTAGTTCAAGTTTCGACCAAGCGATATCATTGAAAGCTCATCAATATGCCGAAGATCGTATAAAAATGAAGTTTCTGCGCTTTGACGCGGTGTACTTAATCCCATGAAGCGCCCCGAGCCCGAACAGCTTTTGACCCCTGCCATGCGCAGCGTTGCGTCAGCTATGGCGCGCGCTAAACGGCCACCCTTTTACAGTATGACGCCGAGGCAAGCCAGAGCGACTTATGAAATGGGCGCTGGGGTGCTGGAATTACCCGTCAGAGCCCTGGCGAAAGTGCAAGATTTCACGCTCCCAGCCCGTGACGGAAATTCACTGGCGGCACGCCTTTATGTGCCGCGTGAGCCCACTCAGAAGCAAGGTGGATGGCCAACTTTGCTGTATTTTCATGGCGGGGGGTTCACGATTGGCAGTATCAACTCGCACGATGTGTTGTGTCGCGAACTGAGTCATGGCGCCAACTGTGCGGTTGTCTCTGTGAACTATCGGCTTGCACCCGAGCACAAATTCCCAACCGCAGCAAACGACGCTTGGGATGCATTGCAAGGACTGGTCGCAATGGCGGACACCTTGGCGCTGGACGCCAGTCGCGTGGCGGTTGGAGGCGACAGCGCTGGCGGCACACTGGCTGCCGTCTGCGCCGTACTGGCACGTGACGCTGGTTTGCCCTTGGTGCTTCAGCTGCTCATATACCCTGGTTGTGCGGCACACCAAGACACCCGTTCTCACCACACCTTTGCACATGGTTTTGTCTTAGACGAACCTAGCATCACTTGGTTTTTTAACCAATACGTGCGTACACCGGCAGATCGGGATGACTGGCGCTTTGCGCCATTGAACGCACCCGATGTCGATGGCGTGGCACCTGCGTGGCTGGGCTTGGCCGAATGTGATCCGCTGGTGGATGAAGGTTTGCTATATGCGGATAAATTACGAGCGGCTGGCGTCGCGGTGGAATTGGAAATTTACCGCGGCGTAACGCATGAGTTCATCAAAATGGGTCGAGCCTTACCGGAGGCCTTACAAGCGCAAGCTGATGCTGCACAGGCTCTGCGCCAAGCGTTTGGCACGGCCTAAGGAAACTGCTTTGGCAGTTTCAGGCCTCTTTTCAGGCCATCCATAAGCCTTTGATCAATAGTGCAAACACAATAAAAAAAACAGCCATAGCAAGCGCAAAAGGGAAACAAGAGGCCATGACAGTCACCACCACATCTCCACCGCAGCTGGAGGATTTTCGTTTTTCACATCGACTGCGTGTCCGTTGGGCCGAAGTTGACATGCAAAAGATTGTCTTCAATGCCCACTACCTGACGTACTTCGACACGGCCATTGCCGATTACTGGCGAAAGCTGGCCTTGCCCTATGAAGAATCCATGCGGGAACTGGGTGGAGAGCTTTACGTTAAAAAAGTCAGCATGGAATACCATGCGTCGGCGCGCTTTGATGACCAACTCGACGTGGCCATTCAGTGTCAAAAAATCGGAACTTCTTCGATCCTTTTTAACGGTGTCATTTACCGAGGTGACGACTTGCTCGTGACCTGCGAGTTGCTCTATGTGTTTGCCGATCCGATCACCCAAAGATCATGTCCGGTGCCTGATGTGCTCCGAAAAGTGCTGGAGAATTTTGAGAGTGGTCAGCCTGTGTTGACGCTAAAAACAGGCCCCTGGGATGATTTGGGATGGGACGCTATGGAGATCCGGATTGAGGTCTTCGTCGATGAGCAGATGATTCCCTTGGAGCTGGAGAACGATGAAGACGATGCCGCTGCCTTTCATGCCGTCGCCTACAACGGTTTGGGTCAAGTGGTTGCCACGGGTCGCTTGCTCAAAGGCCAACAAAGGCAAGGCCGGATTGGCCGAATGGCGGTCAAGCGGGTGCTCAGAGGTTCGGGGCAGGGTGCTGCGGTTTTAACTGCATTGCTGAGCGAGGCGACCCGGCGCGGTGACACAGAAATGGCCCTGCACGCGCAAACCAGCGCCCAGGGTTTCTATGAGCGACTTGGATTCAAGGCGCGTGGAGATGTATTTGACGAAGTTGGTTTGACGCACATTGAGATGTTTCTTGTGTTGTAGGGCCGAACGGCGTTAAGAAACACGCAGCGGCCAACTCAGTTGGACCATCGTGGGGGTTGAAGCGTCGGTTTTTTGAGCCTGTGCAGCCAGCGTTTTTTCGCAGATGGTTGCGTTGAACGCGCCTTCTGCCGTCTGTGCCACCCACATCAGCGTGCTGCAACGCGTTCCGTAACCTCGCTCAGGCATGTCAATCAGCGCGCTAGACAAGGCTTGTTCAAGCGCTGGTGCAACGCCGGTATTCGGCAACTCATGCACGGCCGCACGTTGCGGGTTGGCCAGAGCTGCCCATAAGGTGCGGGTCCAAGCTGCTTCATTGGTTTTGTCGTTCGCCTCGGTGCCGCTGGCGTGGGTCAGAGCCTTTTGCATGGCCGTTTTCAGCGCCAGCGTTTTAGGCCATGGCGTGTCCAGCAACGCGTTTGACAGGCCATAAATGCCAGGCGGAAGCTGCCGTGTTTGCCAGCCAGAAGCTGTTCGATGGCTGTTCAGTGGTGCAGCGCTAGCCAACAGGTCGCCACGGTTGCTGGCCCAGGTCCATTCACCGCTTAAAAAATCGCCGATCAGCAGATTACAGCCGCCATAAGATGGGGCGTCGGTGGTCGCGAGAAATTCAGCGGCGTCCATCTGCCCCTCGAGCCAGCGCAAAGGCAAATCGCCGCGCGACAAAGCCGCAGTAGCCGTAACGGGTTCGCGCACATTGGTGAGCAGCGCGATACGGCCGCGAGTTGTCGCACCCATCCAGGTTCCACCAGCGCGCAAATCACGACCGGATACCAGCGTGTTGTCACCTTGGGTACTCCAAACAGCCAGCGGCAGCGTTGGCCGGTCGCGAAATTCATCGCGATTGGAGGCGATCACCAACGGCCAGCGAGCCGATACGCCAATCGCTATCGCCAGCAAACACATCTCAGATGTCTTCCAGCAGTGGATATGGCAATGGCAGCAAGCTGAGCCGCGGTCCGCTGGCGGACACAGCCGTCAGGCTGCCATCCATAGCGGCCGCCGTTTGAATCGAAACAATGGCATCAAATCCGCCGGCGGGTGAGGGTGCAGCCGCCGCGACAAGGCCGCAAGGCTGATCGGCGTCGGCGCTGTGGAACACTTCTTGACCCACGCTCAGTGTTGCGCTTGCATGGACGATGTAGGCACGGCGCTTGAGCGTGCCGCGGAATTGGCTGCGCGCCACGATTTCCTGGCCGGGATAGCAGCCTTTTTTGAAGCTGACACCGCCCACCGATTCGTAATTCAACATTTGCGGCACAAAAGCCTCAAAGATCGGCAGCGTGAGCATGGCGACACCCGAACGCACGCTCAGCCAATGCCAGTGGTTGAGCTCGATCACGGGTAAAACGGGGTGGGGGGTGCCCGTCGGCGCCAACCACAAGGCTCTGGGGGTCTTGTCTGCAGGCGGCAACACCACCAGGCTGGCGCCGGCCGAATCAGTTTTTGACCAGATGTGGCTGACGTTGCCGCCTTGGCTTGACACCGCGTCGCCGGTTAAGCCGTACAGCACGAAATCGGCGCTCGCATCGCTGAGTTTGGCCTTGGCGCGCATCACAAACATCGACAAACGCTTCAGCGTGGTCGGCAGTACATCCAGGCTGCAGACCAACAACAACTCGTCAGCACTGCGTTTGATGACGATAAAACTGGCCTGCATACGACCCTTGGCGTTGCAAAAAGCCGCGAGGTGCGACTCCGACAAGTCGAGTTGCGCAACATCTTGGGTCAGCTGGCCTTGCAAAAAGCTGACAGCATCTTCACCCACGGCGCGGATCACGCCCATGTGGGTGAGCATGACCAGCCCCGACGGCTCAGGTCGTTCGGTGCTTGCCGAGGTCACAGGGCTGTATGGCGTTGACATTGTTGGCATGGAAGTGTGCATCCCTGAATTATCATAGCCAACTGGTTTTAATGATGGCTTTGCTCAAGGTGGTCCACTGGTGCGTCGTGTCTTTTTATGTTTTTTGACGCTGGTTTTTTCCGGTGCGCTGGTTTTTTTCGGTGCCGCCCTGTGGTGGCTGCACGAACCACTAACGCTAAATGCTCAACCGGGCAGCCAGGTCCTTGACATTGAAATTGAGCCTGGCACAAGTGCAAAAGGCGTCGCGGAGGCTACTGTCGCAAGCGGAGCCCAAACACAAGCGAGCTGGTTATTTGTGTGGTTCCGCTTGTCCGGGCAATCGCGACTGATTCGCGCTGGCAGCTACGAAATCAGCCCC
>CANFSO010000120.1 GCA_947449895.1 Comamonadaceae bacterium
CTCTAAACCAAGACCTTTGACATTCGGCACGCGGCCGGTGGCGTAGAGCACGGCATCAACCTCAAGGGTGCTGCCATCGGCCAGATGCACCCACAGTGGGCCCACATTTTTGGTATCGCTAGGGGTTCGCGTGATGTTGGCGACATCTGCATTCAGCCGCAAGTCAACGCCGGCTTTCAGCATCTCGGCCGCGATGAAGTTGCGCACATCGTCGTCAAATCCGCGCAGCACTTGGGCGCCGCGATACAGCTGCGTCACCTGAGCGCCCAGACCGTTGAAGATGGAGGCAAATTCGCAGGCGATGTAGCCGCCGCCAACCACCAACAAGCGCTTCGGGAACGGGTCGATGTCAAAGATCTCATTCGAAGTGATGACATGCTCGCGGCCTGCGATGTCGGGCACGCTGGGGGTACCGCCGGTGGCGATGAGTAAATTTTGGGCGCTGTAGCGTTGGCCGGCAACCTCGACGGTGTGAGCGTCGACCAAGCTGGCCCAACCTTCGATGATCTGCACGCCAGTGCCTTTGAGCAGCTGCAGGTAAATGCCGTTCAGCCGCGTGATCTCACGGGCGCGGGCGGCTTTGAGTGCAGACCAGTCGAGCGTCGGCGCTGCGCCGACCCAGCCAAAGCCGTGCGACTCTTCAAAAGACTCGGCAAGGTGAGCCGCGTAGCTGTAGAGTTTTTTGGGAATGCAGCCGACGTTGACACAGGTGCCGCCCATGGCTTGAGCCTCGATCAGCGCCACTCGCGCACCGCGCTGGGCCGCCATGCGGGCAGCGCGCACGCCACCGCTGCCGCCACCAACCACCAACAAATCAAATTCAAAAACTGCCATGTGAAGCCTTCGCGCAAGGGAAGATAAATACGTTGAAAGGTGCTGCAGGCCACCTCATGCACCAAACCTTACCACCGCTGCCTGACCCTTTGCCGCGCTACGGTCATGCGTGATCTGGGGCCGAAATGCCGCGATTGACGATAATCTAGGGATGACTGCTCCTGCTTCCACCTCCCAAGATTTCGCCAGCTTATCCCTGACGCCGGCCGCCTTGGCCAATCTCAAACTACTCGGTTACGAGCAAATGACGCCGATTCAGGCTGCCAGTCTGCCGATTGCGCTGCTCGGCAAAGACCTGATCGCCCAAGCCAAAACCGGCAGCGGCAAGACCGCCGCCTTTGCGCTGGCGTTGCTGTCCAACCTGAACGCGCGGCGCTTTGCCGTGCAGTCGCTGGTGCTGTGCCCGACGCGCGAGCTGGCCGACCAAGTCACGCAAGAAATCCGCCGTTTGGCGCGGGCTGAAGAAAACATCAAGGTCGTCACGCTCTGCGGCGGTGTCGCCATGCGCGGCCAAATTGCCAGTCTTGAGCATGGCGCGCACATTGTGGTCGGCACGCCCGGCCGGATCATGGACCATTTGCAACGCGGTTATTTGAAGTTAGATGCGCTCAACACCTTGGTGCTGGACGAAGCTGACCGCATGCTCGATATGGGCTTTTTTGACGACATCGCGGTGGTGGCGCGCCAGTGCCCGACTGAGCGCCAGACGCTGCTGTTTTCTGCGACTTACCCCGAGGGCATCGCCAAGATCAGCCAGCAGTTCATGCGGCAGCCGCAAACCGTCACGGTCGCGGCGCAGCACGACAGCAACAAAATCCGTCAGCGTTGGTACCAGGTGCGTGAAAGCGAGCGACTGCATGCGGTGTCTGCCGTGCTCAACCACTATCGCCCGGCCAGCACGCTGGCTTTTTGCAACACCAAGGTGCAGTGCCGTGAGTTGGTGCAAGTGTTGAAGGCACAGGGTTTCAGTGCGTTGGCGCTGTATGGCGAGCTGGAGCAGCGTGAACGCGACCAAGTGCTGGTGCAGTTTTCAAACCGCAGTTGCTCCGTGCTGGTGGCGACGGATGTGGCCGCGCGTGGGCTGGATATTTCGCAGTTAGAGATGGTCATCAATGTCGACGTGACGCCTGACGCTGAAGTGCATATTCACCGCATCGGCCGGACGGGTCGGGCCGACGAAGAAGGCTGGGCCATCAGCCTGGCCAGCATGAACGAGATGGGTTCGGTCGGCAAGATCGAGCAGCTGCAAAAGATCGAGTCCGAGTGGCACAAACTGGAGGAACTCACGCCAGCCAGCAAGGAGCCGCTGGTACCGCCCATGGTGACGCTGCAAATTGTCGGTGGCCGCAAAGAAAAAATCCGCGCAGGCGACGTGCTGGGCGCGCTCACCGGCGACGCTGGTTTCACCCGTGAGCAGGTCGGCAAAATCAATGTCAACGAGTTCTCCACCTATGTAGCGCTGGACCGCAGCATCGCCAACGAAGCCCTGCAAAAATTGACGGTGGGCAAGGTCAAGGGCAAGAGCGTCAGAGTGCGTTTGCTCGACGACGAATCCTTAGCCTAACAAGCGTGACCCCAACGTGACACCAACATCCGCGCGCGCCAGCTTGGCTTTGGTGATTGGCGCTGGCGGCGGTTTGGGCGCGGCCTTGGTGCAGCAACTGTCGGTTGACGTTCAATATCGCGTATTGGCCCTAAGCCGCAACACCCAACCCGCCATCGACTACACCGACGAAGCCAGCCTGCGCACGGCGGCTGAGTGGGTTGCCGAGCAATGCGCGGCCCAACAAGCCGACTTGCGGCTGTTGGTGGTGGCCAGTGGGTTTTTGCATGGTGAACAAGGTCAGCCTGAACGCAGTTGGTCGCACTTGGACGCCGACTATTTAACGCATGTGTTTCGCATCAACACCATTGGCCCGGCGCTGGTGATGAAGCATTTTTTGCCGCTGTTGCCCAAGCAAGGTCGCTGCGTCGCTGGTTTTGTGTCGGCCAAGGTCGGCAGCATCGGCGACAACGCGCTGGGCGGTTGGTACGGTTACCGCGCTTCCAAGGCGGCGCTGAACCAGCTGGTCAAGTCGGCATCGATCGAACTGGCGCGCCGCAACTCACAGGCTGTTTGCGTGGCGCTGCATCCGGGCACGGTGGACACCGCCTTGTCGCAGCCCTTTGCCAAGACAGGTCTCAAAGTGCGACCCGCTGCTGAGGCCGCCAATGACTTGCTAGCGGTGCTGACAGGCCTCACACCGGTACAGACCGGCGCCTTGGTGGACTACCAAGGGCAGACGCTGCCCTGGTGATTTTTGGGTGGTGACTTAAAGCGCAGCGCGCCGGCGGCGTTCGCGAAAGGCTTGCAGTTCACCGACCACGCCCTTGCGAAAGGTCAGCACGCACAGCACAAAGATCACGCCGATGATGACGGTGACCCAAGAGCCGACTTTGTCAGCCAGCAGGTTTTGCAGCGAAATAACGATGCCGGCGCCAAAGGCCGGGCCGAAGAATGTGCCGACACCGCCGAGCAGCGTCATCAAGATCACCTCGCCCGACATCGACCAGTGCACGTCGGTCAAGGTGGCAAAACCCATGACGATGGTTTTGAGTGAGCCGGCCACACCGGCCAAGGTCGCAGACAACACAAAAGCCAGCAGCTTGTAGCGGTCGACTTGGTAGCCCAGTGACACAGCGCGTGGCTCGTTTTCTCGAATCATCTTCAGCACCTGGCCAAAGGGTGAGTTGACCACCCGCGAGATCAGTAAAAAGGCGATGACAAAAACAGCCGCCACGAAGTAATACATGGTGGTGTCGGACTTGAGTGAAATCAGGCCAAACAAGTTGCCGCGTGGCACACCTTGCAAGCCGTCTTCGCCTCCTGTGAAAGCGGCTTGCAGGCAGACAAAATAAATCATCTGCGCAATCGCCAGCGTGATCATGGCGAAGTAAATGCCCTGGCGCCGAATCGCCACCATGCCGACCACCAGTCCGATCAGTCCGGCCGACACGCCGCCAGCCAAAATGGCCAGCTCTGGCGTCCAGCCCTGCGACTTGACGAACCAGCCGGTGACATAAGCGGCCGAGCCAAAAAAGGCGGCATGGCCAAAGGACAGCAGCCCGGTGAAACCCAGCAGCAAATTAAAGGCGCAGGCAAACAGTGCAAAGCACAGCAGCTTCATCACAAACACCGGATACAGCCCCAGTGTGGGGGCCAGTAGTAGCAGTGCTAGCAGTACCAAGTAAGTGATGCGTGTGAGCGTTTTAGCGTGCATCATCAATTCTCTTTTCCGAACAGTCCTGATGGCCGCACCATCAGCACCAGCACCATGATGACGAAGACCACAATGCTGGAAGCCTCCGGGTAAAAGACGCGGGTCATGCCTTCAATCAAGCCCAGCCCAAGCCCTGTCACCACCGAGCCCAAGATCGAGCCCATGCCGCCGATCACGACCACCGCAAAGACCACGATGATGAGGTTGGAGCCCATCAGCGGGCTCACCTGAATGATCGGCGCGGCCAACACACCGGCCAACGCCGCCAGACCGGCGCCAGCGCCATATGTCAGCATGACCATCATCGGCACGTTGACACCAAAGGCTTGCACCAGTGGCGCGTTTTCAGTGCCGGCGCGCAAGTAAGCGCCGAGCCGTGTGCGCTCAATCAAATACCAAGTGCCAAGGCACACCACCAGCGACACCAGCACCACCCAGGCGCGGTAGTTCGGCAGCACCATGAAACCGAGGTCGGTGGCGCCAGAGAGTTGCTCCGGCACGTTGTAGTTCTGGCCAGACACGCCATACAACTCGCGGAAGACGCCTTCGAGAATCAGCGCCAGTCCGAAGGTCAGCAGCAATCCATAGAGCGGGTCGAGCTTGTAGAGGTGTTTGAGTAACAGCCGCTCGATCACGACGCCGAAGGTGCCGACGATCAAGGGTGCCAGCACCAACGCATACCAGTAGTTCAGGCCGAACTTGTCGAGCAAAATCCAAGCGGCAAAGGCCCCCAGCATGTACAGCGCACCGTGTGCAAAATTGACGATGCCCAGCAGTCCAAAAATAACCGCCAGCCCGAGACTGAGCATGGCGTAAAAAGCGCCGTTGACCAGGCCCAGCAAAAGCTGGCCCAGAAATGCCTGATGGGGGATGCCGAAAATTTCCATGAAAACCGGCGGCTGCTTATTTTTTCAGCAGCGAGCACTTCGACTCAGCCACCGTGGTGAAGGCTTGCTCGCCCGGCACTTTGGCGATGGTCTTGTAGTAGTCCCAAGGTGTGGTCGATTCCTTCGGGCTCTTGACCTGGAAGAGGTACATGTCGTGGATCATGCGGCCATCGGCGCGGATTTTGCCCTTTGTGTAGAAGTCGTTGAACTGCATGCTTTTGAGCGTGGCCATGACCTTGTCGGCGTCTGTGGTGCCTGCGGTTTGAACGGCTTTCAGATAGTTCGAGGCGGCTGAGTAGTCAGCTGCGTGCAGGCTCGACGGCATGCGTTTGTACTTGGCAAAAAAGCGTTGTGCAAATTTGCGTGAGGCGTCGTCTTGGTTCCAATACCAGCTGTCGGCCAGCTGCAGGCCTTCAGTGTTGGCCAAGCCCAAGCTGTGCACGTCGTTGATGAACACCAGGAGGCCGGCGACCTTCATGGTTTTTGTGATGCCGAATTCTTTGGCAGCTTTCATGGCGTTGGTGAAGTCACCGCCAGCGTTGGCCAGGGCCAAAATTTGCGCTTTGGAAGACTGCGCTTGCAGCAAGAACGACGAGAAGTCAGAGGCGTTGAGCGGATGCCGAACCGAACCTACCACCGACCCGCCATTGGCCTTGACCACGGCTGCGGCATCGCCTTCCAGCGAGTAGCCAAAGGCATAGTCGGCGGTCAGGAAGAACCAGTTTTTGTTGCCGGCTTTGACCAGCGCATTGCCGGCGACTTTGGCCAGCGCCACAGTGTCGTAGGCGTAGTGAATCGAGTACGGGTTGCAGTCTTCATTCGTCAAGCGGGCCGAACCGGCACCAATGGCGATGAAGGGACGCTTCTTCTCTCCGGTCACTTTGGACATGGCGATGGCCGTGCCTGAGCTGGTGCCGCCGATCAACATCGACAGCCCATCTTTGTCAATCCATTCGCGCGCTTTGGAACTGGCCACGTCGGCTTTGTTTTGGTGGTCTGCCACCAGTACTTCAATCGGGCGGTTCAGCACCTTGCCGCCAAAGTCTTGTGCCGCCCAGCGGATCATTTCGGCACCGGCTGGGCCGTCAATGTCGGCATAGAGGCTGGACATGTCGGTGATGAAACCAATCTTCACCGGTCCGGTGTTTTGCGCGGAAGCCACGCCTGTAAAGCCAGTGAAACCGGCAAAGCCAATAGCCAAAGCGGCGACGAGAGTTTTGATTTTCATGGTGTCTCCAAATGATGAAGGTAAATAACGAACGATAAAAACAGTAAACGGGGTCAAATTAATTGGGGTCAGACCCCTAAATATTCCTGCAGCATGCCCATGTTTTCTTTCAGCTCAGCTTGGGCAAACTGTTTGACGATGGTGCCGTGCTCCATCACGTAAAAACGGTCAGCCAGCGGCGCGGCAAAGCGGAAGTTCTGCTCCACCAACACGATGGTGTAGCCCTTGGCCTTGAGTGTCAGGATCATCTCGGCGAGTTTTTGCACAATCACCGGTGCCAAGCCTTCGGAGATTTCGTCGAGCAACAACAAGCGCGCGCCAGTGCGCAAAATCCGCGCCACCGCCAACATTTGCTGTTCACCACCCGACAGCCGTGTGCCCGGGCTGGACGCACGTTCTTGCAGGTTCGGAAACATGGTGTAAATCTCGTCTAAGCTCATGCCGTCCGGTGCAATCACAGGCGGCAGCAG
The DNA here is from genome assembly GCA_947449895.1 of Comamonadaceae bacterium. Taxonomy (GTDB): domain Bacteria; phylum Pseudomonadota; class Gammaproteobacteria; order Burkholderiales; family Burkholderiaceae_C; genus Polaromonas. Next base: position 6,680 of record CANFSO010000120.1, read on the forward strand.
CAAGTTTTCTTCCGCTGTCAGGCTGGCAAAGATACCGCGCTCTTCGGGGCAATAACCCACGCCAAGCCGGGCCACTTTGTGCGGCGCCAGTTTGAGTACGTCTTGGCCGTTGATTTGGATAGCGCCTTTGCGTGCGCCCGTCATGCCGACAATCGCGCGCAGGGTGGTGGTGCGTCCGGCGCCGTTACGGCCTAGCAATGTCACCACCTCGCCCTCGTTGACAGTGATGTTCACGCCATGCAGGATGTGCGACTCGCCGTACCAAGCGTGCAGGTCATCGATGCGCAACAGTTCTTTGGCCATCAATGGGCTCCCACCAAGGCGGCATCGGTCGTGCCCATGTAGGCTTCAATCACCAACGGGTTTTGCGCGACCTCGGCGTACGGTCCGTCGGCAATGATGGCGCCGCGCTGCAACACCGTGATGCGGTCAGCAATTGACGAAACCACGTTCATGTTGTGTTCGACCATCAAGATGGTGCGACCGACGGAGACTTTTTTGATCAGTTGGGTAACCCGGTCCACGTCCTCGTGGCCCATGCCTTGGGTGGGCTCGTCGAGCAGCATGAGGTCGGGCTCCAGCGCCAGCGTGGTGGCCAATTCCAGTGCGCGTTTGCGGCCATAAGGCAGGTTGACGGTGAGCTCATCGGCAAAGTCTTGCAAGTCGACCTGCGCCAGCAGTTCTTCGGCACGTGAATGTAGATGGAATAGCGAACTCTCAGGCTTCCAAAAATGAAACGAGGTGCCCAAGTTGCGTTGCAGTGCCGAGCGCACATTCTCAAGCACGGTCATGTGAGGGAACACCGCTGAAATCTGGAACGAGCGGACGATGCCGCGCCGGGCCGTTTGCGCCGGCTTCTCAGCCGTGATGTCGACACCGTTGTAAACAATCCGGCCCCGGCTGGGCGTCAAAAACTTGGTGAGAAGGTTGAAAAAGGTGGTTTTTCCGGCACCATTTGGGCCGATCAGGGCATGAATATGCCCGCGCTGAACCTTCAGGTCGACCTGATTAACCGCCACGAATCCCTTGAATTCTTTGGTCAGTCCTTGGGTTTCTAGGATGAACTCGGCCGACACATGCTTCTCCGGATGGGTGAGTGTTGAATGGGTTGAATTCAACGCACTTAAATGATTTCAAGTTTGAGTAGTCAGTCTACGGTTGCCCGACGAATGAAACTTTAGGTGTTTCTACTTGTGCCGCGCAAATAGTTGCCAGAACTTGGCTCAGCAGTCAGCGTCTGGCTTTGTGCGACGATCTCGCTCATGCAAAATTTTTGGCCTTCCAGCGGATTCGGACAACTCCAGCGCAACGCGCGCGGTTGGCTGGTGCCGACTGATGATTACCTGCGACTTTTTCTCGAACGCCCCGAACTGGCTTTGCTGCCGGAATCCTGCCCCAATGAATGCAAGCTGCACGCTGCGCTGCTGGCCGCGCCGAGCCGGGCGGTGGGTTTGGTCGAGTTGGCCGCTATCAAAGACCCCGACGCCCGCGAAAGTTACACCTTCTTTGTGAATTTTCGGGATGAGTTGCTGGCAGCCGGCACGCTGGAGGCGTGTTATCTAGGCCTGTTCAGGCGCGGTGTGATGGGTGTCCCGCCGCTCTTTTTAGACCTGCTGGCGCAAGCCATCGTGCGCAATGTGCTGGACGACGCCAGCGATCCCTACGAAGTGCGCGCCGCCGAAATGATGTTTCGTCCGCAGCGCATCACAGTCGAGCAAGGGCAAATTCTCGCTGGCGATCTGGGCGTCTTGGACATGCTCAAGGAAACCGGCGGCCTGGGCGACATTGGCCGCTTGTTGGCAGAGGCCAAAGCGCCCATGCGCGAAGTGCAAATTAAAGTGTTGGCCGACGCCAACGCGGC
>CANFSO010000121.1 GCA_947449895.1 Comamonadaceae bacterium
CTCGCTCAAGCACTACCGACAACTGACCTACATCACGCGCCAATGAGTACTGCTGTTCACGAAGGCAGCTTGAGGCAACAAAAAACCCGCTATGCCTTTGAGCATGCGGGTTCTGAGGGTTCCTGACACTGTCTGAAACCGAAAAATGGTGGTGATAGGTGGACTTGAACCACCGACATCAGCATTATGAATGCTGCGCTCTAACCAACTGAGCTATATCACCAAGAGTCCAAGATTATAGCGGGTTCAGGTCCGGTTTTAGCGGTGCGTGAACGCGGGTTTGCGTTTAGCCAAGAAAGCTTGCATGCCTTCCTTTTGGTCGCTGGTGGCAAACATGGCGTGGAACAGGCGGCGTTCGAACATCAGGCCGTCTGACAAAGTGCTTTCAAAGGCCCGGTTCACGGACTCTTTGGTGGCCATCACGCTGTTTTGTCCGTAGTCGCAGATCATCAACGCGGCGCCCAGTGCCTCGTCCATCAGTTTGTCGAGCGGCACCACGCGGCTGACCAAGCCGGCGCGTTCGGCTTCGGCGGCGTCCATCATGCGGCCGGTTAGCGCCATGTCCATGGCTTTGGCCTTGCCCACCGCGCGTGGCAAACGCTGCGTGCCACCTGCACCGGCAATGATGCCGAGCTTGATTTCAGGCTGGCCGAAGCGGGCGTTGTCAGCCGCAATGATGAAGTCGCACATCATGGCCAACTCACAACCGCCGCCTAGCGCAAAACCGCTCACTGCGGCAATCACGGGTTTGCGCACTTGGCGAATTTTTTCCCAGTTGCGGGTGATGAAGTCTTTGCCGTAGACATCGGCAAAGTCAAGTTCGACCATGGCGCTGATGTCGGCGCCCGCCGCAAACGCTTTTTCGCTGCCGGTCAAGATGATGCAGCCGATGTGCTCGTCAGCGTCAAACGCTGTCAGCGCGGCGCCCAGCTCGTCCATCAGCTGGTCATTTAGCGCGTTGAGTTGCTTGGGCCGGTTCAGCGTGATGATGCCGACTTGGCGCTTGTCCGGGCCTTGGCGGCTGACCAAAATTGTTTCGTAGCTCATGCGTTTCCTTTTTAGGGTTTGTCTCAGCAGGGATGTGTCGCGTTATTTTGAAGCAAGCGGCCTCATGCCGACGGGCTCAACCATTGGTTCAGTGTGGTCGAGTCCTTGATGGCGAGGCGCCAAGTGGTGACGCTTGCTGGCAAGGTGAGTGGCAGTCGCAACAAGCGTTTGTCTCGGGCCACCAGTGCTTGCAGTTTGTTTTTGTGGCCGGCATACAGCAGCAGGTCGTCAAGTTTGTTCATGCGCCAGCCGGTCTTGGCCGCTTCGATGCCCAGCCATTCGTCGCCGGGCGCGAAGCCGACGCGTTCTGCCGCACCGCCGCGCAGCACGGTCTTGACCACCACGCCTTGCGACTCGGCCACACGCAAGCCCAAACGTTGCGCCAGTTGCGCGGGCTCTTCCAATACCGCTAGTCCGTGCTGTTCGAGTAAAGCTTTCAGCGGCAGCTCGGACTTGCCGTGCACCCAACTGGCCAGTTCTGCGTCGAAGCTTCTGCCGCTGGTGCTCAGCAGGGCGGCTGCAAAATCGTCTTCAGTCATGGGGCCCCCTTCGCAGCGCGCCCAAAGTGCGCGCATCACGTCGTCGAGCGAGGTGTTTTTCCCAGTGGCTGAGCGCAAACTGAGGTCAAAGCACAGCGCGACCAGCGCCCCTTTGGTGTAGTAGCTGATGGTGGCGTTGGGCGTGTTGTCGTCTTGCCGGTAGTACTTGACCCATGCGTCAAAACTGGCCTCGGCGACCGACTGCACCAACCTGCCGGGCGCCTGCATCACTTGGTTGATGGTTTTGTTCAGCAGCTTGAGATAGCCGGCGTTGTCGAGCAGGCCGCAGCGGCGCAGCAGCAAGTCGTCGTAATAGCTGGTGAAGCCTTCAAAAAACCACAGCAGTTGCGTGTAGTTTTCGCGTGTGTAGTCGTAGCGGGTGAACTCGGCAGGGCGCAGACGCTTGACGTTCCAGGTGTGGAAATATTCGTGGCTGATGAGGCCGCGCAGCGTGGTGTAGCCCTCCGATATTTTTTTATCGCCGAGCCGCGGCAGGTCGCGCCGGTTGCAAATGAGCGCGGTTGAGTTGCGGTGTTCTAGGCCGCCATAGCCGTCGTCAACCGCGTTCAGCATGAAGAGGTAATGTTTGAACGGCGGTTTCTTGCTGCCATGCCAAAAACGAATTTGCGCTTCGCAGATTTTTTGCGCATCGGCCAGCAGTTGTGCGCCGTCAAAACTGGGTGCTGCACCGGCCACTACAAACCTGTGCGGCACGCCGCAGGCCTTGAAGCTGCCGCTCCAGAAAGCGCCCATCTCGACCGGGCTGTCGACCATCTCGTCGTAGTCGGCGGCGCGGTAGCGGCCGAAGCCGTCCTTGTTGATTTTGTGCGGAGACAGTCCCGTCGCCAGCGACCAGTCTGGCTTGGCTTTTGGGGCCACGATGTCCAGCTCATGCGCGTTGTGCTCTTGCCCTTCGACACGCAGGCACAGGCTGGTACCGTTGAAAAATCCACGCGCATCGCCGAGGATGGCTGTGCGCACCGAGTGATCGTTGGCATACACCTCGTACACCAGCACCAAAGGGCGGCCCGGGGCGCAGCGAACTTGCCAACTGCATTTGTCAAGTTGCTCGATCTGGTCTGGGGCCAGTGCACGGCTGCCTTGCTTGGCCTTGAGTCCCTGCAAGTGGCCGGCGAATTCACGCACCAAGTAGCTGCCGGGAATCCACACCGGCAGCGAGACTTTTTGGAGGGAGGCTGGTTCTGCGACTGTCAGCGTGACTTTAAAAAGATGCGCCTGCAGGTCGGCAATTTCAACGCGGTAGTGAATGGGCGGGCTGGTCAAAGAACGTGAAGTCGCTGACTTGGAATCGGTCATAAATGGGCAATTCGTGGCGGTTCAGGGTGCTTTGGCTTCAGCCAAGTGTTTCTCAACTTGCTGCGCGCTGATGGCGCCTGGGACGCGGGTGCCGTCGGCAAAAATCACAGTCGGCGTGCCAGTGATACGGTACTTTTTACCGAACTCAACGTTGCGCGCCAAGACCGAGGTGTCGCAGCTTCCTGCTGCAGGGCTCTTGTCGCGCAGCATCATGTCGGCCCAAGCTTTGGCCTTGTCTTTGGAGCACCAGACGGCCTTGGATTTTTCAGTCGAGTCGGCGCTGAGGATGGGGAATAAAAACAGATGAATCGTCACGTCCGTGACTTTTTGCAGGTCACGTTCAAAGCGTTTGCAGTAGCCGCAGTTCGGATCTTCAAAGACCGCCATCTTGCGCTTGCCGTTGCCGCGAACGATGGTGAATGCGTCTTTCAATGGCAGCCCGTCAAAAGCTATCGCGTTGAGTTTTTCTGTGCGTTCGTCCGTCAGGTTCTTCTTCGCTTTCGTGTCGATCAGGCTGCCCTGAATCAAAAAGCTGCCGTCGGCATCGGTGTAAAAAAGATCGTTGCCATTGACGCGGACTTCAAAGAGACCGTTCATCGGGGTTTTGCTGACTTCTTCGATTTTCGGCAGCGTGGGCAAGCGCTCGCTCAGGTTTTTACGAATCGCGGCTTCTTGGGCCCAAGCCGATGTGCCCGCGAGCAAGCTCAAGGCCAGCCCAAAAGCCAAGAAGCCGGGACGGCGAGTCTTTAAAGGTGAAAGCAAGAAAGAGTGGCGCGAAAAAAATGAGGTCATCCAAATATCCTGTGTTCTGTGAAGTGGTTGTCATCGCGGGGCATGGATTGCCGCGCTGCACTCGCAATGACGAAAAATTAGCCCGTGGCTTGCCGCGTCAGCCAAGTTTTGAGCGGGCCGCTACGCGCCACGCCCGTCATGCCCCAATTCCGCAGCGCTTGCCAGCGGGCGTCGCTGTGGGCAAAGAGGCCGTGCAGGCCGTCGGTCACGGTGGCCATCGCCAGCACATCGGCCTTGCGCGCACGCTCATAGCGGCGCAGCAGTTTTTCGTCCCCCAACGAGCGCCAGTATTCGCGTGCTTTTAATACCTCGGCCAGTGTTTTGACATCGGCTAAGCCCAAGTTCAAACCTTGGCCCGCCATGGGGTGCACGGTGTGCGCGGCGTCGCCAGCCAGCGCCCAGCCGGGGCCGACCCAGCGCTCAGCGTTGGATAAATTCAGCGGCCAGCTGGCCACCGGGCTGCTCAGCGTTAGCTGACCGACTTCATCGCCGCAGACTTGCTGCACTGCGGCTGTTAATTCTTCTGGCGACATGTGCTGCAGAGCGTCGGCCCGCGACACCGGTACCGACCAGACCAGCGCCAGCACGTTGCCCCCGGCGCCGGCCACTGGCAGCAAGCCCAGCACGTCGCCTTGGCCAAACCATTGGCGGGCCACGCCGCCGTGCGGCCGGTCAGATTGAAAGCGTGCTGCCACGGCTTTTTGGTCGTAAGGTTTAACCGTCCAAGCTGCGCCAAATTCGCGTCGACTGCTGCTTTTCTGGCCTTCACAGACCACGGTGAGCTTGGCTGCGGCTTCTTCTAGCGAGGAGACGTACTCGACTTCAGGCGCAAAGCGCAAGGCCTCGGCGAGTTGTTGTTCAAGCGCTGGCACATCGACGATCCAAGCCAACGCCTCAGACGGCTGGGCACCAGGGGCTGCGGCTGAGCTGGTTGGCAGCGTGAAGTCGAGTCGGCCTCCGCTGTCACCCCAAACGCGCATCTCGCTCACGGGCGTGACGGCTGGCGTTGTGGGCCAAGCGCGCAGCTGCATCAGCAGCGCGCGCGAGACACCGTTCAGCGCATAAGCGCGCACGTCTTCGGCCACGGGTGTTGGCACGGGCTGAGCCACCAGCGCCACGCGCAGCCGCTCACGCGCCAGCAGCAGCGCCAGCGTGCGACCGACAATCCCGTCGCCACGAATACACACATCAAAATTCTTGGGCATGAGTCATTTTAGGAGGCAGTGCAAAATCAGCGCTGACAGCCGTGTTTGGATGACCCCACGTGGCCGTTCTGGACTCCACTTCTACCGATCTTCGAAGGACTCTCTTTTGACCGACACCATTAGCTCCCAGAAAGCCCCTGACTACAGTGCTGTCATCGCGCAGTTGTTTGTTTACCCAGTTAAGTCTTGCGCCGGCGTGGCGGTTAAAGACGCTTATCTGACCGAAACCGGGCTGGATTTGGACCGCGCCTGGATGGTGGTCGACGAGAACAACGCCTTTTTGACGCAGCGTGAATTGCCGCGCATGGCGTTGATTCAGCCGCAGCTGCGCACCGAGGACATTGTGCTGCGTGCGCCCGGGATGCTGGCGCTGCACTTGGCAATTGACAAGGTTGAAGCGGCTGTGCAAGCCAGCGTCTGGGGACAAGAAGTGGCAGCCTACGACATGGGCGCAACAGCGGCGCAGTGGGTCAGTGACTTTCTGGGCGTCAAAGCGCGGCTGGTGCGTTTTGACCCAGAGCACAAGCGTGCCTCTAGCCTGAGCTGGACGGGCGGGGTTGAAGCGCTGAATCAATTCAGCGACGGTTACCCGCTGCTGGTCACCAGCGAAGCCTCACTCAACGGCCTCAACGACAAGCTGCGTGCGGCCGGACAAGAGGCCGTGACCATGGCGCGCTTTCGGCCGAATATTGTGTTGGGGGATGCACCCGGTGCGGTGGAGGCTATGGCACCGCACGACGAAGACCGCTTGCAGCATTTGGAGATCGTCACCGCTGAAGGCACGGTGCGCTTGCAGCCCGTCAAGCCGTGCCCGCGTTGTCCGATCGTCAACATCGACCCGCTGAGCGCCAGCAGCACGCCAGTGGTGAACGACATGTTGCAGACCTACCGGCAAGATGCGCGGCTGAAAGGCGCTCTGTCTTTTGGCATGAACACCATCACCCTCGAAGGCGTCGATCAGTTGCTCAAAGTGGGGCAGGTGGTCACAGGTCAGTATCAGTTTTAAGGACACGCTTGCGCAGACCATTTGCTGAAACATTGATGTGCAGTCCTTGTTATTTTTTTAAAAATGCAAGTGACCACCTCTGCTGATTAAATATCCCGGTTATCGGTTATGAATATTCAACAACTTCGTTATCTTTGTGGTGTGGTCGACGCTAAATACAGCGTTTCGCGTGCGGCCGAAGTTCTGCACACATCGCAGCCCGGAATCAGCAAACAAATACAGATGCTGGAACGCGAGCTGGGGGTAGATTTACTCGTGCGGCAAGGAAATAGGATTCTTCGCCTGACGCCACCCGGTGAGCAAATTTACAGTGTTGCGCGACGTGTGTTGGGAGATGTCGAGAATCTCAAACAAATCGGCGAGGAATACTCGAATCAGGGCAAAGGCCGTTTGGTGGTGGCGACCACCCATATTCACGCGCGTTACCTGTTGCGACCTTTCATCCGTGAAATAGCAAAAAAATACGCAGATGTTAGTTTGGAACTCCGACAGGGCGACCCTTCGCAGATCGCCAAATGGGTGCTGTCAGGAGAGGCCGACATAGGTTTTGGTGCGACTTTTTCTGATCAGCATGAGAACCTGCTTTTTTACCCTTGTGGCCAACTTTCCCGGAGCGTTTTTACGTTGGCCGGACACCCCTTGTTGGACGCAAAAAAATTGACAATTGAAGCGTTGTCAGACTACCCACTCATCATTCTTGACACGGGTTTTGCCGGTGGACGGGCGGTAGTAGAAGCCTTTGCAGCAGCCGACATTGAGCCCAACATTGTGATGACTGCGACGGATGCAGATGTCATCAAGGCCTACGTCGAGATAGGTCAGGGCATTGCCATTTTGCCCTCCGTTGCCCATGAACCTGAACGGGAGTCTCATTTGAGATGCATTGAAGCCAGCCATATCTTTCCGCCCAGTACTGTTTACGTGGTGGTGCAGAAAGGTAAATACCTGCGAAATTTCATGCACGATTTCATATCGATGATCAACCCGCAGTGGGACCGCGGCGGCGTCGACGAAGTTCTCTATAACAAATAGGTATTGAGCATAAGGAAGCATTCATAGACAACTTCATAGCGAGACACTAGGATGGCTTTGCCGACATTTCAGGAGCCAAGCATGTCACACGTCTTTCTACCCATTACCTCTGCTTTCCCGCGACGCGCTTGCGCGCAAGCGCTCTTGGTGTTGACCGCCTTCGCATTGGTCGGTTTTTCTCCAGTTGCGTCATCCCAAGATTACCCTTCAAGGCCAATCCGGCTTTATGTCGGCCCTGGTCCGGATATCCTGGCGCGAATCGTCGGCGAGAAGCTTGCATCGTCATGGGGCCAACCGGTGGTGATTGAGCAAAGACCCGCGGCTGGAGGCATCGTGGCGGGTGATACGGTGGCCAAAGCCGCACCGGACGGTTACTCGATGTTGTTGACGACGGGCTCTTACACGATCAACAGCGTTTTGCAGCCGAAGATGCCGTATAGCCTCAAGCAAGACTTGAAGCCGGTTTCTTTGTTGGCAACCTTGCCATTTGTTCTCGTGGTGAATCCGTCATTGCCAGTACAAAATCTGAAAGATCTGATGGCCCAGGCCCGTAGCAATCCTGGAAAAATAAATTACGCGTCTTCCGGCTCGGGTACGCCGGCCCACCTTGCTGGCGAGATGCTCAAGCAAATGGCGAAAGTTGAGATGGTGCACATTCCCTATAAAAGCGCTGGCGCTGGGCTGACTGACCTGATGGGCGGTCAAGTGCAGATGATGTTTGCGCCTGCGCCTTCAGCTTTGCCATTGATTAAAAGTGGCAAGTTACGCGCCATATCAGTCAGTAGCCCTAAGCGTTATAGCAGCCTTCCGGATGTACCCACAGTCGCGGAGGAGGGCTACCCAGACTTTTCGATTGTTGGTTGGAATGGGCTTCATGTACCCGCCAAAACGCCACTGCTGATCATCGAAAAACTGAACGCTGAACTCGTCAAAATCATGCATATTCCAGATGTTCAGGAGCGAGCTATCAAGGCCGGTTTCGAGCCTATGGGTACTTCCATCAAAGAGTTTGAGGTATTTCAGAATCAGGACATTGCGCGCATGGAAGCGGTCATCAAGGCCGGCAATATTCACCCTGAATAAGGACGGCTAAGCCGGTTCATAAAGATGACATTAAAGATGAAGCCGATACGCCGAATCGTCACTGGCAATGACAGCCAGGGCCGGTCAGGAGTGCTTTTTGACAGCGCCGCACCAAATGTCAATGTGGGCAAGATTGCAGCGAGTGCCGGTATGACCGATATTTGGGTGTTTGATCAATGTCCGGTGACTATTTCAGGGGTCGTCGATGATGGGAACCGTCCATTTTCTTTCGATCCTCCTGCTTCCGGTGGACATTTCCGCATCGTGCATTCTGCGGGCAAGCCGGAAAACTATGATCCTGCCATCGATACCACGGCGGTACCCTTGCACCCTCCTCATCAAAGACCCAATAGTCACACGTTCGACCGCGGAGGACAAAACGC
>CANFSO010000122.1 GCA_947449895.1 Comamonadaceae bacterium
ACCGTGCGTGCGCTCATCGGCACACCGACGCTGAAACCTTTGGCCTGCGCTTGTATCGCCGTGATTGACACGGGCGTGGCACCGGTTTGATCCGCTGTTGGCGCGCTTGCCTGATCTCGACAGGCGCCGAGAAGAAGCGCGGCGCCCACAGCAACGACCATAAAAATTTTTTTTAGCATGACATATTGACCCTGGTTTTAAAGTGAAAGCGTCTTCGTAGACGACTAGACGCCACCGAATTTACTTTTGGGGTGCTCTTTTGATGACTTTGGCCTTGACGATGCGCTTGCTTGTTGTCTTTGCCTTGATCGGCAGAAACAGCACCACCGACTGCCCTAGCTTGAAGCTGCTGTGGGCCGTGATTTGATTCCAGTCTGCGACTTCGAGGGTGCTGACGCGATAACGTCGTGCCAGAGTCGCCACCGTTTCACCCTTGCGGGCCTTGACGTTGACGCGCCGCGTCACAATCTCGGGCGCCAGACTCATCTGGCCGTTTTCGGCCACATGACTGGTCACGTCATTGATGACCTTGGCTGAACGCGGTACCAGCAATGTTGAGCCGACCTTGACCAGCATGCGTGGCGGAATGCTGTTGACTGAGCGCATGTCGCTTTCAGTCATGCCGGTGCGACGAGCGGCTTCACTGGGGGCCATCGTGCTGGGCACTGTCCAGGTCGTCCAACTGGCGTACTGGCCCAGCGTGTAGGCCTCAAAGTTCCGCTGGAACACTTTTGCACTGTCCCAAGGCAACAAAATTTGCGGCGTGCCGGCAGCCAAAATAACTGGTCGGTGGGCGGATGGGTTCAGGGCTTTAAAGTCTGCGAGGTTGACGTCTGCAAGCTTTGCCGCAAGCGCCACATCGATGTCACGGGAGATCGTGACTTCCTGAAAGTAAGGATGGTTTTCAATCAGTGGCAACTCGGTCTTGAAGGCGTCAGGATTGGTGACAATATTTTTCACGGCTTGCAGCTTGGGCACGTACAAACGGGTTTCTGCCGGCATATTCAGGTCTGTGTAGCCAGTCCCTAGGCCGGCTTTCTTGTTGCGTGCAATGGCCCGGCCAACGTTGCCTTCGCCCCAGTTGTAGGCGGCCAGTGCCAAGTGCCAGTCGCCGAACATGGTGTTGAGTTTTTGGAGGTAATCCAAGGCTGCGCGGGTTGACGCCAGTACGTCGCGACGGTCATCCCGAAAGATGTTTTGCTTGAGGTCGAAATAAGTGCCGGTTGCAGGCATGAACTGCCACATACCCGCGGCCTTAGCGCTGGAAACAGCTTGCGGATTGAAAGCGCTCTCGATGAAGGGCAGCAGCGCCAGTTCGGTCGGCATGTTGCGACGCTCTAACTCTTCAACGATGTGAAACAGGTATTTGCTTGAGCGCTCTGTCATGCGCTGGATGTAGTCTGGCCGGCTGCTATACCAGAGCTCTCTGTCGGTGACCAAGTCGTTTTGCAGGTCAGCCATGCGATAGCCTCGTCGAATCCGATCCCAAAGCTCGATGGGTGCTTCAAGTGACGCCACGGTTTGTGTTGTGTCGCTCAACGGATCTATCGATTTCAGGGCTGTACTGGGAGCCACTGCCGCACGGGTTGTTTTGTTGTCGATCCTAGATTCGGCATTCCTCTTTGCCGCGGATTGAATCGACGGCCCGCTACTGGCCATGATCGGACTGGACGCATTGTCAAGTGCCTCGAGCTGATTTGGGGTGGCACAGCCTGCCAGTACTGCGAGCATGCCGGTCAAGCCAATAGCAGTAGCGATAGTGCGATATTGATGCATGCAGCCGAGCTGGCAGCTTGCTAGGCGTCTTAAAAAAGGCAAGGCACTGGCCTGATTGAATGTCATGTGGGGGGTCTTTTTCAGTGCCTTAGGGCAGCTCGGTGAGTTGTCGAAGTTCGGAATCATCAGACGGTCTCACCGTGAGCGAAGGCTTGACTAGAATCAGCCACTGAATCAACGTGCCTTGCCGGCCGTAACAACGGCCGCTGGACTGTCTGAACAAAATAGAGAAAACACATGCAGTGGTTTAGATGAGCTCGGAAATTATAGGATTGACGGATTGGTTAAAAACACCGCCTGGTGAATACTTGTTGGCGTGGGAGCGTGCGCGTTTCGATGAAGCGGTGGCAGACATTTTTGGTTACCACGCCCTGCAATTAGGTTTGCAGGAAATGGATACTTTACGTAGCAACCGCATACCCCATCAGTGGTTGGCACTTGATTCAATCCAAAGCACGACTGTAAGCGTTTCTGATGGGATTTTGAATCTGAGCAGTGAGCAGCCTCAGAGTTCCCGTCGTGTAGCACTTTTAGCGCATTCTGTGGCCCTGCCTTTTCCCGCCAACAGTCTGGACCTGGTGGTGTTGCCGCACACCCTGGAGCTCAGCCACGACCCTCACGCTACGCTGCGTGAGGTGGAGCGAGTTCTGGTCCCCGAAGGGCGGGTGGTCATCAGTGGTCTGAATCCAGCCAGTTTGTGGGGTTTGAGGCAACAGCGGGCCCACCTGAGTCAGCGGCTGGGTTTTGGTGAATTATTTTTGCCTGAATCAGGTGAATTCATTGGTCACTGGCGTTTGCGAGACTGGCTGAGACTGCTCAGCTTTGAGGTAGAGTCTGCCCACTTTGGTTGCTATCGCCCAGCTTTCCACAATGCGCGCTGGCTAGGGCGATTCGCGTGGATGGATTCTGCTGGTGCACGCTGGTGGCCAATTTTGGGTGCGGTGTATTTTTTGGTTGCGACCAAACGCGTGCGCGGCATGCGCCTGCTGGGCCCGGCATGGAAAGACCGTGCTGCTCGGGTGCCGGCACCCGCGGTTGTGGCCAACCGGCATCCAGCCCGATCGACTTCAACTTCATCTTTAACGGACACGAGAAATTCATGACAGTAGTTCAGACCCCGGCTGCGCCGGTGGTGATTTATACCGATGGTGCCTGCAAAGGTAATCCCGGCCCTGGCGGTTGGGGCGCCATGTTGACTTCAGGCGGGACGGTCAAGGAGTTGTTCGGCGGCGAACTCGGTACGACCAATAACCGCATGGAAATTATGGCGGTTATTGAGGCTTTGTCGGCCCTCAAGCGACCGTGCCAAGTCACCCTATACCTTGACAGCGAATATGTCCGCAAGGGCATCACTGAATGGATTCATGGCTGGAAAGCCCGGGGCTGGCGGACAGCGGCCAAAGCGCCGGTCAAAAACGTCGATCTCTGGCAGCGTCTGGACGGACTGGTGGCTTCAGGGGGTCATCAAATTGATTGGCGCTGGGTCAAAGGTCATGCTGGCGATCCCGGTAACGAAAGAGCAGACACATTGGCCAATAAAGGGGTCGATATGGCCTTAGCTGCAAATCGGTCTGCCGCCCGACTTGGCGTGCATTGATAATTCAACACATCTTTACAAAAAAGCGGACGCTTTTCTCATGGCATCTAAAGTAATTTATCCTGTGGTGGCAGCAGTTGGTATTGCCACTTTGGGCGCGGCAGCTTGGTTGTACCAACACCAGCCGTCCAAGCGCGCAGTTGAAGCTCCTTTGGCTTCGACCACTGGATCTGGCCCCCAAGGTGGCACGGGCAAGCCTTCTGTCGAAGTAGCCCGTGTTGAGATCATGAAGTTGGTAGACGAGACTCAGGCTGTCGGTTCCCTGCGTTCGCGTCAGGGCGTGATATTAAGGCCTGAGATAAGCGGACGCATCACGCAACTTAATTTTCGGGATGGCGACAGGGTGAAAGCCGGCCAGTTGCTGGTGCAGTTAGATGACCGGTTGCCGATGGCCCAAGTTCAGCAGGCGAAGGCTGAACTGAGTATTGCCGTGGCCAACCATAAGCGCAACCAGGACTTGGTAGAGCAGAACTTCATCAGTCGCCGCACGGTAGACGAAAGTGCCGCAGCTTTGCAAGTCGCCGAGGCCAAGCTGTCCTTGGCTGACGCAACGGCTGCTCGACTGAAGATATTTGCACCGTTTGACGGCCTAGCCGGCATTCGCACGGTCAACGTCGGCGACTATCTCAAGGATGGCGCTGATATTGTCAACATCGAAGATATTGAAGCTATTTTTGTCGATTACCGTTTGCCTGAGCGCTATCAATCGCAAGTTCAGCGGGGGCAGACCGCTGCCTTGGAGCTTGATGCGCTGCCGGGTCTGAAATTCAAGGCCATCTTGCAAGCCATTGATCCGTTGATCGATGCCAACGGCCGTTCGGTTGGCATACGCGCATGCATTGACAACCGCCGTATGCAGTTGCGTCCCGGCATGTTTGCGCGCGTGAACACTATTTTTGGTCAGCGTGATGATGCCCGCATGGTGCCTGAAGAAGCCATCGTGCCTCAAGCCGGCAAGCAATTCGTCATCAAGCTGATGCCTGCGCCTGACGGTCAGGGCCTAGTGTCTAAAAGAGTCGAAGTCAAGGTTGGGCAGCGCAAGCCCGGCAAGGTCGAGATTACTGAAGGGTTGGAGGCAGGGGAGACCGTCGTCATTGCCGGTCAGCAGCGCATTCAGCGCGACGGCACAGCCGTGCGGGTTTTGGATGTGCCGGCGAACTCGCCAGCAACCCCTAGCCAGCCTAAGCTCCAGGCAACAGCCTTGTCAGCGCTATCAGGTGCAGACCCTTGCCGCCTCGGCCTGGCGGAAGCTACCGGCAACACTGGCAAAGTGACGCGTCAGTCTGCCCATAAGCCGGGTTAATTCCAAAGACCGATAGCCGGAACCCCTGACTATGCAAATCGCTGAAATTTCCATCCGCCGTCCGGTCTTTGCCACCGTGCTGTCACTGCTGATCGTGCTGATTGGAGCGGTCAGTTTCAACCGCCTCACGGTGCGTGAATACCCTAAAATTGATGAGCCGATGGTCACAGTCAGTGTGATCTATAGAGGTGCATCTGCTGAGGTGATCGAGTCGCAGGTGACCAAGCCGCTCGAAGATTCCATCGCCGGTATTGACGGCGTCGACGTGCTCACATCGATCAGCCGCGCTGACCAAGCCCAGATCAGCGTGCGTTTCCGACTTGAAAAAGACGCTGACTCAGCGGCTGCTGAGGTGCGCGACCGAACCTCTCGCGTGCGAAATCGTTTGCCGCAAGCGATTGAAGAGCCGGTGATCGCGAAAGTTGAGGCCGATGCCTTCCCTGTCATTCAGATTGCGTTCTCTAGCGACTCCCTGACCCAGCTGCAAATCAACGACTTGGTCAATCGGATTGTGAAACCGCGCTTCCAGACTGTCACAGGCGTTGCCGATGTGCGAATTTATGGAGAGCGAAAATACGCGATGCGGGTTTGGCTCGACACCGACAAGATGGCCTCTTTCCGCCTGACCAGTCAGGACGTGGAAGATGCCATTCGGCGTAGCAACATGGAGTTGCCGGCGGGACGCATCGAGTCTCAGCAGCGCGAGTTCAGCGTGACCTCACAGACTGACTTGATTCGACCCGCTCAGTTTGGCGACATCGTGGTGAAAACCGTCAACGGTTTTTCAGTCAGAGTCCGTGATGTGGCCAAGGTTGAGGAGGCTGCTGCTGATGAGCGTACCGCTGTCCGCGTTAATGGACGCTCGGCCGTGGCTATCGGCGTGATCCGGCAGGCCACGGCGAATCCGCTTGACCTTTCCAAGGGCGTGCGTGCGGCGCTGCCAAAGCTTCAGGCTGACCTGCCTGCGGGCGTGGTGATTGATGTGACCAACGACAACTCAGTCTTCATTGATCGCTCCGTCAAGAATGTTTATCACACCATCGTGGAAGCGGTGTTCTTGGTGGCGTTGGTCATTTTTGTGTTTTTGCGCACTTTGCGCGCCTCCATTATTCCGATCATCACCATTCCGGTGAGCCTGATTGGCACCTTCGCTCTGATGGCTCTGGCGGGTTTCAGCATCAACACATTGACCTTGCTTGCATTGGTGTTGGCCATTGGTTTGGTGGTCGATGACGCCATCGTCATGCTGGAGAATGTTTACCGTCACATTGAAGAGGGCATGGATCCGTTTTCAGCGGGTATCAAGGGTGCCCGTGAGATCGGTTTTGCCATCATCACCATGACGGCCACCTTGGTAGCGGTCTACGCGCCACTGGCTTTCACACCTGGGCGCACCGGTCGGTTGTTTGTTGAGTTCGCCCTAGCCCTTGCTGGCGCTGTGGTGGTGTCTGGTTTTGTCGCATTGACGCTAACGCCCATGATGTGCACGCAGTTGCTGAAGCACAACCCAAACCCGAACCGATTTGACCGCGGCATGGAGAGCCTGTTGACCGGCTTGTCCGACCGTTACGGTGCTTTCTTGCGCTGGCTGGTGACCATGCGTCACCTGCCTACTGCCAATGCCGGGCTAGGCGGCAAGCTCAAGGGTTGGTTATTGCAGGCGCGCTGGCTGGTGTTGCTGGTGATGCTGCTCAGCGCCGGTGCGATTGCGTTGGTTTTTCCGACCATGAAGCAAGAACTCTCGCCGATGGAAGACCGAGGCGTGATTTTGGCCAACGTCAATGCCCCCGATGGTGCCACGCTGGACTACACGGACCGCTACGCCAGAGCTCTGGAAAAAATGGGTCAGCCCTTCAAAGAGTTTGACCGTATTTATGTCAGCCTGGGCAGCCCGACGGTGGTGCAGGCCAGCGTGATTTACCGTACCGTCGATTGGGACCAACGCAAGCGCACGACCATGGACATGGCCCGTGAACTCGGGCCCAAATTCGCCAGCCTGTCGGGCGTCACGGCCTTCCCGATCACGCCACCTTCGCTCGGTCAGGGCTTTCGTGAGCGACCGCTCAACTTCGTCATTCAGACCTCTGAAAGCTATCAGAATCTGAACGGCATGGTGCGCAAGATGCTCGATGAAATGGCCAAAAATCCGGGCATTGTGTCGCCCGACGTCGATTTGCGACTCAACAAGCCTGAGCTGCGCATCAACGTCGACCGTGAAAAGGCGGCGGATCTTGGCGTGAGTGTCGAAGTGGTCGCGAAGGCGGTTGAAACCCTGCTGGGTGGCCGTAATGTGACGCGCTACAAGCGCGATGCCGAGCAGTACGACGTGATTGTCCAAACGCGGGCCAGCGGGCGCAGTACACCTGAAGACATTGACCGTATTTACGTGCGTGGCCGCAATGAAGCGATCATTCCACTGTCCGCCTTGGTGAAGGTACGCGAAACCGTCTCGCCCCGCGAACTGAACCACTTTGGCCAACGCCGCTCAGTCACCATCACAGCTAACTTGTCCAGCGACTACTCTCTAGGAGAAGCCTTGCGCTTCATGAATGAGACCTCGGCCAAAATTCTCACGACGGGTTACAGCACTGAGCTCAATGGCACTTCACGAGAGTTTCGTAATTCGCAAGGCGCACTGGTGATTGTTTTTGTGCTGGCGCTGGTCTTTATTTTCCTGGTGCTGGCGGCGCAGTTCGAGAGCTTTGTCGATCCGCTTGTCATCATGCTGTCGGTACCGTTGTCAATGATTGGCGCACTGCTGGCCCTCAAATGGAGCGGTGGCTCGCTCAACGTGTATTCGCAGATTGGTCTCATCACGCTGGTCGGGCTGATCACCAAGCACGGCATCTTGATCGTCGAGTTCACCAATCAGCTGCGGGGTCAGGGCATGGACATGATCGACGCGGTGGTCAAGGCCTCAGCGCAGCGTCTGCGGCCGATTTTGATGACTACAGGCGCGATGGTCTTGGGTGCTTTGCCGCTGGCGCTGGCCACCGGTGCGGGTGCAGAAAGCCGCATGCAAATCGGCTGGGTCATTGTGGGGGGGATGTCCCTGGGGACACTGCTGACGATTTTCGTGGTGCCGACCATGTACACGCTGTTTGCCCGCAAGGCGGTTCCGGGGGCGAGCACGCAAACGGCCCATGACACACCGGCGGCTGCCTCGCACGCTGTAATTCTGAACTAGATTGCGCCGTCAAACATCATCACGTCCAGCAGGTCGCCAACGGCGACGTTGCCCTGGTCGTGGTGCAACATGATGAGTCCGTTGGCTTGCGCCATGGAGCTCAGTACGCCAGAGCCTTGGCTGCCCGTGGTGCGCACTTGCAACGAACCATCTGCAGCCGTTGAGACCCAGCCGCGCTGATATTCGGTACGGCCCGCTTTTTTGCGCATCGCCTCTTGACTGTGGGCTTTGAGCAGTGGCGTTGGGCTGTCGGTGCAACCCATCATCTGCAGCAAAGCGGGTCGCACAAAGGCCAAAAAAGTCACCATCACGGCGACTGGATTGCCGGGCAGGCCGAACAACACAGCGCCCGGTTTTTGATGTGATTCGGAGTTAATCCGGCCAACGGCCATTGGCCGGCCGGGTCGCATGGCAATGCGCCAGAAGGCCACATCACCGAGCTTTTTCATCATGGCTTTGGTGTAGTCGGCTTCGCCGACGCTGACGCCGCCGCTGGTGATGATCGCGTCGGCCTGCGTCGCCGCAGACCGG
>CANFSO010000123.1 GCA_947449895.1 Comamonadaceae bacterium
ACCGCACAAACAAAAACACCGTAGTCCTTGCGGAACTACGGTGTAAATTTGGTGGCCTGGGGCGGAATCGAACCACCGACACAAGGATTTTCAATCCTCTGCTCTACCGACTGAGCTACCGGGCCAAGCCTCATATTATATATCAGCCAAAGCGTCCTTTTTGAGACTTTAGCCCTGACGCTTCCCCCGCGAGAGGTCGACGCCGAGTTGTTTCAACTTTCGATAGAGGTGTGTTCGCTCGAGTCCGGTCTTTTCGGCGACGCGCGTCATTGAACCACCCTCACGGAAAAGGTGAAATTCGAAGTAAGCTTTCTCAAATTCATCACGCGCTTCGCGCAACGGTTTTTCAAGAAGAAAACTTTGCGTGGGTTTTGGGCTGGTGTCTTGAACAACCTCGGCGGTAACTGCTCCGTTGCCCGTCTGCAGCATCTCAACTACGGGCATGCTGGTATAGGGGCTGGTGGGCTTACGCGCCGCAAGCCGCGTCAGTCCGTTCTCAACGGCTTGCAAGAGTTTTTGCAGCGTGATGGGTTTTTCAAGAAAGGCCATCGCACCAATCTTGGTGGCTTCAACCGCTGTGTCGATGGTGGCGTGGCCACTCATCATGATCACTGGCATGGTGAGAAGACCGCCAGAGGACCACTCTTTGAGCAGCGTAACGCCATCTGTGTCTGGCATCCATATGTCGAGCAATACCAAATCAGGTCGCGCGCGGCCGCGCGCAAGACGTGCTTGAGCGGCGTTTTCGGCCAGCTCAACCTGATGCCCTTCGTCGTTGAGGATTTCGGAAAGAAGGTCACGGATACCCAACTCGTCGTCGACCACCAAAATATTTGCCATTGAATCTCGCCCTTAGCAGTTGCTTTGTCTATGGCGCCAAAATACCCGTGTGTTGTTACGCCACAACTTGGAATGATAACGACACTTGGGCCCCCTGCATTACCCCGGCGGCAACACGGTTGGAAATATCGATGCGCGCGCCGTGTTCATCGGCTATCTTTTTCACCACAGCCAGCCCCAAACCAGTGCCCTTGGTCTTGGTCGTGACATAGGGCTCGAAGGCGCGCTTTAAGATGTTGTCGGAAAAACCAGTACCGTTGTCGCGAACGATCAGGCGCATTCGCTGTGAGGTTGCTGAGTACTCGGTTTTCAGGGTGATCTGCGCCTGTTGTGAGAGCTGACTATCTTGCGCATCTTGGGCATTTTGCAAAAGGTTGTGTATCACTTGGCGGAGCTGCTGGGCATCACCGCGAATCAACGGTGCAGCAGGATCAAGTTCAACCTGAATAGGGATTGCGGCATCATAGGCGTAGAGTTGCATCACGTCAGTCACCAGCGCGTTCAGGTCGATCGGTTTGAGCTCGGCCGCGGGCAGTCGAGCGTAGTCACGAAAGTCATTGACCAGCCGCTTCATGGCGTCGACTTGGTCGACGATGGTCTTGACTGACTTGGTCAGCAAGGCCTGCTCTGTGGGCTCCAGTTTGTTGGCGAGTTTCATCTCCAGTCGCTCGGCAGACAGCTGAATCGGGGTCAGTGGATTTTTGATTTCGTGTGCAAGCCGGCGGGCCACTTCACCCCATGCTTCGGCCCGCTGCGCAGAGACCATGGCGGAGACATCATCAAACACAAGCAGGCACTCTTCGGTGCCAGGCATCTTGGCACCGCGCGCGATCAAAGACACCGCGCCCTCATCAGACCCAGAAAATCCGCCGTGGAGTTCAAAGGTCTGCTGCCAATGTTCCAGCCCATGGGCTGCATTCTCAGCCAAATACGCTTCAAACTGTGCCTGAACAGCCTTGCCAAACACTTCAAGACCGGGCACTTGGCTCAAAATCTTGCCTTGGTAATCTGCCACTGGCGCTTGCAAAATTCGGGCTGCACCGGGATTGCTGGAACGGATATGCCCGTGAATGTCAAGCACCAGAACGCCGGTCGAGAGGTTGTCCAGAATGGTCTGTAAATTGGCCCGTGCCGCATCGACCTGGGACATGCTTTGCTGCACCGCAGAACGAGCATCGGCCAACTGCTGCGTCATGACGGCGAATGATCGCGTGAGCCCGCCGAGCTCGTCATTGCTGTCAAGAACAGCTTTAGGTCGCAGGTCACCCTGCGCCACTTGACGGACGCCTTCGGCCAACAACAACAGCGGCCGCGCCAGCTGGCTACCCAACAAAACAGCCAGCAACACAGCCCCAAACACAGCCAGAAAAAGACTCAACGTCAGAGTCCCGATGTACATCTTGCGCAAGCCATCACGTGCAAGTGCGAGTTCTTGGTATTCACGATTAGCCTCTTGCACGACGATCGCATTGACCACGAGCTCGGTTGGCAGATCTTCCGATATTTGAAGAAATCGTTCGACGCTGTTCAAGTCAAAATTTGAATCGTTAACGAGAGCAATCGCCTTGATACGTGCCTTACGAGGCGGCGACGCGGTAGTGCTCACAACTTCATTACCACCACTGATCACAGCGTCTTCCAGACCGTCAATCTGCGTCATCACGTGTTTGCTACGAGCAGCGCGCAACTGCTGCTGTGAGGGACGGTCGGGCTGTAGCAAAAACCTAGATTCACCGGTACTGGCAATCAACTGTCCGGCAGCGCTCCACAGCACCACGTCCTTGACAGCAAGTTGATCGCGCAAACGCTCAAGAACCAGACTGGGTGATGCGTCGGTCGATTGAGAAAGTTGAGTGGCCGCTTGGCGCGTTCGGTTGCCAAGATCGGCTGCCAATGTATCCAGCGTGACGCGGCCGAGATTCAGTCCAGCAGCCAGTGCGCCTTCGACCTTGACGTCGAACCAGCTTTCGATCGAACGTGACACGAACTGGTATGAAACGACATAAATCGTGACGCCAGGGAAAAGACCGACCAGTGCAAAAATAGCCGCCAGCTTGACCAGCAAACGGCTGCCAAATTTACGTTGTCGTAACCGTAATACGAGTCGCAGGGTTATCCAGCCAATAACCACGAACAACAATGTCGCCACCCCGATGTTCATGGCAAAAAGAATCGGGTAATTGCGCTCGTAAAGCTCACGGTTACCCGTAGCTTGAGTCAGTAAAAAGATCAACACCAAACCGAGCGCCACAATCACGCCAGCCCCAACGCCGAGGGTCCAGCGAAACGCACGGCTGCTGCGAAGCGAAGCCATTGTTTCCAGAATCACTTGATGCTTTCTGATGGACTGTCTTTTGCAGGCTCAGCTGGCCTTGAAGTTTGGAGATCAAGAGGCTCGCTGCTGTCGATGGCGATGCTCCAGTCACGCTGACCAGCCACGCCAATCTGAAACGGTCTTGGCAGCTGGGACAAGTCGAGCTTGAAGCTGAAAACCAAATTGTGGTCATTGCCTGAACGAATGTCTGTGAGGTCGGCGACCTTCCAACGGGCTACTCGTTGAACCGCCGACATTGCCTCTGGCAAGGTATCGTAGTTTTGGTTAAAGGTAGCGCGCAGGCCTGATGATGCCCCGATCAGGCCAGATCCAATGTTGACCCGCCACCGCCGCGTCAATGGCTGGTAGGCCAACCGAATAGTGCGTGCCGCACCGGCCACACGCTGGTCAGTCCAGTACCAGCGATGCCTGTAGATATCGACTTCAATCACGAAAAATAGTGCGATGCCTTTGAGCAAGGCATCCTCAACAACGTGCGGGAGCTCAAACGCCACGGCGGCGTTAAGGTAGACACCGTCTTCCGTTCGCTCTGTCCGCAGCTGTGCCAGCTGGGCCGTGGCGGCGTTGGCGACATTGATGACACTGGCGCCGTGCGCTGAAGGCATCGCGCCCATGCAAAGCGCCATGCCTATCGCCAAAACTGCAAAAAAACGCGCCCAGAAGCGCAGCACGCCAACGTCAGGCGCTGCGCTTTTCCAAGATTGCGTAATAAAAACCATCGTAGTCACGAAGTAAATTGTCCGGGAAGACTGGCCCAGCAGCCCTGCTTTGGGGTAGCAAATGCCCTGGCGATGGCTTTAATAACGCGTCAGTGTGGTGCATAACAAACGTTTGGATCTGTTGCTCGCCTTCGGCCCTGAAAACCGAACAGGTGCAGTAGAGCAAATGCCCCCCCACACGCAACAAAGGCCACAGCGCTTCCAGCAGACGTGTTTGCTGCCCTGCGAGTTGCGCAATGTCGGTCGGGCGCCGGAGCCAGCGCACATCGGGATGACGTCGCACAATGCCCGAAGCGGTACATGGCGCGTCGAGCAAGATACCGTCAAACAGCTGGCCGTCCCACCAGCGGTCAGGCAGGCCAGCGTCAGCCACCGTGATCTTCGCCTGCAGCTGCAAGCGGTCTAGGTTCTTCTGCACACGGGTGCAGCGCTCGGCGTCAATGTCCAGCGCGATGACATCGGCATCCGCCAGTTCTAGCAAATGGGCGGTCTTGCCGCCGGGTGCTGCGCAGGCGTCGAGCAGGCGCAAGCGAGGCTGGCTGTTGGCGGACTGAAGCCCCTTCAGCAGCAAGGGCGCGGCGAGTTGCGCGCCCGCATCTTGCACTGAAAAAAGCCCTTCGGCGTAGCCCGGCAAACGCGTCACCGCGCGCGGGCTGTCCAAAATAACACCATGCTCACCGACCGGTGCGGCGTCAATGCCGTTTTCCTTCAGCAGGTGCAGATAGTCGGCTTGCGTGCTCAGGCGCGTATTGACGCGCAGCGTCAGCGGGGCCCGGCTGTTGTTGGCAAATAAAATGGCTTGCCAAGCGTCCGGGTGGTCTTTGCGGACCCGGTCAACCCACCACTGAGGATGGTTCCAGACGGCTTGCGGCTTGCGCTCGCAAATGGCCAGCATGGCGTCGCGTTCGCGTAAAAACCGGCGCAGGCAACCATTGATGAAGCTGGCCTGATGGCGGGTGTCTTCGCTGTTTTTGGCCGCTTCGACGGCTTGGTCTACCAATGTGTATTCGGTGTAAAGCGATTCATCGACCTCAGAGGCCAAGGCCAGCGCAACACACAGCAGCGCGTCGGCTTCGGGTGGTGGCGGCCGGCTGGCCAATTGCTGGCGCAGGGCTTCTGCCCGACCGAGCCAGCGCAACGCATGAAAGCCCAGAGCTTGAACTCCGGGGCGAAGGTGCGGCGGAACGCGTTCGAGTTCAGCCGTCATGGAACGGCCGCCGCGGACGGCGAGCAGCAGGGCTGCGGCCCCTTGTAGCTGCTGCCATAGGGGTGTTTGGTCTTGGGTATCTTGCATAAGGGCTCAGGCAGGCAGCACGGCCAAGCCGTGGCCACAGGAATAAAAAAGCGGGGCCAAGGCCCCGCCGTTCAGAGCAGTGTATCTGCCCAGATGTTGCTAGCCCAGTTGAGCGCGTACACGCCTTCTAGTTCGTTCGGCGCCGGACTCAGACCGCCTGACCCGGCCACGACCTTGAAGGTTTTTTCGGCTGCGACGTATTCATGCACACTGGCCACGTGAACGACATTTTTGTTGTCGACAAAGCTGTAGCAGGTGTTGGTGAGCATCGGCGCGGGATTGATGTCCCAACCGGCCAGCTCAGCCACGATGGCGGCCGCCGCCACCTTGCCGTGGCTGTTGGCCATGTGACCGCTCTTCGGCATGACCGGGGCGATTTGGATCGAGTCGCCAAGCACATGCACGTCTTTGGCGACCAGCGATTCAAAGTTGAGGAAGTTAACGCCGCACCAGCGGTTGTTGCCCTGGTTGTTCAGCCCGGCCTGCACTGCGATACGGCCGGCGCGCATGGGTGGCAAGACGTTCAGCACCTGAGCCTTGACATCGTCTTGGATCTCGAACTTGATGACCCCGGCCTTGGCGTCCACGGCCACGGTTTTGTGCTGGCTGCGGTACTCGATGATTCCTTTGTATTGCTCGGCCCAAACTTTTTTGAACAACGCGCCTTTGGAGGTGACATCAGGGTTGGCGTCAAGAATCAGCACCTTGCTGCGTGGTTTGTAAGCCTTGAGGTAACCCGCCACCACCGACGCCCGTTCGTATGGGCCGGGTGGGCAACGGTAAGGCGCCTCAGGAATGGCGATGGCAAAGACACCGCCATCGGGCATGGCTTCGAGCTGCCGACGCAAAGCCACGGTCTCGGCTCCGGCTTTCCAAGCCTGCAAAATTTGCCCTGAATCGTGCGCGGCGCGCAGGCCCTCGATGCTGTCCATCATCAGCTCAACGCCGGGTGATACGACTAATTTGTCGTAGCCGATAACGCCGCCGCCGGCCAAGGTAACGGTTTTGCGCTGGGTGTCAATGCCGCTGGCCATGTCTTTGACCACGGTGATGCCATGGCGACGGCTGAGCGCGGTGTATGGCACGGTGAGGTCGGCCAGCTGTTTGGCGCCGCTCAGCACGAGATTTGAAATAGGGCAGGACATGAAGGCATCTTGCGGCTCAATCAGCACCACATCGATCTTGTAGTCGGAGAACATGCGCACGTATTTGGCGGCAGTGGCGCCGCCATAGCCGCCGCCAATGACGACGACTTTAGCGCGCGGAGGAATCGAGCTGGTGGCACAACCGGCCAAGCCGAGCAACCCAAGTGCGGCAGTGGTTTTCAGGATGTTCCGTCGCTGCAGTTGCGCCACGCGCGCACTGGATAACGTTGATGTCATGGTCATCCTTTCATTTTGTCTGCATTGAAAAATAGGTCGCTATGGTCTCAATCTGAGCATCGTTGTAGCCCTTGCTGATCTGGTGCATGACGGTTGCTGAGCGGGTGCCGGCCTGGAAGGCTTTCATCTGCGTGATGAGGTAGTTTTTATCGAGGCCTGCTAACGAGACCACTTGCGAGCCTTCAACCGCTTTGCCGTTCGTACCATGGCAATTAGCGCAGGTCGCCGCCAAACTTTTGACGTAGAGCATTTGCTGCATGGTTGGCGTGTTTGTTTGCGCTTGCGCCACACTGGCCAGCATCAACAAACCAGCTCCCCAGCTCAGAACGGAACACCGTGTGTTTATTTTCATCAGTTCAACCTTCCAAGTTTTGATGATTTTTAACAGATTCACTTAAAGTCTCTTTCGCGCCATCTTAGCGATGGATTACGACTCAATTTACACGGATTACTCATGACCTTAATTGGTAGTATCCAGTAAATCGCTCACACCAAGTAATCACTAAGTTTTACTCGACCCAATCGTCAAGGCCGCTCCTGCAGAAAATCCGAACAAACGAGCAATCACCACTGTCGGGAATTGACTCTGTGCTGCATTGAATAGAATCACGCTGTCATTGAAGGCCTGACAGCCAAAGGCTAATTTGCTCTGCGTCGAGCTGAGTTGTTGGCCCAACTCACGGATTTTTGGGTCTGCCAACATGGCTTGGTTGTGGCTTGCGGCAGCCCACACATTACCAAGTTTTTGACTCAGCTTTTGTTCTTCAGCCATCAATACCTGCACCAATCTGGCATGGCTAGGTCGCGCGCGGACGGCGTCATGGGCCGTACTCGAATCACTGCGAGCCTGCATCAATTCGTTGAGCGTGACAGTTTCATGCGGCAGGTACTCAGCGGCGGTTTCGGTCAGTTTAAGCAGTAAGTCGTGGCGGTCTTTGAATTGAAAATCAACACCATTGAATCCGTCACCGATTGCATTTTTCAGCCGCATGAGGCGGTTGTATCCGCCCACCGTCCAAAAAACTGTCAACGCCAGCAGAACCAACAGCACGATGGACTTTGTACTCATGATTTGATTTCGTTGTGGATGGCTGAGCTCTCCACTTTATCCGACAAACGCCCGAGCCATGCACAAAAAAAAACCCCACACCCAATCAAGGGGGTGGGGCTTGACCCCTTGCGGGGATTCAGCTCAGGGCTGGATCAAGCTTGGTTATCGGCACCTTCGCTGCTTTGCTCGGCTGGCGTCAAGGCCTCGAGTTCAGCGGCTTCAGTTTCGGCGATGGCGCGGCGCTCGGCGTCGTCCATTTGCTCCTTGGCCCGACGTGCCTTGTGATACGCCATACCGGTCCCGGCAGGGATCAAACGGCCGACGATCACGTTCTCTTTCAAGCCACGCAGCTCGTCGCGCTTGCCCATGATGGCCGCTTCGGTCAACACGCGCGTGGTTTCCTGGAAGGACGCTGCGGAGATGAACGAATCGGTCGACAAGGAAGCCTTGGTGATACCGAGCAACAAGTTGCTAAAGGTCGCCGGAACTTTGCCAGCGGCGCGCAAGGCGTCGTTGACATCCAGAATGACCGAGCGCTCAACTTGCTCACCAGCGATGTAGCTGGATTCGCCGACATCACCGACGACCACACGGCGCAGCATCTGACGAACAATCACTTCGATGTGCTTGTCGTTGATCTTCACGCCCTGCAGACGGTAAACGTCCTGCACTTCGTCGACGATGTAGCGCGCCAACTCTTCCATGCCGAGCAAACGCAAGATGTCTTGTGGGTCGGCAGGGCCGTCCACAATGCTCTCGCC
>CANFSO010000124.1 GCA_947449895.1 Comamonadaceae bacterium
GGCACAAAAACTTCGTGTTCAAAAATCAAACGGTGCAGGTTGCGCGGCGACGGGAAGAGTTTGTAGTCGTCGGTGGTGATGCTTTGTGCGGTGGCCATGCGGGTTGTGATCCGTGAAGTCTGTCGTGAAAGTCGCGCGCTTAAGCTACACATTGAAGGGCAGCGCGCTGTAAGCTAGGCGCTTATTTTCGCTCATGCGTCAAAAATCGTTTCACCCTCTTTAAAAAACTGGCGACCCAGCTCGCCCTGCCCCATGAACGAACGCCTCGCCACGCCTGACAAGGAAGCCATCGCGCTGCTCGATCCCTTCACCGGTTTGGGCCTGCACCAGATCCAATTGGTGAACACTGCGGCCCATGCGCAGCAAGCCCTGCAAGCGCTGGCGGGTGCCCGCGTGCTGGGCTTCGACACCGAATCAAAACCCACGTTCGAGCGGAATGAAGTCTCGGACGGGCCGCACATCGTGCAACTGGCCACGGCTGATCAAGGCTATATTTTTCAATTGAATGACGCCGGCTGCCGGCAAGCGCTGGCGCAGTTGTTAGAGTCACCGAGCATCACCAAGGCCGGCTTTGGGCTGGGTGACGACCGCCGCCGCATCGTCAGCAAACTCGGGGTTGACTTGCAAGGGGTGCTCGACCTGAACATGGTTTTCAACCAACGTGGTTACCGCAAAGACATGGGTGTGCGCGGCGCTGTGGCGCTGATGTTCAACCAGCGCTTTTTGAAGTCGCGCAAAGCCACGACATCGAATTGGGCCAAGCCCGAGCTGTCGTCATCGCAGCTGAGCTATGCCGCCAATGACGCGTATGCCGCGCTCAGGGTTTATGTGGCGCTCGGCTTGGGCGACTGAACGGCGGCCATCTTGGCCACGTGCGCGCCCAACGCCAGTGCACTTGTCAAGCCAGGCGATTCAATGCCGAACAGATTGATCAGGCCTTTGACGCCGTGCTCAGACTGGCCTTGAATGAGGAAGTCCCGCGCTGCTTCTTCGGGGCCTTGAATTTTGGGCCGAATACCTGCGTAACCTGCGGTGAGTGCGCCATCTTGCAGACCCGGCCAGTACTTGCGCACCTCGGCATAAAAAGCCTCGCCACGCGCCGCATCCACCACCAAGTCGTCGGGTGAGTTGACCCACTCGACGTCCGGACCAAACTTGGCCTGACCGCCCAAGTCCAACGTCAGATGAACGCCCAGACCGGCAGCTTCAGGCACCGGGTAAATCAGCCGATCAAAAGGTGAGCGCCCGGCCAGCGTGAAGTAATTGCCCTTGGCGTAATGGCTGGGCGGCACATGGGCGGCAGCCAAACCGGTGAAAAGCCGAGCCAACGACTGCGCATGCAGGCCAGCGGCATTGATCAGCAGAGAGGTTTGCAACTCAGTGCCGTCTTGCGTCACTACGGTGATGACATCGTCACCGCAGTTAGCCGAGGCCACAGGCGAATTCAGCGCCACCAAGCCGCCGGCGTTTTCAAGGTCACCCTGCAATGCCAGCATGAAGGCGTGGCTGTCCACAATACCGGTGCTGGGCGACAGCACGGCCGCGACGCAATGCAGTTGGGGTTCGAGTGCCTGCGCTTCTTCGCGCGTCAGCAACACCAAGTCAGGCACGCCATTGGCGGCTGCTTTGGCGATGATGGCTTGCAGCTGCGGCACTTGCGCCGCGTGCGTGGCCACGATCAGCTTGCCGCAGCGGCTGTGGCCGATGCCGCGCTCAGCAGCGTAAGCGTAGAGTTGGTTTTTACCGTCCACACACAGCCGCGCTTTGAGCGATCCCTGCGGGTAATAAATGCCAGCGTGAATCACCTCGCTGTTGCGCGAACTGGTGCCGGTGCCAATGGCGTTTTCGGACTCCAGCAACCAGACCTCACGGCCTTGCAAAGCCAGCGCTCTAGCCACAGCCAAGCCGACCACACCCGCACCGATCACCACTGCATCGACCTGTTCCATCACTGTCCTTCTTGTTCTTGATTTTGTTCGACTGCAACGCTTAAAGCTGGCGCGGATCGGTGTTGCGCAGCACGTCCACCAAGGTACGCAAACTAGCCTTGAGTGGCGCGTAACCCGCATTCAACTCAAAGGTTTTTTCGTCCATGTAAAGCTTGCGGTTGACTTCTATCTGGACGCTGTGCCGGTCTTCGCTTGGGGCGCCAAAGCGGCGCACCAGCTCCACACCTTTGTAAGGATGGTTCAGCGACACGCTGTAGCCTAGGCTGCTCAAATGCTCGCCCACCAACTCGGCCAGCGCTGGACTGCAGGTCGTGTTATCGCGGTTGCCGATGACAAAGTCGGCATGCGCTTCGCCCGGAAATTCAGTCGCATGACTGGACGCGATCGCCGGCATGGAGTGGCAGTTGACGTGAATGCTGTAGCCGTGTTGCGCATGCGCCGCGTCAATAGCCTCAGCCAACGCCGCGTAATACGGTTCCCAGCAGTTCGCAATCCGGGCCTGAACCTCAGCAACTGTCAGCTTACGATCATAAAGTGCTACACCGTCGTCGGTAGAGCGCCAAATTAGACCCTTGCCGAGCCTGACTTTGGAAAGAATTTTCGGGTCAGTTGCCACGGTGCCGGGCCACTTCGCTTCAAGCAGACTGACGTCGATCTCGGTTGTGTCGCGGTTGGCATCTAGGTAGCTGCGCGGAAACGTCGCCTCAATCCAGTGCACACCGAGCCCAGGTGCGAAGTCATAGAGCTTATTCACGTGCGTGTCTTCCGCGCTGCGAAGCGCCTGCAAGCTGCAGGCATACGCAAAATCGGCAGGATAGTCGGTGCCACTGTGCGGCGAGTCCAGCACCAGTGCACTGCTGCCGGGGAGATAACAAATGAAGGGAGTCATGAGCCTATTGTGGCCTGCGCCCTGTAGCGAGCTTGTTAATAACCCGATTACACGCAAATGAGGACGTTTGTCCTACATGGCCACTCCCCTGCCGCCGACACGCTTGCGACATTGAAATCGTGACAATTACTAACCAGTCAAAAAACTGAAGCGCAATTTCATCAGCTTATTTTTTCTAGGAGTCACCATGAACAACATACGCAAACTTTCAGGCATCGTCTTGGCCGTTGCTGCTTTTGGTTTGGGCCTGACAGCTCATGCCCAAAGCACTGGCACAACGACTGGCATGTCAAGTTCGAATTGGGCACCCAGTGCGGGCCAGCGTTACATTGGTTTGAATGGCGGCAGCACAGATCTCCGCCAAGGGGACAACTCCACCGCCTATGAAATTTATGCGGGCGGCATGTGGAACAAAAATTTTGGCTTGGAGATCGGACTGACCGATTTCGGAAAAATTAACCGCACAGGCAACTCAGTGGATGCCAACGGCTTCAGCGTCAAGGCGGTCGGCGTGGTGCCATTGACTGAGTCATTCAGTGCTTTTGCCAAGTTGGGAACCATCTACACGCGCACCAAGGTGACGAGTGCATCCAGTGTGATCAATGACAACGGCTGGGGCGCAACCTACGGCTTGGGCCTGAACTTCGACATCACACGGCAGCTTGCAGCTGTACTGCAATGGGAGCAGGCGAATATGGATTTAGCGGGTAGCAGCGACCACATCAACACCACATCTGTTGGTTTGAAGTACCGATTTTGATCTATCTTGAATTTAACAATGAAAGCTGGGGCTTGAATCCTGCTGCCTTTTATCAGGCGGTAGGATTCTGCGCGCTTGACCACACCCGCCCCTGAAACTTGTGTAAATAAGTGTCAGGAGTGTCCAAAAAATGCGACAAACCGCCTTTTGAGCCCTCAGAATCGGCTTTGTTACATATTGAAAATTGAGCACCATGTCCCAACTCAACTCACGCGCCGACAAAATTTTGATCCTCGATGACGATGCACGGATTCGTGACCTGCTGCGTCGTTACCTGACTCAGGAAGGCTTTGAAGTCATTCTGGCCGAGGACAGCAAGGCACTGAACCGCATCATGATGCGCGACGCAGTCGATTTAATCGTGCTGGACTTGATGATGCCCGGAGAGGACGGATTGTCAATCTGCCGGCGCTTGCGCGCAGCCAATGACCGCACACCCATCATCATGCTGACCGCCAAAGGCGAAGACGTTGACCGGATCGTCGGCTTGGAAGTCGGTGCTGACGACTACCTCGCCAAGCCTTTCAACCCGCGCGAACTGCTGGCCCGCATCCATGCTGTGCTGCGCCGTCGGCCTGCGGTGGAAGTACCCGGGGCGCCGTCATCCGATCAGGAACTGATCAAGTTCGGACCTTTCTCATTCGACATGGGGCTTCGTACTCTGCACAAAAATGGCGAAGAGTTGCCATTGACCACCGGTGAATTTGCCATGCTAAAAACGTTGGTACGACATCCACGTCAACCGCTTTCGCGTGAAAAGCTTGCGCAGATGGCGCGTGGACGCGAGTTCGAGCCTTTTGACAGAAGTCTTGATGTACAAGTGTCACGCCTGCGAAAGTTGATTGAAATTGACGCCGCTGTACCACGCTACATCCAGACTGTATGGGGTGTTGGCTATGTGTTTGTTCCAGACGGTACGAACTGACGCGTCAGTCTGAGGCGGCTCTCAACCGCCTGCTTCGATTCGATAATACTTAAGCGGCACAATGCCTGTTTTGTTTTATCTAATATCCTGACCTGTCTGATCCCAAAATGAGCATGCCGCACCAGAGCCATCTGGACTACACCCCTGCCCCGCTAGACACTTTTTCAAAGTCTGGCGTCAGCTTGTTTTGGCGAACGTTTTTCTTTTTAGCTTTGCTGTTGCTGGTTTCCATCGTGACGTGGCTGCAAACCTTCAGCTCCCTCGAATCCGAACCTCGAGCGATACAAAATGCACAACAAATTGCGTCCTTGGTCAACCTCAGTCATGCGGGGCTTCGCTACGCAGACGCCATCGCACGCGTATCTCTGATCAAAACACTGGCAGAACAAGAGGGTGTGCGTATTTCACCGCTCAAATCCAGTGACCGCTATATACCGTTGGGAACTGATCCACTGAGTCTGCGCATCAGTGAAGAGCTTTACAAGCGCATGGGCAGCAGCACCGTGGTAGCGAGATCGGTCAATGGGCAGCCCGGACTGTGGGTCGGCTTTCACATTGACGAAGAAGCCTATTGGCTGCAAACTGACCTAGAACGAGTCGGCCCCGCACGCACCAGCACTTGGGCTATTTGGCTGACCACGGCGGCCGTGTTGTCGCTGGCTGGCGCTGCCTTCATTGCGGGGCTGATCAACCGGCCGCTGAAGCAACTTTCTTACGCCACAAGTCGCATGCGCGAGGGGGATTTCGACGCAAGTTTGCTCGACGAAAAAGCAACGACCAGCGAGATCCGTGAAGTCAATATCGGCTTTAACCGAATGGCGGAACAGCTGTCAAAAATGGAGACTGACCGCGCCATCATGATGGCCGGCATTTCGCATGATCTAAGAACGCCACTGGCCCGTTTGCGACTAGAAACCGAGATGAGTGTGAGTGACGAAAGTGCCCGCTCTCACATGGCGGCGGACATCAGCCAGCTTGACGCCATCATCAACAAATTCATGGACTACGCTAGACCTGATCACACCCAACTTGAATCCGTTCAACTGAACGAAATTGTTGAATCTGCTTTGTACGCCCTGTCAGATAACAAAGATTTGCACGTCACCGTGCACATCCCGCAAAACATGACGGTCAAAGCGGACGAGGTGGAGCTTTTACGCGCCATCACGAACTTGCTGGAAAACGCCAGACGCTATGGGAAGAGCCCAGGCGCATCTTTCGCCACGGTAGAAATTATCGCCAGAACCAGCGGGCATTGGGTTCAATTGAAAATTCTAGACCACGGTGCTGGCGTGCCTGAAGACAGCTTGCGCAAATTGACGCGCCCTTTTTACCGAGGTGACGCCGCGAGAACTTCAGCGACTGGCGCTGGCTTGGGGCTGGCCATTGTTGAAAAAACCATCGTCAACATGGGGGGTACCTTTTCACTCGCCAATTCAGACACCGGCGGGTTGGCGGCGCATGTCAAATTGCGCCAAGGCTGACCAGCAAGACCACCGCCCTCGCCTCCATGCTGAGGCCTTCGCCGACTGGCCCCATCTTTTCGGCCGTCTTGGCTTTCACATTCACTTGTTCAGATGCGAGACCCAGAGCGGCCGCAATGCTGCGCTGCATGGCCGGAATGTGAGGCGCGAGCTTAGGTGCTTGCGCGATCACCGTGCTGTCGATATTGCCAATCAACCAGCCTTTTTCACGGACACGCCGGGCTGCTTCGACCAACAAGACGATGGAATCAGCGCCCTTGAATTGAGCGTCAGTGTCCGGGAAGTGCCGACCGATGTCGCCCAAGGCGGCTGCGCCCAGTAGCGCATCGGTGATGGCGTGCAACAACACATCGGCATCCGAATGCCCCAACAGCCCGCGCTCGTAAGGCACATGCACACCACCGATGATGAGTGGGCGACCGGACACCAGCGCATGGGTGTCCCAACCTTCGCCGATGCGAAAAGGTGGGATTGAAGCTAGGGACGGTGGGGCAGTTTCGGACAATGTCATGGTTCAGTTAGGGTTTGAATCAGCCTTGCCGGCTCAGCAAAATAGCTTCGGCCAAGGCGAAATCTTCAGGATAGGTGATCTTGAGATTGAGAGCGCTGCCGCGAACCAGTTTGGGCGACAAGCCCAAGGCTTCCATTGCGCTCGACTCATCTGTCACAACACGTCCGCTTTGCGCGGCCTGCTCCAGCGCCTGCAGCAAGGCACCGATGCGGAACATCTGCGGCGTCTGCGCCAGCCACTTGCCGGCACGGTCCACGGTGCCACTCACCCGCACACCGTTCGCGTCCAGTTGTTCAGACTTGAGCGTGTCGGCCAAGGGCTGGGCCAACAAACCGCCCACGGCGTCGTCGCGGCAGCTGTTGATCAAGGCTTCAATTTGTTCGGGCGTGATCAAGCAACGCGCCGCGTCATGGACCAACACCCAGTCGTGGGGCTCGGCAGCACCAGGTGTCGACAGCAGTGCCTGAAGGCCATTTTTTACGGAGACCGCCCGGGTCTCGCCACCGGCCCGCAAAAGATGCTCATACTCGGCGTTAAATCCCGGAAAGACGTCTTCGAAGTCGCTGTCATCGGGCGAAATCACCAGCCACAGTCCAGCCAACGCAGGCCCTAGCGCCCGAAATGCCTCGACCGTGTGAATGATCATCGGCGTACCAGCGATCGGCTGGTATTGCTTGGGCAAACCGGCAACGCCATCAACAACGGGCAAGGCGGCACGAGCGCCCTGCCCGGCGCAGGGTATCAAGACAAAGACCCGTGCAGACGAGTCGACACCTTGAAAGCTGGGGTAATTCTGGGATTTATCTGCGTTCTCGCTCATGAGTTCATCATAGATTCTAAAATCACGTCTGCACCCCCATCCGTCCGGTTGGGGGTGTTTGGCGTTTCCGCCGCTTTCTGTCCTACCTCCGGTGTTACTGAGTACCCATGGATTTACCCAAACTCGTTCCAGGCAAACGCTTCACGTTGCCCCAACCCGTCGGCTCGGCCGACGCTCTGCTGCTGGCTCGACTCGGTCTGCGCGAAAAAGCGCAGGGCAAACTCACGGCCATCATCACACCTGACGCGACCACGGCCCAACGCCTGCTCGACGAGCTGGTATTTTTTGCCCCTGAGCTGCGCTGTGTAATGTTCCCCGACTGGGAAACCCTGCCTTACGACGCTTTTTCACCGCATCAAGATCTGATCAGTGAGCGGCTGGCGACCCTCTGGCGCATCAGTCAGCGCGACAAAGACACCGGCGCTGACCTGGTGATCGTGCCCGCCACCACCGCGCTGTACCGACTTGCACCGCCGAGCTTTTTGGCCGGCTACACCTTTGAGTTCAAGGTCAAGCAAAAGCTCGACGAAGCCAAGCTCAAGGCGCAGCTCACGCTGGCCGGCTACAGCCACGTCACCCAAGTAGTGAGCCCCGGCGAGTACGCCGTGCGTGGCGGCTTGATAGACCTGTTCCCGATGGGCTCGCTGGTGCCTTACCGGGTCGATTTGTTCGACGACGAAGTCGACTCCATCCGAACCTTTGACCCGGACAGCCAGCGCAGCCTGTACCCGGTGCCCGAAGTCCGGCTGCTGCCGGGCCGTGAGTTTCCGATGGACGATGACGCCCGTGCCAAATTCAGAAGCCGCTGGCGAGAACTGCTCGAAGGCGACCCGACCAAAAGCCGCATTTACAAAGACATGGGCAATGGCGTGGCCACGGCCGGCATCGAGTACTACTTGCCGCTGTTCTTTGAAGAAACAGCCACCGTCTTTGACTACCTCGGCAGCCGGCCTGAAGACGCGACCATCGTGCTGCACGGTGACCTGGAACCTGCGTTTCAACGCTTCTGGCAAGACACCAAA
>CANFSO010000125.1 GCA_947449895.1 Comamonadaceae bacterium
ATTTAGAGGCCGCTGACGAAGTGGCCCGCCAAATGCGCTTGCGCGACTTGGGCGGCCTGATCGTCATCGACTTCATTGACATGGAAGAAAGTCGCAATCGCCGCGACGTCGAAAACCGCCTGCGCGACGCACTGCGCCAAGACCGCGCTCGCGTGCAGTTCGGCACCATCAGCAAGTTCGGTCTGATGGAAATGAGCCGTCAGCGTCTGCGCCCGGCCCTGTCCGAAGGTGCGTCGATTCCTTGCCCGCGTTGCGGTGGCTCTGGCCACATCCGCGACACCGAAAGCTCGGCATTGCAAATTTTGCGCATCATCCAGGAAGAGTCGATGAAAGACAGCACGGCCTCGGTGCTGTGCCAGGTGCCGGTCGATGTGGCGTCGTTCCTGCTGAACGAAAAGCGTTCAGAGATTGCCAAGATCGAGATGAAGCAGCGCATCAACGTGTTGCTGGTGCCGAACAAAACACTCGAAACACCGAACTACAAGCTCGAGCGCCTGAAGCACGACGACCCGCGTCTGGACAACATCGAAGCCAGCTACAAAATGGCTGAAGAGATTGAAGACCCGACTTTGGTCACACGCCGCAGTCAAGAAAAGCACAACAAGCAAGAGCCGATCATCAAAGGTGTTCTGCCTGACATGCCCGCCCCGATCGCGGTGCCTAAGCCAGAAGTCGCAGCCAAGCCCGTGGCAGCGACCCAGCAGCGCTCACCGTTGGCAGCCCGCACACCAGCGCCTGCAGCGGAAAAAGGCTTCTTTGGCTGGCTCAAAAATCTGTTTGCTGGCGATGACGCAGCACCCGCTGCAGCGGCTGGCAATGAAGTGAAAAAAGACGAGCGCGGCGAAGGCCGTCGCGATGAGCGTGGTGAACGCGGCGAGCGTTCAGAGCGCGGCGAACGAGGTGGCCGTGATGGTCGCCGCGGTGGTCGTGGCGGACGCAATGGGAGCGGTGAACGCACTGAAGGCCGCACTGAGCGCACTGGCGAACGCGGTGCTGAGCGAGGCGAAGGCCGCGCTGACCCACGTCGCGAACGCAGCCCAGAAGGTCGCCCTGAGGGCCGTCCTGAACGCGCTCCAGCCGAAGGCCGTGCTGAAGGCGGCCGCGAAGGTGGTCGCGACAACGGTCGCAATGCGGAACGCTCCGGCGAAGCTCGCCCTGACTTGCGCGCTGAAGGCCGCGCTGAGAGCCAGCCCCGCAGCGAAGGTCAACCCCGCGGCGAAGGCCGTGGTGACCGCAACCGCCGTGATCGTCCAGAACGCGCAGAGCGTGGTGCTGAGCGCACCGGCGCACCCCGCGACGCAGCCCAAGAAGAACTGGCTCTCGCCAATCAGGCGGCCATGGCCGCTGCTGCACGCGGTGAAGTGACCGCACCGGAAGCCGGACGTGAAGAGCGCCAGCCGCGTGAGCCACGCGAAAGCCGCGGTGAAGGCCGCCGTGAACGCGGTGGTCGTCGTCCTGAACGTCGTGATGACGCACCGGTCGCTGACGGCAACCAAGCAGCTTTTGCTGATAGCAATGCACCCGACTTACGTGCTGAACGCAGTGAGCAGACAGTCGTAACAGACGCTGCACTGCAAGGCAACGAGACCACTGTAGGCCAGGAAGACAGTCAGGAACGCGCACCACGCGAACGCCGCAGCCGTGACCGTTATGGTCGCGAACGCCGTGAACGTGGTGACCGTTCCGAGTCGTCGCCTGACCAAGCCGCTGACGCCAACGCCCCGGCCTTCGCGCCAGCGCAGCAGGTCAACACAGAGACTCGCCCAGCCGCAGCGGACATCGCCAGCCCGGTTGTGTCGGTGAGCGAAGTGGTTGCCACACCAGCAGCGCAAGTGATTAGCGCACCTGCGCCAACCACGCGCGCCTTGCCCCAAGTTGCGTCGTATGACTTGCCTTTGCAAGATTTGGCTCAAGTGGCCAGCGCCTCGGGTCTGCAGTGGGTCAACTCCAACACCAGCAAGATCGCGGAAACGCAAGCCGCCATGGCTGCCGAGCCGCGTCCAGCCCACGTGCCACGCGAGCGGGCCCCTGTGGTGGTCGTGCCAGCGAGCGCTCTTGTGCTGGTCGAGACCAAGCGTGATCTGAGCAGCATGACGCTGCCGTTTGAAGACGCGGCTCCCACGCAGCGTCCGCAGTAAAGCGCCCGTAGCGACAGTTTCCAGCCCGCGCATCACGCCGGGCCGGAACTTAAAAAGGCGACTCACTGAGTCGTCTTTTTTTATGCCCTGAGCGGTATCGCTACCATGGCAGCATGACACAGCCTTTCTTCGCGCTGCCGATCTGGCTGCACACCGCCCTACCTGAGTTACAGAGCCTACTGCCTGTGCTGGCTACGTTGCTGCATCTGGCGCTGGCGCTCTCCGTATCGCTGCACGCGCTGCTGACGCGCCGCAATGTATCTGCCACCGTCGCTTGGATCGGCCTGGCTTGGCTGACACCCATCATTGGCGCGCTGCTTTACCTGATGCTCGGCATTAACCGTATCAAACGCGCGGGTGTGGCACTAGACCTGAAAACGGCCTGGCAACGGGAGCATCAACGCGCGGGTAGCCATATGGCGGCTATTGGCAGTGCCGCTGGACCCGACGCCACCAGTTCATTCGCGCTGGCCGGCATCAACAGACTGGCTCGACAAACCACCGGCAATGCCCTGCTCGCCGGCAACGCCATCAAGCCACTGATAAATGGCGACGAAACCTACCCGGCGATGCTGGAGGCGATAGCGGATGCACGTCAATCCATCACGTTGATGACCTATATTTTCGACCTTGACGACGTCGGCCGCGCATTCGCCGACGCACTGGTTCGCGCACAGCAGCGCGGGGTCCAAGTGCGGGTGTTGATCGATGCAGTGGGCGCACGCTACAGCCACGGTCGCATGGTGGCGTACCTGAAAAGCGGCGGCGTCACAGCAGCTGCATTTCTGCCACCACGCTTTCTCGGCTTGCTGGCCCACGCCAATCTGCGCAACCACCGCAAGATCATGGTCATCGACGGCGTGCAAGGCTTCACGGGCGGCATGAATATTCGGGCCGGGCATTGGCTGGCGCGCCAACCCAAGACCCCGGTTCGCTGCCTGCACTTCTCCGTGCAGGGCCCCATCGTGGCCGACATGCAGCGCGCCTTCGCCATTGACTGGGCCTTCAGTACCGGTGAAGCGCTGCTGGGTGAAACTTGGTTTGCAGCAGCCTCAGATTGCGGGCCGGTGCTAGCACGCGGTGTCTCCGACGGCCCCGATGGCGACATCGACCACATGCGTCTTGTGATGCTGGGAGCGCTGGCCTGCGCACGGCAAAGGGTAGCCATCATGACGCCCTACTTCCTGCCCGATGAAGTGCTGCTGACAACACTGCAGATCACCGCCTTGCGCGGCGTCACGGTGGACATCGTGCTGCCAGTCCGCA
Organism: Comamonadaceae bacterium; assembly: GCA_947449895.1. Taxonomy (GTDB): domain Bacteria; phylum Pseudomonadota; class Gammaproteobacteria; order Burkholderiales; family Burkholderiaceae_C; genus Polaromonas. The sequence goes on from CANFSO010000125.1 coordinate 3,405, forward strand.
GCAACCTGCCGCTGATGGACTGGGCCATGCGCCCGCAATTGGGCCGGCTGCTGGCGGCCGGCTGCCGGGTGTACCTGTCGCCTTCGCCGTTCGATCACTCCAAGCTGTTTCTGGTCGACGACGACTGGTCGCTGATTGGCTCCACTAACTGGGATGCGCGCAGCCTGCGGCTCAATTTTGAATACAACCTCGAATGCCATGACGCGCAACTGGTGGCGCAACTCGACGCTCTGCTGCAGCAGCGCATGTCAGTGGCCGAGTCGCTTGACGTGACGGTGCTGGCCCGTCAATCGCTCCTAGGGCGACTGCGCGACCGTCTGGCCGGCTTGCTATCGCCCTATCTTTGAACATCGGTCATGTCAGCACCTCGTGCGGTGCTGACCGCAAACTCAAAATTCAAGCTTTAGCCGCGTGCAGGTAAGCGTTCTGCACAGCAGCTTCATCGCCACGCTGCTCGGCCAATACAGCCAGTGCAAGCCAAGCCTTGCGCTTGAGCACAGCATCTTGCAAGGACAACACCGCGTGCGACAGCAATTGCTGCGCCTTGCCCCAGAGCTGACGCTTCAGGCAGGCCATGCCGGCCAAGTACTCGAAATTTGCGTCGCCGGGACGGGCTTGTAAAGCAGCTTCAATACGCGCTAACCAGACCGCATCAATCGCTTCAAGGCTGTCTTCCAGCGCCAGAATGAATTTCACGCGAAGTTTGTCGCTTAGCTCAGAGCGCGGCTTCATCACAACCTCCCAAGCGCCAGCCAGCCAATGCCTAGCCACGGCGGCGTCGCCCTTCAGCAGCATCAGGCGCGAAGCCGCATGGACTGCCAGTTCCGGCATGGCGCGCTCAACATCGTCCAGCGACAGCCAGACGTTGTGCAGCTGTTCTGGATCATGCGCGGCGTTGAGCAATTCAAGTGCCAAGCCGCGGATGATACTTTGTGCTGCCGGCGGTGAAAACGCCCGGTGCTTGGCCAGCAAACGGGCGGTTTCCAGGGCGTCCGAGGTCTGGCCTGCCAGCCTTGCCGCGCGTAAGCGCATCCGCAAAGCCAGCGTGCGGCGACCGGCGCCTATCGGCAGCTGGTTCAGCCACTCCATCGCCACGCTCGGCTCACGGTCTTCCAGTGCCCAACGCGCAGCGCGCAGCTGAATGCCTTCTTGGGTTTCCAGCACCGTCCGGTTGCCCGCGCCTTCCAACGCTTGCTGCAAATGCTGATCGCGTGCACCGCGGTTTTGTAAGGATTGCGCACTTTCGGCAACCAGCAAATGCGCCAGCGACCGTAACTGTTGCGATCGCTCGGGCTGATGCCCTGAGTCTGCCCCCACATCGAGAATCAACTCGCTCATGTTTTTTTCTTGCAGCAGGGCGTTCTCAGCCGAACGCGAAGCGCGGATGAACCTACCGGCCAACATGTGTGACAGTGCGTCCATCAAGGCCGCGTACATAGCACGCTCTTTTTGCTGAGCACGCCAGCGCCGCGCCTGCCGAGGCAGTGACGCCACCACGCTCAAGGCCTTGAGTGCAAAGTGCAGCAGCGTAAAAGCCGCTACCAATACCAGCAGCATCAAATTAAAGGACAAATCGACCCGGTACGGCGGCCAAAAAAGCGTCACGACGGCATGGTTATTGCCGGCCAAAAGGGCCACGGCTACAGCCACACCAAACAGGGCAACAAACCAAAGGGCGGCGCGCATAAGCTGTTTTTGTATCTGAAGTCTTAACGGCCAGCGGCCGCGGTAGCCAAGGCGGCCAGGGTGTCGTCAAAACGCGGCAACTCGCCGGTTCGGAGTTGCGCTTGCGTCTGTTGCAGCAAATCTTTGGCGGCCTGCGTTTTGCGCGAAGAAGAGTCGAAATAACGCGACAAACTGATCTGCACGCTGGTCAGATCAGAGCGTGCCGCATCGGTTTGCCGTGACAGCAAGGCCAAGCGTGCATTGAGCAATTTGAGCTTGATGTTCTCGCGTAAAAAGTAAGACTGCTCAGGCGCCAGCAAGGCCGCCTCGGGCCGGTCAATCCGGCTCACACGCAACAGGCTTTGGGCGTCTTCACGCAGGCCCTGCAGGACACGACCCGACCAGTTGCTCAACGCCTGCGCATTAAATAAACGTGACAAACCAGTGCGCCCTGCGTCAGCGGCGGAAGCCGCGATAGCCGGAGAAGGAGAAGGAGGCAAGGGTTCAACCGGTGGCGCTGTCATACCCGCAGTGGCTTGATTCACGCCGAGCACCATGTCATTTGTCATCGGCAACTCATCGATCTGACGCACGAGTTCGTCGAGCTTCAACAGCATTGCTGGAACATCGGTCAGGGCCGCACTCTTGATACGTTCGGCATCTTTGACAATAGCGCGCTGCACAGGGGTCAAGCGCGGCTGGGCCGCACGCGCGAGCCGTTGTTCCGCGGATTTGAGGGCTGCCAGCAAGGGCTCAGCGCTGCCCGTCAGCTGCGCCTGTTGCTGAGCCAGCCGCAGGTTGGCTTCCAATTCAATCACCAAATTGTCATCGCGTGAGCGGGACAATCTTTGTATCAGATCTTCGAGTTGGCCACGTTGCAAGCTGACCTCGCTGACGCGGTTTTCAGTCACGGCCAAACGCGCTGCGAGTTCACGGCTGCTTTCTTGGGCTTGGCGTGCCAGCGTTCGGGCCTCGACCGCTTGGGCGCCGGTGTCTGTGCTACGACGCGCCAGCTCTTCTTGAATATGACTGAGCTTTTGCCACAACAGCAAACTACCCAAAGCACCCGCCAGCGCTAGGATCAACACGACCAGCGCCAAGGTGCGCGAGCGCCACCAAGCGCTGGCTGCAGAGGAAGACACGGGCGGAAATGGCGCAACAGGCGCGCCAAGGTTTGCCGAAGTGTCCGAATTGGGTGTTGAAGGAATGTCACTCATGGATGCGCCAATTCTATCGACGCCACGATATCCTCCAGCGCCGGTCGTGACTCGATAACAACACCCCAGCCTGCCGCCTGCGCCGCTTGAGCGATTCTGCTGTGTGTGGCGATGGCTCTGGCATGCGACCAATCAGTGCCCTGAGGCAAATGCGCCAAGGCTTCCGAACTGCTGAAGAGCCAGACCGATCCGTCACCTTGGCTGGCGGCAATGCGCTGCAGTTGCGCTGCCGTGAAAAGCGGTGGCCGGCGTTCGTAAACCACCACAAAATCAACCGAGGCACCACAGCTTTCAAGCTGACGGGCCAACCACTCACGGCCCGTACCAACAGCATCTAAAGTGCCGCTTTGGCCACTGTGGCCGCTTTGCCCGCGCACGATCAACACGCGCTGCCCCGCCCAATCCCGCTGACCGATCACTTTCCACAAGGCTTCGGAGTCAAACTGCGTTGCGTCAGCGGGCGGCGTGTCAATCTGCATCACTGGCACACCCTCGGCAGCCAACACGAGCGCGGTGCCCGGACCGGGGGCCATGAAACGAACGGTATTGAAAGACGCCAAGTCATGCGTATTCGGCAAAGCACCTGAGCGCTGAGCCGCAAAAAAATGCTCAACCGCATTGCCGCTGACAAACATCACGGCGGCATATTTTTCCAAACGCACCCAAGCGTCACGCGCCGGAGTCAAATCAGGCACGCTGGTAATTTCAATCAGCGGCAAGGCTTCGGCGGGGATGCCGCGCTGCTGCAGTTGGTCTACCCAGCGCTGTGCATCCGGCGCGGGCCGAGTGACGATGACGCTGCCAACTCGGTCAAGGTCTTTAACTTGTTCAAGCGTTGGCATTGGTGGCCCAAACCGCGCCTCCGGCACGCAGCAGTGCAGCCACGTGCTCCCCGAGCGCTTGGGCCTCAGCGAAATCACGCACAAGCGCTTGGTGCTGCACGCGCACCAAGGGTGCGCCCGCTGTCGATACAGCGCTAGGCACGGCATCAGGTCCCGCATCTCCGGGGTCACCCCAAGCCGCTTCCAACAGCAGGCTGTCAGCCGCTAGGCCGCGCGTGAAGGCGGCCAGCGGCATCGAACAACTGCCACCCATGGCACGCGACACCGTGCGCTCAGCGGTCACGGCCAGCCATGTGGCTTGGTGCGCCAGCAGGGCCAGTGCGTCGATCAAGTCTTGGCGGTCCGCCCGCACCTCAATGCCGAGCGCGCCTTGTCCAGCAGCGGGCAACATGGTGTCAGGCTCAAATGTGGCGCGAATGCGGCTGTCGAGCCCCAAGCGTTTGAGTCCGGCAGCGGCCAGCACGATCGCATCGTAGTGGCCTTCGTCGAGTTTGCGCAGTCGGGTGTCGAGGTTGCCGCGCAAGGGTTCAATGCGCAGGTCAGGCCGCAATGACTTCAAAATCACCAAGCGGCGCAAGCTGGACGTACCGACCACCGCACCCACCGGCAAGGCGGCCAGCGTGGCGTGGTGATTCGAGACAAATGCATCGCGTGGATCTTCGCGCTCCAACACGCAAGCCAAGGCAAAACCAGCCGGCAAGTCCATCGGCACGTCTTTCAGCGAATGCACGGCAAGGTCAGCGCGGCCATCCAGCAACGCTGTCTCAAGCTCTTTGACGAACAAGCCCTTGCCGCCCACTTTGCTCAATGAGCGGTCCAGAATCTGGTCGCCCAAGGTGGTCATACCGAGCAACTCGACTTGCCAGCCCAAACGGCTTTCAAGCAAAGCCTTGACATGCTCGGCCTGCCAAAGCGCCAAGCGGCTTTCACGGGTGGCAATGACCACTTTTTTGACCGACGTAGGCTGTGCGCCGTCTGCATTTTTCGCGGTGTTTATAGGTGCGATCACTGGTAACTGCCTCGTTTTCTTTCAATTCTGTGGATGCTAGCATGCAGCCTTTCGTACAACAGAGCAGCTGCGGGGCTACGCAACACAGATTGAGTGCAAGGACAGATAAAATCAACAGCTTGAGCTTGTTCCCACCTAGATGGTGCAAGGTCCCTATTTCACCGCTCCCGCCCGCTTGCCA
>CANFSO010000126.1 GCA_947449895.1 Comamonadaceae bacterium
GCAATGACGGCGAATTGGGATTGCTCGCGGTGCCGGTATTTCAAGCGCTCCCAGCACCAGTCAGCCGTCAGGCTAAGTACGGCTTCAGCCAAGGCACTGAGGTCGTCGGCCACTTGTTCGACCGTCAACATGTCTTCCAAGTCGCGCGCCAGCGTGCGGAAAGTTTCGGCATGGTGCGCGCGCCGCAACAAGTTCAGGCAGGCCTCTTCGTCGTCCTCGCCGGTGCGCTTGAAGGAGGCCAGACGCAGCTCGACCTCGGCCTTGAAAGCGACGGCGTCGAAGCGCTGGTGCAGCATGTCATCGCTGGCCAATTCATCGATCACGCCGGGGTATTGCTGCAGGTAACGCGCAGTCCACTTGGCCGCGCCCAACAGGCGCAACAAGCGCTCGTGCACCGATGGGCGCTCGAGCAACATGGCGAGATAGCTTTCACGCCGCAGCAAGGGCTCGATCCAATCGATCAGGAGCAAGGCGGCGTCTTCGGTGGCCTTGCCGTCACTCAGCAAGACGGCTGTGCGCTGCACCAAGCGAATCAATCGGCTGCGGGATTCTTCGCGCAGCGCCAGCACGCGCGGATGGCTGCTCCACTCAGCGATGCGCGCCCGAAAACGCGGCGGCCAAGCGCTGGCTTGCTGGTCGACCAGTTCACTCAACTCTTGCGGTGCGCTGGCTATTTTGTTGCAGCCTTTGCATTCGGCATTGCCGCCCAACAGCTTGTCGAATTCACCCGCCACCAATTCACGGTGGGTGTCCAGTTCGGCCAAAAAGGCGCAGCAATCACGAAAACCCAGCGTCTTGGCGATCCAAGCCAAGTCGTCGTCGCGGGTTGGCAAGACGTGCGTCTGCTGGTCGTCTAGGTACTGAATCCGGTGTTCGACGCGGCGCAAAAATTCATACGCACGGGCCAGCGCATCGGCGGTTTCTTGCGGCATCAAGCCGGCGTTGGCGACGCGTTGCAAAGCGTCCAGCGTGGGCCGCGTGCGCAGCTCCGGGAATTGCCCGCCGCGCACGACCTGCAACAACTGCACAGTGAATTCAATTTCGCGAATGCCGCCACGCGATAACTTGACGTCGTTGGCGCGTTCGGGATGACCGGCGCTTCGGCGCTGGGCCTGCTCACGAATTTGCCGGTGCAAGGTGCGCAGCGCATCAAAGACGTTGTAGTCCAGGTAACGCCGAAAAACAAAGGGCAGCACCGAGCCGCGCAAAGCCTGCGCCGAGCCATTGCCGACGTTGTTGCTGCCGCCGGTTTCATGGCTGTTGCCGGTCACGCCGCCACTGAGGCTCGAAGAAGGCGCGACGACGCGGCTTTTGAGCCAGGCAAAGCGCTCCCATTCGCGGCCTTGCACTTGGAAATATTCTTCCAACGCGTTCAGTGAGATCGCTGCTGGCCCGGAGTTGCCGTTGGGCCTGAGGGCCAGATCGACCCGAAAGACAAAACCATGCTCGGTGGTGTCGCCAATCAGTGCATACATGGCTTTGACTTGGTGCGCGAAATATTCGTGGTTCGAAATGTGGCCGCGACCATCGGCGCGGCCAGCCGTTTGGCCGTCGTGGTCGTAGACATAAATCAGGTCGATGTCGCTGGAGACATTCAGCTCGCGCGCGCCCAGCTTGCCCATGCCGATGACCCACAGGCTGGCGCGCACGGTGGATTTGGAAACTGCATTTTCTGAGGTGTTTTCAGACGTGGGATCGATCTCCGGGTGGCACGTCAGTGGCGGGCCATACAAGGCGTCCAGCTCTAGCTGCGTGGCCGACATAGCCACATCCAGCGCCAACTCAGCCAGATCCGTCATGGCACGGGTGACCACCGCCAGCGGCGCTTGGGTCGGGCCGTCGCCTTCACAGTCGAGCACCACCAAACGCTCCATCACGATTTGGCGCAGGACCCGCAGGGCCGCGCCCGTGGTCAACCCCTGCACCAGCAATGCGTCCAAAGCCATTTGCATGGCCTGCCGCTCCGGCGGACCGGCTGACAAAAAGTGTAATTGGTCGGCGTAACGCCGCCGTAGGCGCTGAACACAGCGGGAGTACGCTGCGCCTTCGGCCTCAGGGACGACAGCCAGGGGGTTTGTGATGGGTTGGGACAATGAAGACAAAGCGGGTAAATCAGCGTCAGGCGTTGAGAACATCAAGGTAAACAGCTTTCAGATGGAACCCCCGCCAGCCGCGACGGTCATAATTCCGAAGCCGATGGATCCTGTAACGCCCCCCTCAACCTTGCTGCCGCCTAGCCACGTTCGCCTAACGGCCCACGCCGTGCGGGTGTTGCTGTGGCTGCTCGTGACATTTTGGCTGCTGGTGGGTCTCAGTTATGGGCTGCTACACGGTTGGATTGTGCCGCGTATTGGCGACTTTCGCCCACGTCTGGAAATCGAGGCCAGTCGCGCGCTAGGGGTACCCGTGCGCATTGGCAACATCAGTGCACATTCAGGTGGCTTGATCCCCTCTTTTGAGCTCACAGATATCAGCTTGCTCGACAGTGAGGGGCGCACCGCACTACGCCTGCCACGCGTGGTGGCGGCGTTGTCACCCCGCTCACTGTGGAGTCTGGGTTTTGAGCAGCTGGTGATTGATGGTGCCGAGCTCGATATTCGCCGCAGTGCAGACGGCCAATTCCAAATCGCCGGACTCGACCTGCCCGACACGGCGCGGGGCAACACAACGTTTGCCGACTGGGCCTTTGAGCAAACCGAGCTGGTCTTACGCGGTGGTGTACTGCGCTGGACGGACGAGACCAGACCCGCACAGCCACTGGTATTGACCGATGTGGTCGCCGTTTTGCGCAACCCGGGAAAGCGCCACCTGATGCGCCTCGATGCAACACCTCCGACCGCTTGGGGCGAGCGCTTCAGCGTGCGTGCCAGGCTGCGGCAACCCTTGCTGTCCGGCAGCGGTTCATCTTGGAAGACTTGGACGGGGCAGCTCTACAGCGAGTTCAGCCGCGCTGATATATCGCAGCTCAGGCAATACATCGGCCCAGACCAACTCGGCATGGATGTGAGCAGCGGTCAAGGGGCGTTGCGGGTCTGGGCTGATCTCGCCGCCGGCCAGATCACGGGCGCGACCGCAGACGTCGCCCTGACCGACTTCAGCACCCGGCTGGCCCGCGAATTACAGCCGCTGGCGCTGGCGTCGGTGGCCGGTCGCTTTGGCGGGCAGCAACGGCTCAACGGTTTTGACTTTCAGACCGAAGGTTTGTCCTTCGAGGCGGATGACGGCTTGGTCTGGCCGGGCGGCAATGTGTCGCTGACGCACACCAATGCAGACATTCGCCAACCGGCCAAAACGGAACTCAAAGCAGACAAACTGGACTTGGCCACACTTGCGCGCATCGCCAAGCGTTTGCCACTGGACGCGGCCACCCACACTTTGCTTGACAGTTTTGCGCCCAAAGGACGGGTCGAACACGTTGAAGCCAGCTGGTATGGCGAGCTCTCCGCGCCGCTCACGCTGACCGCACGCGGTCGCGTGAGTGGTCTCGCACTGACCGCTGCAGCCGCCAGCGCCAGCACACCAATGCATCCGCTGCCTGGCCGGCCCGGGGTTGAAAACGCCACGCTAGATTTCAACCTGACGCAAGATGGTGGACAGGCCCAGGTCCAACTGGCTCAGGGGGCTGTCGAATTCCCAGGCGTTTTTGAACAGCCACGCGTGCTGTTCAACGAACTTTCATCCGAAGTAGTGTGGAAACACAGCGGCACACATCTTGAGTTGCAGCTGCACAAACTGCGCTTTGCCAACGCCGACGCCGAAGGACAGGCGGAAGTCCGCTGGACCAACGCTGGCCCCGTCGGAACCGGCGCAGGCAAAGCCAGCACAAGCCATCCCGGCGTGTTGGACTTGCAAGGCAGCCTCAGCCGGGGCGACGCGAGTCAAGTGCATCGGTATCTGCCGCTGGTATTGCCTGAATCGGCTCGTCACTATGTGCGAGATGCAGTGCAACAAGGCCTCCTCAGTGACGTCAAATTCAAGGTCAAAGGCGACTTGCTGCAACTGCCATTCGCCAATCCGAAGCAAGGCGATTTTCTAGTCACAGCCAAAGCCAGCAACGTGCGCTACGCCTATGTGCCACCAAGATTGACGGCCACGACAGGCAGCATTGCCGGCAAGCCGTGGCCCTTGCTCGACACCCTGCAAGGCGAGCTGATTTTCAATCGGCAAAGCCTAGAAGTACACGCGGCACAAGGCAGTGTCGCGGGCCTCGACGGACTGCAACTCATGCGCGGCAGTGCCCGCGTGCCCAATCTGGCCGCGCCGGTGGTGGAAGTCAACACCAGCATCAAGGGCCCACTCGCGCAAGGTCTGAAATTTATCAATACATCGCCGGTCTCCAGCATGCTGGGCGATGCGCTACTGCAATCAACTGCCAGCGGATCAGCAGACTACAGCATGCACTTGCTACTGCCCTTGGCCAACCTGGACAAAAGCACGGTGCAAGGCAATCTCACGCTGCCGGGTAATGACGTGCAGTTCACCACCAACACGCCCGTGCTAGGCCGCCTGAAGGGCGCCCTCACATTCTCCGAAAACAGCTTTAAGGTGACTACCGCACAAGCGCGCATGTTGGGTGGCGACATCCGCTTTGAGGGCGGTATGCGCGCCAGCGCACCGTCGACAAGTAACAGCCGCAGCAACGCCGCCGAACCCCTTGAAGCGCCGATTCTGTTTCGCGGCCAAGGCAACATCTCAGCCGAAGGTTTGCAGCAAGCACGTGAGCTGGGCATCGTCGCCACGCTGGCGAGTCATGCCAGCGGAAACACCGCTTACAGCGCAGCCTTGGGCTTTCGACATGGCAACGCTGAGCTCAGCGTTAGCAGCAGCTTGCAGGGCATGGCGCTGAATTTGCCAGCGCCCTTGAGCAAAGTCGCTGGCGAAACGTTGCCGTTGCAGTTCGACCAAGCGCTGGTGCGCGAGTCGCTGGCACCTGGTAAAACCCCGCAAGACCAGCTCTCCCTGACGATCGGAAGGCTGGCCAGCGTGCGCTATGTGCGCGACCTCAGTGGCGACCAGCCACGGGTGCTGCGCGGCAGCATCGCTGTCGGGCTGGAAGCGGGCGAGGCCGTCGCGCAACCCGCTAACGATGTCGCGGCGAATGTGAACTTACAGCGCGCAGATGTCGATGCCTGGCGAACCGTGCTTGGCGCTACGACCTCACCCCAAAATACAGCGGCCAAAACGCCCGCCAGTGTGCCGACCCGTGCGGCCGTCAACACAACGACAGCTGCAGCGGACTACCTGCCAACTGTGATCGCGTTGCGCGCCACTGAATTGACTTTTGAAGGCTACAAACTCAACAAAGTGGTGCTGGGCGCATCACGGGAGGGCGCCATCTGGCGCGCCAACATGGACGCCGACGAACTCAGTGGTTACGTCGAGTTCGGCCAACCCAGCGCGGCGCCGGGCGGTGCCGGTGGCCGGTTGTATGCCCGACTGTCCAGACTGCGACTGGGTGCCAGCACGGCGCGTGATGTAGAAACCCTGCTGGAGGGTCAACCCGCCGCAGTCCCTGCGCTCGATATCGTGGTCGAAAACATGGAGCTCAAGGGTAAAAAACTAGGCCGCATCGAGGTCGAGGCAATCAACCGCGGCGCCCAGTTATCAGCAAGGGACAGCGGCGTGCGCGAGTGGCGGCTGAACAAGCTAAACGTCATCTCGTCGGACGCCACTTTTTCAGCCAACGGCAACTGGGCCGCCGTGACCACAGCGGCGCAAAGTCGCCGCGTGCTGATGAACTTCAAGCTCGACATCAACAACTCCGGCGCCTTGCTGAAACGCCTTGGCATGGATGGCTTGGTGCAGCGCGGCAAGGGCAAGCTCGAAGGCCAAGTCAACTGGCTGGGTTCACCGCTGAGTCTGGACTATCCGACCCTGGGCGGTCAGTTCAACATCAATGTCGAGAGTGGGCAATTCCTCAAGGCCGAACCCGGCATTGCCAAGTTGCTGGGCGTATTGAGTCTGCAGTCATTGCCACGCCGACTGACGCTGGATTTTCGCGATGTTTTCTCGGAAGGTTTTGCCTTTGATTTTGTGCGCGGCGACGTCACCATTGACCAAGGTCAGGCGCGCACCAACAATTTGCAGATGAAGGGCGTGAGCGCGGCCGTTTTGATGGACGGGAAAGCAGACATTGCGCGTGAAACGCAAGAACTGCGGGTCGTGGTGATCCCGGAGGTCAACGCTGGCACGGCCTCGCTGATCGCTACCGCCATCAACCCTGCCATCGGCCTCGGCACGTTTTTAGCGCAGATGTTTTTTCGCCGGCCATTGACTGAAGCGGCCACACAGGAGTTTCACATCGATGGGCCGTGGAGCGATCCGCGCATCACCCGCGTTGAGCGCAAACCTGCCAACGCCGCACCCGGAAAAGCCACAGGAGGCAGTCCGCCATGAACATCGCCGCATTCCAAAGCGCACTGGCCAACCGACGCTGGTGGCGCCTGACTTTGCGATGGAATCGTCGCTGGTCGTTATGGGTCCTATTGGTGGCGCTGGTCGTGGCCATGCTCGGCACCTTGGTCTGGCTGGCTGGCCGCTATGAAGGCGGCCTGATCCAAACGCGTTTGGAGCGCGACACCGCCGAAATCGTCACAGACATCCGCACTGGCCTGATGCGAAACATCCAACGACTACAGGCACTGCAGTCAACAGAGCGCAGTGCTGACACTTGGCGCTTACAAGTCAATGAGCTGTTGCGCCAGCACCGTGAAATTCTTCGAGTGGAATCGCGCGATGACTCACTGGACTTGCGGCAGGCCGACGAGACACCTTTCCGGCAATCGGTCTTCGAGCGTATGAGTCGGAGCAACTCTCTGCAAGACACCGAGCAAGCTTGCGCGACAGCCGTGCGCGTGAGCGGTCCGGCTTATTCAGGCAGCTACTTCATGCCGCAAAAAGATGGTCTCGGCATGGAGCTGCTCGATCTGTGCATTCCGCTAACGGAAGAAGGCCAATTGACAGGCTACACCGTGGTCACCTATTCACTGCAAGAAATCCTGTCGGAACTGGTGAATAAGCAACTCTCGCGCGGTCAGGGACTCTCCTTCACTGAAGCGGACGGCACGCGACTTGCCATCGCCGGAACGCCCACGCGAGGCACTCGAATTTACAGCGCACATCAGTTGCTGGATCTGCCCGGCACCACGCTGGTGGTGCGTATGGACAGCTGGCGCGGCACGCCCGATTTTTTCCCTAACGTGCTGACGGCGCTGGTCAGCGCCATGGCCATAGCGTTGGTGGCAGTCCTGTGGCTGCTAGGGCGCGACATGCGCAGACGGCTGAAAGCCGAAAATGATCTGGCTGATGCGCTGGCATTCAGAAAAGCCATGGAAGACTCGCTGGTCACCGGCTTGCGTGCGCGCGACCTGCAAGGCCGTATCACCTATGTGAACCCGGCATTTTGCGAAATGGTCGGTGTCGACGCCAAGGAATTACTCGACCACAACTTTCCGAGCCCTTACTGGCCGCCCGAACTCGCCGGTGCCTACCAAGATCGTCAGGCGATTCGACTGGCCAGCGCCAGCCTGCCACGCGGTGGCCATGAATCCATCTTCATGCGACGCGACGGCACGCGCTTTCCCGTGCTCATCATCGAAGCACCGCTCATCAATGCCACGGGCAAACACACCGGTTGGATGAGCGCCATCCTCGACATCAGCGAACAACGCCGGGTGGAGGAAGTGTCGCGTACCAGTCAGGACCGGCTACAGGCCACCGCTCGACTGGCGATGGTCGGCGAAATGGCTTCGCTGCTCAGCCACGAACTGAATCAGCCACTCGCAGCCATCTCCAGCTACGCCACCGGCTCGCTGAATTTGCTCGGCGACGCCCGTGGCACGGATGTGACGCTCAGCGCAGATCTGCGGCTCGCGCTCAAGCGCATCAGCGAGCAAGCCGAACGCGCTGGCAAAGTCATCAAGAGCGTGCACGACTTTGTGCGCCGACGCGACCAAGTGCGCGAACGCGTGGCGCCCCGCGCCTTGCTCGACGCCATCATGCCGCTGGTCAGTCTGCAGGCCCGCAAGCTGTCAGTGCGCGTAGCGATCGAGGTCGACCCGGCATGCGCGGTGGTGCTTTGCGACCGCACCATGGTCGAGCAAGTGCTGCTGAATTTAGCGCGCAACGGCATGCAGGCAATGCAAGCTGAATCCCGAAAAACGCATGCCCATGAGCGCGTGTTAACGTTGCGCGTGAAACCAGC
>CANFSO010000127.1 GCA_947449895.1 Comamonadaceae bacterium
GTCCAAGGGCAGTTCTTTGTCGGCCAGCATGCGCACCACGCCCAAGGCATGACGCCGTAAGGCGAACGGATCTTTGTCACCCGTCGGCAAGTTGCCAATGCCGAACATGCCGGCCAACGTTTCCAGTTTGTCCGCCAAAGCCACTGCCAAGCCTACAGGATTGCGCGGCAGCGCATCACCAGCAAAGCGCGGTTTGTAATGGTCTTCAATCGCATCGGCGACGTCGCTATTCAACCCGTCGTTGAGTGCGTAGTAACGGCCCATCGTGCCCTGTAACTCGGGAAACTCACCGACCATGTCGGTGACCAAATCAGTTTTAGCCAGCAGTGCGGCTTGATCGGCCTGCGCGGCCAAGGCGTCGCCGCCGAGTTGTTGGCCGATGGCGTGGGCAATCGTCCGCACGCGCGTGACGCGCTCGCCTTGCGTACCGAGCTTGTTGTGATAAACCACTTTGTCCAGACCGGCGACGCGGGAAGCCAGTGTCTTTTTACGGTCTTGGTCAAAGAAGAATTTGGCATCGGCCAGCCGCGGCCGCACCACGCGCTCGTTGCCGCCAATGACGGCAGAGGCATCTGCCGGGCTGATGTTGCTGACCACCAAAAACTGATGCGTCAGCTTGCCGGCGGCGTCGAGCAGCGGGAAGTATTTTTGATTTGCCTTCATGGTCAAGATCAGGCATTCCTGCGGCACGTCGAGAAATTCTTTTTCAAAGCTGCAGACCAGCACGTTTGGCCGCTCGACCAAGGCCGTGACTTCATCCAGCAAGGCGTCGTCGTCAATCGGCACCACGCCGCCGCCAATTTTGGCAGCGGCCGCAGCCAATTGGCGCGCAATGTCGGCCTTGCGCTCGGCAAAACTGGCGATCACGGCACCGTCTTTTTGCAAGGTGATCGCGTACTCATCGGCGTGCGCGATCACCACTGGCGAGATGGCCGCTTCGAAGCGATGTCCTTGCGTGCTGTTGCTGGACTTCAGGCCCAGCGCATGCAGAGGAATCACCGCTGAGCCGTGCAGCGCCACCAGGCCATGCGCCGGACGGACAAAGCTCACGCTGCTCCAGCCGGGCAACTCGCAGTCGCTTTCCAGCTGGTAGCTCATGACCTTTGGAATGGGCAACTTGGCGATGGCCTCTAACAAGGCTTTTTGCAAGCCGTCGGCCAGCGTCGCACCTGTGACCACGCTGTCGTAAAACAGCGCTTCGGCTTTACCGTCCATGACCTTTTTCAGATCGGCGACCACGGCAGCATCGGCGCCCAACGCTTGCAGTTTTTTCAACAGTGCGGGCGTGGCGTGGCCTGCGGCGTCTAAGCCGACGCTGACAGGCATGAGCTTTTGCGAGACGACTTTGTCAGCGGCTTGTGCCGCCACGTCGGTGATGTGCGCGGCCAGCCGACGCGGTGAGGCGTAGGCGGTGAGCTGTGATTCGGCGTTTGCCAGCCCTTGCTGTTTGAGCTGCTCGTGCAGCACGCCGGCAAAAGCATCACCGAGTTTTTTCAACGCCTTGGGCGGCAGCTCTTCAACAAAGAGTTCGAGCAACAGGTTTTGGGTCTTCATCGTCATCACGCTCATGCCGCTTTCTTCGTCAAGGTCGGCAAGGCTGCCTGCATCTGTGCGACCCATTCCCGGGGAGCCATCGGGAAGCCGAGACGTTCGCGACTCTCGTAATAGCTTTGTGCCACGGCGCGCGCCAAGTTGCGAATGCGGCCAATGTAGGCGGCCCGCTCTGTCACGGAAATGGCCCCACGGGCGTCGAGCAGGTTGAAGCTGTGAGCCGCTTTTAAGACTTGTTCGTAAGCTGGCAGTGCCAGCTGCACGCTGATCAAATGCTTGGCTTGTTTTTCATGCGCGTTGAAGGCGGTGAACAAGAAGTCTGCATCGCTGTGCTCGAAGTTGTAGGTCGATTGCTCCACCTCGTTTTGCTTGTAGACATCCCCATACGACAGACCTTCAGTCCATGTCAGGTCATAGACGTTGTCGACGCCTTGCAAGTACATCGCCAGACGCTCCAGCCCATAAGTGATCTCACCGGTGATGGGCCGGCAATCAATGCCGCCGACTTGCTGGAAGTAAGTGAACTGCGTGACTTCCATGCCGTTCAACCAGACTTCCCAGCCCAGACCCCAGGCGCCCAGCGTGGGGTTTTCCCAATCGTCCTCGACAAAACGGATGTCATTTTTCTTCAGGTCAAAACCGAGCACTTCGAGCGAGCCGAGGTAAAGCTCCAGAATATTCGCCGGTGCCGGCTTCAGCACGACTTGGTATTGGTAGTAGTGCTGCAGACGGTTTGGGTTCTCACCGTAACGGCCGTCTTTCGGGCGGCGGCTTGGCTGTACGTACGCGGCTTTCCAGGGCTCTGGGCCAAGCGCTCTTAAAAACGTAGCCGTGTGCGAGGTGCCGGCACCGACTTCCATGTCGTAAGGCTGCAGCAGGGCGCAGCCTTTGTCAGCCCAATAGGACTGCAGCGTGAGAATAATTTGCTGGAAAGTGAGCATAAAACCGTTGTTCTGAAGCCAATCAAGGCGCGCCATGCGGCGCCGAAAGCAGTGACGCGCCGTGACGCGTCAAAGAGATTATTTTACGCGGCCCCAAGTTGCTGAGATGGCGCACGAGCCTTCAGGCCAAAGGCTGTGTTTGACGACGACGCCTGCGGGCCAGCATGGCCAGCAGCACGTTGGCCAAGCCCAGCAGCCACCAAGGTGCCAGACCGAAGTGCGAAACCCAACGTGCGTGCAGCGTCAGCCCGTCGGCACCTTGCACGTCAGCGACCAGCGCGCCGCGGGTATGGCGCTCCAGCGCGTGCGTGACGCGGCCCTGCGCGTCAATGACCACGGTCGCGCCGGTGTTGGTGGCGCGCAGCATGGGCCTGGCGAATTCAAGCGCGCGCATACGAGCGATATTCAAATGCTGGTCGATTGCCACGGTATTGCCAAACCAAGCGATGTTGCTGACGTTGACCATGATGCTCGGTGCAGTCGCCGCGTCTTTGAAGTTGGCACCCAGCTCTTCGCCAAACAGGTCTTCGTAGCAAATGTTTGGTGCCAGCCTCTCCCCGCGCCATTCAAACGGTGATTGCGCCAAGGTGCCGCGATTAAAGTCACCCAGCGGAATCTCCATCAGGCGGATAAACCAATGAAAAAATGGCGGCACAAACTCGCCAAAGGGCACGAGGTGATGTTTGTCGTAGCGGTAGTCAGGCGCACCGGGTTTCAGGCCCAGCACCGAGTTGCTGTAACCGTCATGTCTGGAGCCCAGCGGAATACCGATCAGTGCCGCCTGCTCGCCGCTGGCGAAGCGGGTTTTCACCGGCTCCCAGATACCGCTGGGGATCTGCTCGGGCAGCATGGGGAACGCCGTCTCAGGCAAGACCACCAACGAGGTTTGAACCTGCTCGAGTTGCTCTCCGTAGAACTTCAGTGCGTCTCTCACGCCAGTGCCCGGCTGAAACTTCAAATCTTGCGGGATATTGCCCTGCAACAAGGTGACGGACAACGGTGGCCGGACTGGCGTGTTTGCAGGAGTTGCCAAAACAGCGGGCGGTAATGTTGAAACGCCAAAGGCGATCGCGAGCATGGTGAGACATGCCATGACCGGCTTTTGGTTCAGCACCCAACGGTTGTCGCGTGCCTCCCCGAGCAGGGCGGCCAACCAAGCCGCCGTGAAAGCCCCCAGCCATGTCAGCCCATGCACGCCGACCCAGCCAGCCAACGGCTGGGCCCAACCATCGATGTACGCATAGCCGCCCTCGCCCCAAGGAAAGCCGGTGAACAACTTCACGCGCGCCAACTCTGCCAGCAACCACAGCGCCGCGAACACGCTGGCCCGACCCAGCGACGAACGCGGTGCCAACCAAACGCACATTGCGGCTGCAGCCGCGTAATAAAGTGCCAATGCGGCCGCCAGCCCGAGAATCGCCAGCACAGTGAGCGCCGCCGGCAAGCCGCCGTAGCGGTGCATAGAAATGAACAGCCACCAGAACGTGCCGCACAACATCGCCGTGGCAAACAGCCAGCCGAGCAGCGCACCTTGACCGGGCCGGCTACTGCGCTGCAGTTGCCAGACCAGCAGAGCCAACGACGCCAGCTGCAGGCCACCCCAAGCTTGGCCGGTGGCTAAACCACCTATCGACGCGAAGGGCCAAGCCATGCTGAGTGCGTGTGCATAGCCAGCCACAATCACGCTCAGCACAGAAACCCAGCCGAGTGGCCGGCCAACGTCATTCAACGCGCGCTCTGGTGCAGTTCTGTGCTGCGTGACCACAAGTATTATGCGGACGCATCGGCAGGCGCTACGGCAGCGATGACCGGCGAAACCTTGAACCAGCGGACTGCGCCGCCCTTGGTGTGCAGTACGATGAATTGCAGGCCTGACAGTGCAACGTTCTCGCCGCGTTTGGGAACATGGCCCATTTCATGCGCTACCAAGCCACCAATAGTTTCAAAATCGGACTCAGGCAAGCTGACGCCGAAAGCTTCGTTGACGCGTTCAATGGCGGTGTCTCCGCTGACACGGTAGGTGTGGTCGCCCAAACCAAAAATGTCGCCGGCGTCTTCGGCAATGTCGAATTCATCTTCGATTTCACCAACTATTTGTTCCAGTACATCCTCAATCGTGACGAGACCTGCAACGCGGCCGAATTCGTCGATGACGATGGCCAAGTGATTGCGGTTGCCGCGGAACTCACGCAGCAAATCATTCAGGCCTTTGCTCTCTGGGACAAACACAGCCGAACGAAGCAAAGCGCGTATGTTCAACTCTGGCGCACGTTGCAATTTCAGCAAGTCTTTTGCCAAGAGGATGCCGATGATGTTTTCTTTTTGGTGTTCGTAGACCGGAAAACGTGAATGCGCCGTGTCAATGATGACATGAAGCAGGTCTTCATACGGTGAGTCAATATTGATGATGTCCATGCGCGGTGCGGCCACCATCACATCGCCAGCCGTCATGTCAGCCATGCGGATGACGCCTTCAAGCATTTCACGGCTTTGCACGCCGATCACATCATTTTCTTGGGCCTCTACCAAGGTTTCGATCAGCTCGTCCCGAGAGTCGGGGCCAGGGTGAAGCATTTCTGCGAGCTTTTGTAAAAAGCCGCGTTTGTCTTCCGTTTTAGCGGAACGACTGGGGGGGGCATCGGCCACTGCGGTGTTCGGTAGTTAATATGTCGTCAAGGATATCCGAAAAATTTGTTCAGCTCGAAGTTCGGTCGCGGGCATCGCGCATGCCTCGGCGAACGTCTTGCATCATGCGCAAAAAACTCCAAAAATGGTGCGCTTGCACCTTTAATGTGTAATCAGTTTGTCCTACGCTTTCTTCGACCATTTCCGTCATTCGTGAATCAATGTCTGCAGGCGGTAGTCGCAGGTAGGCATCGCTGTCGGAGCCATCTCGTTCTACCTTGGCGCCAGCTGCCCGTGCGATGTTGAGCATGTTGGTGTTTTCGCTCAAGGCATGGATGAACATCATGTGCACGCCTTCGTTTCGAGCGTGCATGACCGCGCGGTCAAACAAGCGAGCACCATAACCACGGCCCCGGGCATGCGCGAGCACCGACACGCCAAACTCAGCGCAACTGGTGAAGTCAGCCTCTACTGCAAAGGCCAAGTGCGCCATGGCAATGAGTTCAAGGCGGCGGTTGTAAATACCGAATATTTCATCGCGTTCAAAGTTCAGACCCGACACGTAGCGCTCTATTTGTTCGTCTCTGGCAGCGTACCCAAAGCGCAAGTAACGATCTGCTGGCGACAAGCCAAGCAAATGCTGGGTGATGCGTTCGGTGTGACTTGGGCCAAGTGAGCGGATAGGCACCATGACGGCTGTGGCTGTTGGGCGTACGCCCTCAGTCAGTGGTGGCCGGAATAAATCTTTCCCTGCGTAGTAAGACGCTTTAATGAGCTTGTGTGCGGAAATCATGCGACTAATATAAGGGTTTTCCCTGATTTTTGCTATCTTCGTTCCCTCTAATCGTCGTCGATGGCTATGTCTCCGTGTCTTATGGCATCTCAGCTTGCATTTCATCCGCCTTTGGATTTTGCATAATCATTACCATTGTTTCCGTCATCACGACAGGCAAAAAAGCCATTTGCAGATGCGCAGCACCAGACACAAAACGGTTGTTCGCCCCTGCTAACATGGCCGTCGATGTCGGAAAGACGATGTTGTCACAGTTGGAATACCAGCAAGTGAAGAGCTCTGCTTCGCTGGTCGCCGTCGACTGATCCAGCTTCCGCAACCAATCGCTGCCTTGCCGCATTTGCCGACTGCTAGACCCATGTGCAAAACGTGCTAACCAAGTGCCGTGGTGCGGCGTGCCAATCGTTACCACATGATGCACCCGCCGAGCCTCTGTTTGACGGTTGAGCCAAGCGCGTGCAGCCAGTCCACCCATGCTATGGCACACCAAGATGGGCGCTAACCCTGAGGCCTTTGTGACGCGTTGCACAGCCTTTTCGATCTGGTCTACGTAGCCATCGATGTCGGCGAACACCGGCTCCAGCGAAATCGCCGTGAAAGCATGTGATGGTTGTTTCGTACCCTTGTGTCGCAATTGCTTCAACCAAGGCATCCAAAAGCCACGGTTGCAAATCAGTCCATGGATAAATACGACACCGCGTTGACCTTGCAAATGATCGCCTTTAAGCTGATCCGGCACTGCATTAGCCTTGAAGGGCTGGCGCCAGCAGAAAACGATCCCGGCCGTACATGTTTCAGCCCACCAAGCGCGGAGCAGAGCTTGTCGGCTGGCTGGTGGTGCAGGATCAGATCGATTCACAAACGCCAGTGCAATAAACTCAAAAGCCAAGACACTTGAGTAACCGAACAGACAAGCCAGTGCGCCCCAAATAGCCAGCCCAGGTGAAGTCGGCCAGAAGTGCACCAACCAAATGGTCGCCGCAACCAGCATAGAAGCTGTGGTGACCTGCTGCATACGCATCACTTGTATGCCATGATGATTCGAATGCTGTTGACTTTTCATGGTCAAAGTCTCGCACAGAAGTAACAACGAGTACTTGGCTTCAGCTCCTTTCTGCCTCAAGTCTTTGTGCATCTTTTTTTGAAGTTTACGATTGCCAGCACAACAACGAGACCGATGCCTATGTTGAACTTACCCACGGGTGTGCAAGTGATCGAAAGAGGTTGGCTATCAGCGAACATGGTGATAGCGTCAGGTCGTCACAATACGGCTGTGGTCGACAGTGGCTATTGCTCACATGCTGAGCAAACCGTCAACGTGGTGCACGGCGTACTGAATGATGCACCTTTGGATTTGTTGTTGAACACGCATTTACACAGTGACCATTGCGGCGGTAATTTTGCATTGCAGGCAACGTATAAGAATCTTAAAACGTTGATTCCGCCAGGTCATGCTCCTTACGTCACTGACTGGGACCCAGTCGTATTGACGCACACGCCTACGGGTCAGTTGTGCCCGCGCTTTCATTACCAAGGCCTATTGATTCCGGGCACTGAGATTTTATTAGGCGATCAGCCTTGGCAAATCCATGCGGCAACCGGTCACGATCCTCACTCTGTGATTCTGTTCGAAGCTAAGTCACGCACACTGATTTCAGCAGATGCACTTTGGGAAAATGGATTTGGTGTTGTTTTCCCCGAACTAGAAGGTCAGGGTGCTTTTGCGGAAGTGGGTGAAACACTTTCGTTAATTAAACAACTTGACCCGATAACCGTTATTCCGGGCCATGGACGATTATTTGCCTATTCTGACCAAGTGCTTCAAAGGGCACAGCAACGCTTGGCTGCTTTTACTGAAAGTCCGACAAAACATGCACGACATGGTGCAAAAGTTCTGTTGAAGTTCAAACTACTTGAAGTACAAAAACAAGCGTATACGGAATTTAAATCATGGGCGCTGACAACAAGTTACTTTGAACTTGTTAGGTCCCAATTCTTCGGCGTTGCGAATCTGAGCGACTGGATAGATCAAATGATCATCGAGCTCATACATTCTGGCGTGGCTAAGCGAGATGGTGAAACCATACTCAATGTCTAATTCTGAAAAAAGAAAAAGCCCAGTCAATCATCAGATCAACTGGGCATTTCTTGCTGTAAGAGCCTGACGATGTCCTACTTTCACACGGGAATCCGCACTATCATCGGCGCTAAGTCGTTTCACTGTCCTGTTCGGGATGGGAAGGAGTGGTACCAAC
>CANFSO010000128.1 GCA_947449895.1 Comamonadaceae bacterium
CACGGCCTGCCGATCGAAAACGCCATTGAAAAACTCCACGGTCGGGCCTTGCCGCGTGACGAAGTGCAGGCCAAAAGCCGGGCTTTCGCCACCGAGCAAATCGCAGGCCAAATGGCCGACTTCAAACGCTTGGGCGTTTTAGGCGAATGGGACAACCCGTACCGCACCATGGATTTCGCCAATGAGGCGAATGAAATCCGTGCCCTCAAACGCATCATGGAACGCGGCTTTGTCTACCGCGGCCTGAAGCCGGTGTACTGGTGCTTTGATTGCGGCTCATCGCTGGCTGAGTTTGAAATTGAATACGCCGACAAAAAGTCGCAAACGCTGGACGTCGGCTTCAAATGTGCGGAGCCTGAAAAACTCGCTGCCGCCTTTGGCCTGCCAAGTTTGGGCGGCTTGTCCAAGGACGCGTTTGCTGTGATCTGGACTACCACCGCGTGGACCATTCCGGCGAATCAGGCGCTGAACCTGAACCCTGCGCTTGACTACGCGCTGGTGGACACCGAGCGCGGCCTGCTGCTCTTGGCGTCGGTGTTGGTCGAGAAATGCTTGGCTCGTTTTGGCCTCACCGGCACGGTGCTGGCCACCACGCTGGGCGAAAAACTCGCGCTGCTCAACTTCATGCACCCGCTGCACGACGTCGCCGATGAGCAAGGCGTCTACGGCTACCGCCGCTTGTCGCCGGTGTACTTGGCCGACTACGCCACCGCCGACGACGGCACCGGCATCGTGCACTCCGCACCAGCCTACGGCGTAGAAGACTTCAACTCCTGCGTTTCCAACGGCATGGCTTACGACGACATCTTGAACCCAGTCCAAGGCAATGGCCGTTATGTCGACGAGCTGCCCTTCTTTGGTGGTCTCAACATCTGGAAAGCCGCACCGCTGGTGATCGACAAACTGCGCGAACACGACCGCCTGTTTGCCACGCAAGACATCGTGCACAGCTACCCGCATTGCTGGCGCCACAAGACGCCGGTGATCTACCGTGCCGCCGCCCAGTGGTTCATTCGCATGGACGAAGAAGGTCCGGGGAATGAAGGCTTGTTCGCCAAAGACAAAGCCGCCAAAACCCTGCGCCAGCTGGCGCTGAATGCGATTGAAGAAACGCGGTTTTACCCGGAAAACGGCAAAACCCGTTTGCGCGACATGATCGCCGGCCGGCCGGACTGGTGCATCAGCCGCCAACGCAATTGGGGCGTGCCCCTGCCCTTTTTCATCCACACAGCCACCGGCGAATTGCACCCGCGCACCATGGAGATCATGGACCAAGCCGCCAGCATGGTCGAGGCCGGCGGCATTGAGGCCTGGAGCAAGGCGACGGCCGAATCCATCATCGGCAACGACGCACCGGACTACATCAAAAGCACCGACATTTTGGACGTCTGGTTTGACTCCGGCACCACGCACGACCACGTGTTGAAGCACAGCCACGCAGCGCAATCGACCTGGCCGGCCGACCTGTACCTTGAAGGCCACGACCAGCACCGCGGCTGGTTCCATTCCTCGCTGCTGACAGCCTGCGCCATGTATGACCACGCGCCCTACAAAGGGCTGCTGACGCACGGCTTCACCGTCGACGGCAAGGGCCGCAAGATGAGCAAAAGCGAAGGCAACGTGGTGGCGCCACAAGAAGTCTCCGACAAGCTGGGCGCTGAAATCATTCGCCTGTGGTGCGCGTCAACAGACTACTCGGGCGACCTCGGCATTGACGACAAAATTTTGGCGCGTGTGGTTGATGCCTACCGCCGAATTCGCAATACGCTGCGCTTCTTGCTGGCCAACGTGAGCGACTTTGACCCCGCGACTGACAGCGTTCCCTTGGATCAAATGTTGGAAATTGACCGCTACGCTTTGAGCCGTGCGGCGCAGCTGCAAGCCGACATCTTGGCGCATTACGAGGTCTATGAGTTCCAGCCCGTGGTGTCGAAACTGCAGATCTACTGCAGCGAAGATTTGGGCGCGTTTTACCTCGACATCCTGAAAGACCGGCTCTACACCAGCGCGCCTGAATCTTTGGCACGTCGCAGCGCGCAAACCGCGCTGCACCAGATCACGCATGCCATGCTGCGCTGGATGGCTCCTTTTTTGAGCTTCACCGCCGAAGAGGCGTGGACTGTGTTCGGCTCGTCGGAGTCGATCTTCATGGAAACCTATGCAGAACTCGACGCGCCTGACGCCGATCTGCTGACCAAGTGGACACGCATCCGCGAATTGCGCGATCTGGTCAACAAAGACATCGAAGTCTTGCGCGCTGATGGCAAGGTGGGGGCGTCGCTGCAAGCCGAAGTCACACTCGGCGTCAATGCTGAAGACCACGCGCTGCTGAGCAGCCTGGGCGACGACCTGAAGTTTGTCTTCATCACCTCCGCCATGACGCTGCAAGCGGCAGATGCCTTGAGCGTGAACTCAGCCACCAGCACCAGCGTTAAATGCGAGCGCTGCTGGCATTACCGCGATGACGTTGGCCATGATGCGGCGCACCCGACTATTTGCGGGCGTTGCACCAGCAACCTGTACGGCGCAGGCGAAGTCCGGAAGTTTGCGTGATGGCCAAAATAGGTGTTCAAAAATCCAGCAGTGCCGTCTGGCCCTGGCTAGCACTGGCGCTGCTGCTGCTCATCGCCGACCAGTTCACCAAGGTGCTGATCCTCGGCTATTACCAGCACGGTGACGCGACTAACGTGACGAGCTTTTTCAACATCGTTCGGGTGCACAACAGTGGCGCGGCGTTCTCGTTTTTAGCCTCCGCCTCGGGCTGGCAGCGCTGGTTTTTCACGGCGGTAGGCGTTGGTGCGGCGCTCTTCATCGTGCACATGCTGCGCTCACACCCAGGTCAAAAACTGTTTTCGTTCGCCATGGCCTGCATTTTGGGCGGTGCGATCGGCAACGTGATCGACCGCTTGCTGCACGGCTACGTGATTGACTTTGTCGACATGCACTACGCCGGCTGGCATTTCCCGGCCTTCAACATCGCAGACAGCGCCATCACGATTGGCGCCGTCTGTCTGATTTTGGACGAGCTGCTGCGGGTGCGCCGCAGCCGCTAGCAGGCGTTCCGGTCTACAGCGTCAGGATCGTGCAGCCCGTGGTTTTACGGGCTTCCAACGACCTATGCGCTTCGGCCACATCAGCCAAGGGAAAGCGTTGGTCAATCGCAATTTTGACCTTGCCGCTGATCACCATCTCGAACAATTCGTCCGCCATGGCTTGCGTGCTTTCGCGGGTAGCCAAGTGTGTGAAGACAGTTGGCCGCGTCGCATACAGCGAGCCCTTGCTGGCCAACAAGCCGAGGTCCAGCGGTTCCACTTTGCCAGAGGCATTGCCGAAATTGGCGATCAAACCAAACGGACGCAGGCAATCGAGTGACTTCAAAAAAGTATCTTTGCCCACGGAGTCGTAGACCACCTTGACACCGGCACCACTGGTGATTTCTTTGACGCGAGCGACGAAATCTTCTTTGGCGTAATTGATGGTGAAGGCCGCGCCGCTTTCTTTGGCCAGCGCACATTTGGCGTCTGAGCCAGCGGTGCCGATCAACTGCAAGCCCATCGCCTTGGCCCACTGGCAGGCGATCAAGCCAACACCACCCGCAGCGGCGTGGAACAGCACAAAGTCACCGGCCTTGAGGCCACCTTGTGGCTGGGTCTTGCTCAGCAGGTACTGCACAGTGAGGCCCTTGAGCATCATGGCGGCGCCAGTTTCAAACGAAATCGCGTCGGGTAATTTGCAAACACATTTGGCCGGCATCACGCGCAGTTCGCAGTAACTGCCCGGTGGCTGGCTGGCGTAGGCAGCGCGGTCACCGACTTGCAAATGCGTCACGCCCGCACCAACAGCCTCGATCACGCCCGAGGCTTCCATGCCGAGATGCAAGGGCATCGGCAGCGCATACAAGCCGGCACGCTGGTAAATATCGATGTAATTCAGGCCGATGGCTTTGTGGCGAATACGGATTTCGCCCGGGCCGGGCTCGCCCACGCTGACGTCGACCAGCTTGAGTTGTTCGGGGCCGCCGTGTGCCTCAATGCGGACAGCTTTGGATGTGTTTGTGCTCATGTCTCTTCCTTTATTGTTGATTGTTCAGCTGACGTTTTAAAAAGTGCCTGGGTAAGAACCGCCATCGGCCAGCACATTTTGGCCGGTGATGTAAGACGCATGCTGGCTGCACAAAAATGCGCAGATGGCACCGAACTCTTGCGGCGTGCCAAAGCGTTTGGCTGGAATGGTTTTACGCCGTGTGTCGGCCAAGGCCTCAACCGTCAGGCCGGTCTTTTTAGCGGCACCGGCCATGGTGACTTTCAGGCGATCGGTGTCAAAAGCGCCCGGCAGCAAGGAGTTGATGGTCACGCCGTGCCCCGCAATTTTGCTGCGCGCCACGCCGGCCACAAAACCAGTCAAACCACTGCGTGCGCCGTTGCTCAGACCCAGAATATCGATCGGTGCCTTGACCGCGCCGGAGGTGATGTTGATGATGCGGCCAAAGCCACGTTCCGACATACCGTCCACCGTGGCCTTGATCAGCTCGATCGGTGTCAGCATGTTGGCATCAAGGGCCTTGATCCAAGTATCGCGCTCCCAATCGCGGAAATCGCCCGGTGGCGGGCCGCCGGCGTTGGTGATGACGATGTCGAAGTCTTTGCGCACAGCAAACACTGCAGCACGACCTTCGGGGGTGGTGATGTCAGCTGCCACATGCAGCACTTCGGTGCCGGCTGGGCGAGCAGCATCGGCCATCAATGTGGCGGAAGCCGCTTGCAGCGCTTCAGCGCCACGGGCCACGATCAACACATGCACGCCTTCGCGCACCAGCGCTTCTGCACAACCAAAACCTAATCCCTTGCTGGCGCCGCAGACCAGTGCCCACTTACCGTTGATGCCTAAATCCATGTTGTTTCCTCTTGTCGTTGTTGAAGTTAATTGATCAGTTTATGCGCCACGGCCAGACCTTATGTGGCAAGCCGTGGACTCCGCGTGAAAACATAAATGCCAGCCAACACCAGCACGGTACCTGCGGCCACCCAGACGGTGAAAGGCTCGCCCAAAATCAGCACACCCATCAGGATAGTAGAAAGTGGGCCCACCATGCCGGTCTGGGCGGTCATACTGGCGCCGATGCGCTCAATCGCCATCATGACCATCAGCACCGGTGCCACCGTGCAGACCGTGGCATTGAGCAGCGACAGCCACATCACCTCGGGGGCGACATTCTCCAGCGTCAAGGGCCGCAGCAGCACAAACTGCAAGATGCAGCACAGGCAAGCCACCGTGCTGGCCAAGCCGACCAAGCGGATGGAGCCCAAGCGCCGCACGAGCTCGCCGCTGTAAACCAAGTACAACGCGTAAGTGGTGGCGCTCAAAAAGACCAAGAAGGCACCCCAGGCCGCATCACTTCCTTGCGCGGTGATTTCGTGGCCGAAGACCAACACCACACCGGCGTAACTGATGGCCATGCCGGCCATCTGCCGCCAGGAAATGCGTTGGCGGTAAAACAGCAAACTGAGCAAAAGCACAAGCGTCGGGTTGAGGTACAAAATCAAACGTTCTAGCGATGCGCTGATGTACTGCAGCCCGGCAAAGTCGAGAAAGCTCGACAAGTAATAGCCGGTGAAGCCCAGCCCGACAACACCCAGCCAGTCTTTGCCGCTCAAAGGGGGTTTACCCCGACTCGCCCACCACGCCATGATGAGAAAAATCGGCAATGCGAACAGCATACGCAGCATGATAAGCGTGACCGGATCGACCCCATGCCGGTAAGCCAGCTTGACGATGATCGCCTTGCCGCTGAAGGCCACGGCACCGACCATCGCCAGCGTCAAACCAACTGCTACCCGAGACCGGGCCGCAGCTTCTTGCGCAGTCTCTGACGCTGAAGCCGCCACGTGTTGCTCAGTCAATTAAAAGCCAACCGCTTGGCCATCGCGTCGGGGATCACTGGCGACCACATAACCTTCTACTTTTGGATCACCCGCGCGCCAAATGAACTGACCCGCGCCAAAGTCTTGGTACGAGTCGTTGATGACTTCCGTACGGTGTCCGCGCTCGGACAGCGCCTGCACAGTATCCGCATTCATGGCTGATTCGACGTTGATCTCTAGGCCTTCGTTGTAGCGCCAGCGTGGTGCATCACAAGCGGCTTGCGGGTTTTGTCCGTAGTCGAGCATGCGCACCAACGTTTGCATGTGACCTTGCGGCTGCATATTGGCGCCCATCACGCCGTAGCTCATGACCGGCTGTCCATCTTTGGTCAGGAAGGCCGGAATGATGGTGTGGAACGGCCGCTTACCGGGTGCGACCTGATTGATACCCGCATCCAGACTGAAACCGTGGCCGCGGTTTTGCAAACTGACGCCAAACTCAGGCTCAACGCAACCCGAACCAAAGCCCATGTAATTGCTCTGGATGAAGCTCACCATCATGCCGTTTTCGTCAGCTGCCGTGAGGTAAATGGTGCCGCCCTTGACCGGGTTGCCCGCGCCAAAGTCTTGTGCCTTTTTCATGTCGATCAGCTTGGCGCGGCTGGCCAAGTAAGCGTCGTCCAGCATCTGGTCCACGGTGACATCCATAGC
The DNA here is from genome assembly GCA_947449895.1 of Comamonadaceae bacterium. GTDB lineage: Bacteria > Pseudomonadota > Gammaproteobacteria > Burkholderiales > Burkholderiaceae_C > Polaromonas. The sequence continues at coordinate 6,573 of CANFSO010000128.1, forward strand.
CGACGGCTCGGCCACGTATTTGTAAACGTCGGCAAAGGCGAGCTTCATCGCTTCGATTTGCAAATGCTGTGAATCCACCCCGTCAACCGGCAGGCTGGCGACGTCAAATTTGTCCAGAATGCCGAGTGCGATCAGCGCGGCAATGCCTTGGCCATTGGGCGGGATCTCGTGCAGCGTGTAGCCACGGTAATCCTTGCCAATCGGCTTGACCCACTCGGGCTTGTAGTTGGCGAAGTCGTTCACCGTCAAGCTGCCGCCGTTTTGCTTGGAGAACTTCTCCAGCGCGTGGGCGATTTCCCCGCCGTAATAGGCTTGACCCTTGGTGGCGCCAATGGCCCGCAAGGCCTTGGCCGCAGCCTTGAACTGAAACAATTCACCGACTTGCGGTGCACGGCCCCAAGGCAAAAACGACTGCGCAAAGCCCGGTAAGCCTTGCAGCTCGCTGGTGGCTGCGGCCCACTTTTGCTGCACCACAGGCGGCAGCAAGTAACCCCGCTCGGCGATCTCAATCGCCGGCTCCATCAGATCGGCAAACGGCAACTTGCCGAATCGCTCACTCAGGCTGACCCAGCTGGCCACGGCGCCGGGCACGGTCACCGAATCCATACCGCGCTTGGGCGGCGTGTGGCTGCCCGCGCCATATTTACGCTTGAAGTAATCGGGCGTCCAAGCTTCGGGGGCGCGGCCGGACGCGTTCAGGCCGTGCAGTTCTTTGCCGTCCCACAAAATACAAAAAGAGTCACTGCCCAAGCCGTTGCTGACCGGCTCAACGATGGTCATGGCGGCAGCGGCGGCAATCGCGGCATCAACCGCGTTGCCGCCCTTCAGCATCATGCGCAGACCAGCCTGTGCAGCCAGCGGATGTGAGGTCGAAACGACATTGCGAGCGAACAAAGGAATCCGCGTTGAGGTGTAGGGATTGTCGAAGTTGAAGTTCATGGCGTGACTTGGAGTTTCAAAAATAGATGAAGGCTTGTGACCCGGTAGCCATGCGAAACGCAGGCCAATCCCGCAAAGGGGAAGTCAAAGTGATTTCATCGGTTGATTGTGCAGCGATTTTCCAAGCGGAGCAGACCCAGGCCTGAAGCGGTCAAAAAAAACGGCGTCCGAAGACGCCGTTTTTGAGATTCAAGCCGTGCTCGTCACTCTTCGACGAAAGCCTCTTCACGCTTGTTCTTGATGGACGGCAGCAGCACGATGGCCAACAACAGTGCACCAGCAGCCAGCAGGCCAGCCGACAACGGACGCGTCACAAAAAC
>CANFSO010000129.1 GCA_947449895.1 Comamonadaceae bacterium
GCTCTCTCAGTCCATCATGCCGGCAACACAAACGCCAGCACGCCCAAAATAGCAAAGATAATCGCCGACACGGTATGCACCACCCGTAGCGGCACCAAGCGGGTAACCCGCTCACCCAGCCACACTACCGGCGCGTTGGCCAGCATCATGCCCAGAGTAGTGCCAGCCACCACTGCCACATACGCGTCAAAGCGTGCGGCCAGCATGACGGTGGCAATTTGCGTTTTATCGCCCATCTCAGCCAAAAAGAACAGCACCACCGTGGTCGCAAAAACGCCCCAGCGCGGTGGCTTGCTGTCGCGGTCATCGTCGAGTTTGTCGGGCACCAGCATCCATGCGGCCATGGCAAGGAATGAAGCCCCCAGAATCCAGCGCAGGATCTCGGGACTGAGCAAGGTGGTGAGCCAGGCTCCGAGTGCGCCGGCCATGGCGTGATTAGCTAGGGTGGCCACCAGAATGCCCCAGACAATGGGCCATGGTTTTTTGAAGCGGGCGGCAAGCAAGAGAGCCAGCAGCTGGGTTTTGTCGCCCATTTCAGCTAAGGCGACGATACCAGTTGATACGAGAAATGCGTCCACGTTGAATAACTCCGGCCGGAGTGAAACCAATGACCGCACAGCATCTCCGGCCAAAAGCAGGTGAAAGCTTGAAGGCTGTGCAGTCAAAGGTCTCGCCAAGTTTTTCTCAACCGTTTGCGCCATGTCGACCTTTCTACAAGGCCCAACAAGTCTGTTGACACAAACCCCTCTCGCCTTTTGCTTTGCAGCAAATCGGAAGGCGGCTACTCCCCAATGACAGCGGTGATTGTAGCCAAGCCCGCTTGAGTTCCATGTCTTCATCGTTGAACAGCATCGCCCGGCACCGTTGAGGCTTAAATCTTGCTTACGTTTGGTGCGTTTCTGCAGTGGTGCGTAAAAATGCACCAACATATAACAATTTACAAGGAAATAAACTCATGGAAGCACTAAAACAGGGCTCTGATGCGCTGTTCATCTTGCTGGGCGGCATCATGGTGCTTGCCATGCACGCCGGTTTTGCTTTTTTAGAACTTGGAACGGTTCGCAAAAAAAATCAGGTTAACGCCCTGGTGAAGATCTTGGTGGACTTTTCGATCTCGACCGTCGTTTATTTCGTCATCGGCTACAGCGTGGCTTATGGCACACACTTTTTTGTGGGTGCAGAACAATTGGCGGCCAAGCACGGCTATGAGCTGGTTCGGTTCTTCTTTTTGTTGACGTTTGCAGCCGCCATTCCGGCCATCATTTCTGGCGGTATTGCTGAAAGAGCGCGTTTTTACCCGCAGCTCATCGCCACCGCAGTGATCGTGGGCCTGATTTATCCTTTTTTTGAAGGCATTGCCTGGAACAACCATTTCGGCGTACAGGCATGGATCAAAGCCCTGACCGGCGAGGAATTTCATGATTTTGCCGGCTCCGTGGTAGTCCACGCCATGGGCGGCTGGTTAGCTTTGCCAGCGGTTATTTTGTTGGGCGCGCGCAGCAATCGCTATCGCAAGGACGGGGCAGTCTCGGCGCATCCGCCTTCGAATATCCCCTTTTTGGCTTTGGGTGCCTGGATTTTGACGGTCGGCTGGTTCGGCTTCAACGTCATGAGCGCACAAACGATCGACAAGATCTCAGGTCTGGTGGCGGTCAACTCCTTGATGGCGATGGTCGGCGGCACTTTGGCAGCACTAGCGCTTGGCAAGAACGATCCGGGCTTTGTCCACAACGGACCTCTCGCCGGCCTGGTGGCCGTTTGCGCTGGCTCAGACCTGATGCATCCATTGGGTGCGTTGGTGGTTGGTGCCATCGCTGGCGCCGTGTTTGTGGTCATGTTCATGTTGACGCAGAACAAATGGAAGATCGACGATGTCCTCGGTGTTTGGCCTTTGCACGGCCTTTGCGGTGCTTGGGGTGGCTTGGCAGCAGGCATATTTGGCCTGAAAGAAATGGGCGGCTTGGGCGGCGTGAGCATTAGCGCACAGCTTATTGGCACGGCCATGGGCGTGACTTGGGCACTCATTGGCGGTTTTGTTGTGTATGGATTGATCAAGGCCGTGACGGGCTTGCGTCTGACACAAGAAGAAGAATACGAAGGGGCTGATTTGTCAATCCACCGGACTGGCTCGACACCTGAGCGGGAAGTGAACTGGTAGCCAATTAGACCCATCTCTAGCCGAGAAAATTCGTCAAGTTTTCATTCTGAACCGGCAAGGGCCAAACCAACAGAACCGGCCCTCAGTGAGTTGCCGCCGCGTGATAAGACCGACAAAAACTCAACAGTAATTCACGCTCAAGGCCGAAAAATCTCTCATTCAACATGACCAGCAGCATGAAATTGAACATGAAGAAAATGTTGGCATTTGTCATTTATTGAGAAGTCTCTTAAATTTCATCAAAATAGCGCATAATTCGCCAGTGTGGATGAATTCATCTGCATTAGTTAAGTGATCGGTCAGTTTCGCGCGCTACAGCGGTACGTTTGAAAATTTGTTGTGCTTTCGGGACCCCATCGCTTTTGTTATTGTGTTTTAGAGGAGTCCCTCAATGGGCAACAAACTATACGTAGGCAACTTGCCTTACTCAGTGCGTGATGAAGATCTGCAGCAGTCTTTTGGTCAATTCGGCTCTGTTACCAGCGCTAAAGTCATGATGGAACGCGACACGGGTCGCTCCAAAGGCTTTGGCTTTGTCGAAATGGGCAGTGATGCAGAGGCTCAAGCAGCCATTGGCGGAATGAACGGTCAGCCTTTGGGTGGTCGTAGCGTTGTCGTTAATGAAGCCCGGCCAATGGAAGCTCGCCCACCACGTACCGGTGGCGGCGGCTTCGGCGGTGGTGATCGTTCTGGCGGTGGTGGCTACGGCGGCGGCGGTGATCGCTCTGGCGGCTACGGTGGTGGTGGTGGCGACCGTTCAGGTGGCGGCGGCTATGGCGGCGGCGGCGGTCGTTCAGGTGGCGGCGGCTACGGTGGTGGTGGTGGTGGTGGACGCGGCGGCTACTAAGCTCTCGTACCCAAGCACTTAGCTTGCGCTGACAACTTCAGTTTTTGACTGAAGATTTGCTAAAAAGGCTTCAACACTTCGGTTTTGAAGCCTTTTTTATTTCGGACTTTCGAAATTTAGTGGCTTACCAGATAGGTCAACTTAAATAGCTCATAACAGACCCAACGCACATAAATGCGCTCCGCCATGGGGATAAGATTGATCTTTTAGCGGTACCCGACTAATTACAGTCGCCGCTAGGTTAGGCAGAAGCCTACCGAGATGGTTTCATCGGAACAGATCCAGCAGCCGCTCTGGGCACCAACAGGCCTTTAACACGACCCTTGAGGTCAGCAACTTGATCAAAGTTGTCGTAAGAAAATGTGTCGCCACTGAACTCGTCTGAACCACGCCTTAGCACCACAGGCAGATGCGATTTGACACGATTTTCGTTCATGAAAACATGCAAAAAATCGCCGGTAAATTCGAGGCGCGGCAACCAGCTTCCGTCCAAGGCTTGCATTGCTTCGCGAACCACCACGGCATTGCCCATCAGCTGCACTTCAGAGCCGGCGTCATTGCTCAATGCGCGATTCGCAGTCGCCGTCGTGAGACGACCTTCTGGGCTTGTAGACATCATCCGTGCTTGATCGATTTCCAGTGTTTCGGTGTCCTGAAAATGACGCGCCTCAGTCCCATAAATTTCGGTTTTCAAACGCCCGCTGTCATCGAACGTTTTCACGGTGGCACGGCGCATGAAGTAGTCAATCTCGTGGATCACAGGCTGTGAAGCCTCTGCCTCATAAGCGGTCGGCGTGTTGCGCACCAGCCAGTAAGTGCCAACCGCCAGTAATCCCATCATCGCCAGCGGCAAGTACAGGGAAAGTTGCTCCCAAAGGCCGGAAAATCTCTGACCACAGTTTCTCAGAACCCACAGCGTGCGGGTCATGCCTGTCGCGAATGATGGAGGCGTCATGTGCCGTAGTCCGCCAACAAATTGGCATAGCGGCCGCTGGCGGACAGCAACAAGTCGCACAACTCACGCGCTGCGCCATGGCCGCCCATGGTCTGTGTGACGTAGTGCGCCACAGCTTTGACTTCAATGTGCGCATTGGCTGGCGCGCAGCTAAAAGCCGCCCGACGCAGCACCGGCAAGTCGGGCCAATCGTCGCCCATGGCGGCAGATTCAGACCAATCACAACCCAGCGTTTTGAGCGTCTGCTCAGCTGCTGGGCGTTTGTCTTCAGTGCCAAAGTGCGCATGGGTAATGCCCAGCGCGTTCAACCGTGCGCGCAGCACCACGCTGTCCCGACCCGTGATGACGACCGGCGTAATACCCACTTTTTGCAGCAGTTTGAGGCCCTGACCATCCAGCGTGCTGAAGCGCTTGATGGTTTCACCGGCCGCGTACAGCTGACCGGGTGTTTCCGTGATCTGCTGTTGACCATACTCGCTGAAGTACAAACCGCCGTCGGTGAGAACGCCGTCGACATCAAAAAACGCCACTTTGATGCCTTGGGCACGCAGCAGCAATTCAGGCGTGAAATTCAGTGCAGGGATCAAGGGTGGCATGGCGGGTGCACGAGTTGTAGTTTGACTCATCAAATCACCTTCGCGCGCATCAGGTCGTTAGTGTTCAACGCGCCGCACAAGCGCCCAGTCTCGTCGACCACCAGAACGCTCGTGATCTGATACTGTTCCATCAGAGCAACGGCTTCCACCGCGAGGGATGTTGAGTCTAGCGTGCGTGGTTGGGTGTGCATCACGTCTGCCGCACACATGGTGCGCAAATCGGCGCCTTTTTCGATCAGCCGACGTAAATCTCCGTCCGTGAAAATACCCAACACCTGCTGTTGCGCATCCACCACCGCCGAGGCGCCTAAGCCCTTGGCGCTCATCTCGCGCATGAGTTCACTGAGGCTAGCGTCGGGATGTACCGAAGGCACGGCGTCGCCGCTGCGCATAACATCAGCCACATGCGTGAGCAGCTTACGCCCCAAGGAACCACCAGGGTGGGAACGCGCAAAGTCTTCCGGCTTGAAGCCACGTGCGTCAAGCAGCGCCACGGCGAGTGCATCTCCCATGGCCAACTGAGCCGTGGTGCTCGCGGTAGGCGCCAAATTGAGCGGACACGCCTCTTGCGCCACACTGCTGTCGAGCACGACGTCCGCATGGCGTGCCAAGGCCGACTGCACGCCACCTGTGAGGGCAATGACGCGTACCTGCAAACGCCTGAGCGTCGGTAAAATAACCGTGAGTTCTTCACTTTCACCGCTGTTAGAAATCGCCAGCACGACGTCAAAGGCAGTGATCATGCCAAGATCACCATGGCTGGCTTCTCCTGGATGCACAAACATGGCCGTTGTGCCTGTGGATGCCAGAGTGGCGGCAATCTTGCGACCAATATGGCCACTTTTGCCCATGCCCATCACCACCACACGGCCGGTGCATGACAGCACCATTTCAACTGCAGCAGCAAACTCAGGGCCAACTCGCGCCGCCATGCTCAGTACAGCGGCAGCCTCAATTTCAAAAGTCTTGCGGGCCAAGGCCACAGCTTGTGCCGGATCAAAGCCGGTGCGGTCAAAGTTCATCCCAGCATTCTATCGAGACGCTCTGGCATCAACGATCGTCTAGCTTCCTGAGCATCGGCCGGAATGTCGACTCTGTTTGCCACACAATCCATCGGCTACCATTCTTCAATGACCGGGCTCGAACTCACGCTCTTTTACCTGCTGGCAGCCGTGCTCGGCGTGGTGGCGTGCCGCTCACTCAAACTGCCCCCCATGCTTGGCTATTTGACTGCAGGCGTAATCATCGGCCCCAACGCCTTAGGCTTGGCGCAAGACGCGGCGGGCGTTCGTCACTTAGGCGAGTTTGGTGTGGTCTTCCTGATGTTCGTGATTGGGCTGGAGTTCAACCTACCCAAATTGCGCTCTATGCGCCGCCATGTATTTGGACTGGGTCTGTACCAAGTGGTGCTGACGATGTTACTGGTGATGCTTGGCTCTTTGTTGTTGACGCTTGCTGCACCTGTCGGCTGGCATATCAATTGGCAGACGGCGCTGGCTTTGTCAGGCGCGGTGGCCATGAGCAGCACGGCGCTGGTCGTCAAGTTGTTGTCGGAGCGACTGGAGTTAGAGTCTGAGCATGGCAAGCGCGTGATGGGCGTCTTGCTGTTCCAAGACTTGGCCGTGGTGCCGCTGCTGGTCTTGATTCCGGCCTTGGGCTCACGCCCCGAACACCTCTTTGCCGCGCTGGGTCTAGCCTTGCTCAAGGCCTCGGTGCTGGTCGGGCTGTTGCTGATGGGCGGACAACGTGTCATGCGCTGGTGGTTGACGATCGTCGCTAGGCGCAAAAGCGAAGAGCTGTTCGTGCTCAATCTGCTGCTGGTCACGCTGAGTTTGGCGTGGCTCACCGAGTTGGCCGGTCTGAGCTTGGCCTTGGGCGCCTTCATCGCTGGTATGTTGATTTCGGAAACTGAATACAAGCATCAGGTTGAAACTGATATTCGGCCCTTTCACGACGTTTTGTTGGGCCTGTTTTTCATCAGCATCGGCATGCTGCTCGACTGGCATGAAGTGATCGCTCACTGGCCGTTGGTTCTTTTTCTACTCGTATTGCCTGTCTTTTTAAAGCTGGCGCTGGTGACGCTGTTGGCCAAGGCTCTGGGCGCTACAAATGGCGTGGCGCTGCGCACCGGCTTGTACATCGCGCAAGCAGGTGAGTTCGGCTTTGTGCTCCTGACGCTGGCACAGGGCAACAGCCTCGTACCGGCCAATTTGCTCAACCCGATCCTCGCCGCGATGGTCTTGTCGATGCTGGCCACGCCGTTCATCATCATGAGCAGCAACCGCATCGTCATGCGTCTGGTGAGCAGTGAATGGCTGCAACAGGCGCTACAGATGACCAGCATTGCGCGCAAAGCGATCAACACCAGCCAGCACGTCATCATTTGCGGTTACGGGCGTTGCGGCCAAAACCTAGGGCGAATCCTAGATGCCGAAGGCATTCCCTACATTGCACTCGACCTCGACCCGGACCGAGTCCGCAAGGCTGCGGCCGCCGGCAACTCTGTGGTATTTGGCGATGCCGTCAGGCTGCAATCGTTGATGGCGGCTGGCTTGGCACGTGCCAGCGCGGTGGTCGTGACTTACCTGAACACGGCCAGCGCCATCAAAGTTTTGGCCAACACCCGTGCGCATGCACCAGCCGTCCCTGTGATTGTCCGCACGGTGGATGATGTTGACATTGAAAAACTGCGTGTTGCAGGTGCTACCGAAGTCGTACCAGAAGCGATTGAAGGCAGTCTGATGTTGGCGAGCCACGCGCTGGCGCTGGTCGGCGTGCCGATGCGCAGGGTGATTCGCGTTGTGCAAGATCAGCGCGATGCCCGCTACAACTTGTTGCGCGGTTATTTTCATGGTGCCGATGACGACTCGGTCAACGAGTTGGAACAAGAGCGGCTGTCGACCGTCACATTGCCGCCAGCCAACAGAGCCATGGGCACTTCGCTGGGCGCCATAGCGCTAGCGTCTGTGGGCGTGAAAGTGGTGAGTCTGCGCCGCAGCAATGGCCAAAGACAAGTAGTTTTAGATGGCACGCTGCTGGAAGGTGGTGATACGCTGGTGCTGTCTGGCACGCCGGCTGCGTTGGCGCTCGCTGAAGAAAAACTGCTGCGAGGGCGCACCACATGAA
>CANFSO010000130.1 GCA_947449895.1 Comamonadaceae bacterium
GATGAATTCAAAGACACCCAAGTCATTGCGCTGCAGGTACACGGCCCTGGCGTTATTCACACCGCAGACAAACCTGTCAAGTCAGTCGCCGACATGCGTGGTCTGAAGCTGCGCGCGCCTACTCGGCAAGTCACTAAATTGCTCGGCGTTTTAGGGGCTATTCCAGTTGGCATGCCGCTGCCCGGCATCCCTGACGCACTGAGCAAAGGCACCATCAACGGCTGTGCCATCCCATGGGAAGTGGTGCCCGCAGTCAAAGTCAATGAACTGACCAAGTTCCACGCAGAATTCGACCCCGCTGGCGGCTGCCTTTACACCACAACATTCATCATGACGATGAACAAAGCCAAGTACAACTCATTGCCCCCTGATCTGAAAAAGATCATTGACAACAACTCTGGCATGGTGACCTCAGCTTGGCTGGGCAAGGCTCAACAAGCCAACGACATACCAGGCAGAAAGTCGGCGGCAGACAGAGGCAACATTATTTACACGGTCAGTCCGGCTGAAGCGCAGGAATTCCGCCGCAAGTCACGCGCCGTTGAAGTCGAGTGGGTGCAAGACATGGACAAGCGCGGCTTTGATGGCAAAAAACTATTGGCTACCGCGCGCAGCCTGATCGAGAAGCACAGCAAAACGACCAAGGCCTGATGCCAGCATGACAGTGCATGTAGCGCCTTGGAACACAGCCAAGGCGCTACACTGAATTCATGCATCGTCCCCCACTCAAACATTGCCGTGAATGTGGCATTGCCGTTGTCTACCGTCTGCCGGACGATGGCGACACCCGCGAACGCGCCATTTGTACCGCCTGCCACACCGTTCACTATGAAAATCCGCTCAATGTGGTCGGCACTGTGCCGGTTTGGGGAGACACCGGCGAGCAAGTCCTGTTGTGCAAACGCAATATAGAACCGCGCTGGGGTAAATGGACGCTGCCGGCGGGCTTCATGGAGCTTGGTGAAACAACCGCCCAAGGAGCCGCCCGCGAAACCGACGAGGAAGCTGGCGCCAAGTATGAAATGCTAGACCTTTTCACCGTGATGAACGTGGTGCGGGTCAGTCAAGTGCATTTTTATTACCGAGCCCGCCTGCTCAGCCCGGTCTTCAATCCGGGCCACGAAACCATCGAAGCGAGACTCTTCGCCGAGTCTGAAATTCCTTGGGATGAAATTGCCTTTCGCACCGTCAAGGAAACGCTGGAACATTACTTTGACGACCGACGCCAAGGCCGCTTTGGGACCCATGTGATCGACGTCGCATAACGCCCCAAACGCACACCTCTTTTCTTTTTTAAACGACCGTCATCGACCCTCACCGACCGTATTGCATGTTCAAAACCGCTTCTTTTTTCCGTATCGCCGCAGACTTCGTCATGCCACCGCTGGACGCTTTTGAAGAGGCTCTACAAGCCACTCGCTTTGAGCCTTGCGGCCCGACCCAACCGGAATCCAATGGTTGGGTGGCGCCACGTGGCAACAAGAGCATCTCCATGCTGGAAAGCATCGGCGGCCAGATCATCGTCAAGCTCTGCACAGAGCGACGGCCACTGCCAGCTTCTGCCGTGAAGGCCGGAGTTGACGAGCTGATTGAAAAATACAAACAAGAAACCGGACAAGAACGCGTTGGCTCAAAAATCAAAAAAGAATTCAAAGAACAAGTCGTTTTTGACCTGCTACCGCGCGCTTTCACCAAACGCTCAACCACCCTGCTGTGGCTGGACCCTGTTCATCACTTTTTGGTCGTCGACACCGGTAGTCTGTCGGGTGCGGACAAGGTCGTTACCTTTTTGATCGAAGCCTTGAGCGAGGTGCCCGGTTCACTGCCAGGCCTTGGCGTCAAGCCCGTCCTGACCAATATGTCGGCTGCGGCATCGATGTCGCACTGGCTGTCCAGCCGCGAAGCACCCATCGGTTTCACGGTAGACCGGGACTGCGAACTGAAAACCCCGGACGACCAAAAATCAACGGTTCGCTACTCTCGGCACACGCTGGAAATAGAAGAAGTTGCACAGCACATCGCCGCTGGCAAAGTTCCAACCCAGTTGGCCCTGACCTGGAACGACCGAATTTCTTTTGTGCTGACAGAAACTGCGCAAGTTAAAAAGCTCAAACTCCTCGATGTCGTGCTGGACGGTGTGCAAGAAGGCGGCAAAGATGACGACGGCTTTGACACCGACGCTGCCATTCTGACCGGCGAACTCAGCGCCATGCTGCCTGATCTGCTCGAGGCCTTGGGCGGCGAAGTTGGTGCGGCAACAGGCGATCCCGCGATCGATGCAGCACAAACCCCTGCGACAGCAGCTTCATTGGTTTCTTCTGCGCCATCGGCGGCCTCCGCTTATGTATCGCTATCCGGAACGGCCGCTGACGCGCCTTTCTGACAAGCTGCGTATCCGTGCTGAGTCCAATATCAAAGTGATATAGCTGCCATCGAATTCAGCATTGGACGACAGTTCAACGGCTTTTTAAAATGTTTTATCTCCCTCCGCTTGGAGGGTGTCTTGAACCCAAGAAAAGTCCGATGACAACAAACAACACATCCATCTTCGTCAGTGCGGACCAACTGAGCACCTTTATCTCCAGCGCCCTCCAAAGCGCCGGCCTGCCCGGTCAAGATGCCGCCAAAGTCGCCGGCCTCATGGCCGACGCAGATTTGCAGGGCTCTGATGGCCACGGCGTCATTCGCCTGCCGCAGTATGTCAAACGCATCTTGGCGGGTGGCATCAACACCCGTCCCAACATTCGGGTCGTGACAGAACGAGCCGCCATGGCGGTGGTCGACGGCGACAACGGCATGGGCCACTTGGTCATGTCGCATGCGGTCGACATCGCTATAGAAAAAGCCCGAACAGCCGGCGTCGCCTGGGTTGGTGCACGCGCCAGCAACCACGCGGGGCCAGCGTCGCTGTATGTGCGCAAGCCGATCGAACAAAACATGATTGCGCTGTATTTCGCAGTTGGCAACGCCAATCATCTGCCGCCTTGGGGCGGTATGGACATGCTGCTGTCCACCAATCCGATAGCCGTGGGCATCCCCGCCGGCAGCGAACCCGCCGTGGTGCTTGACATGGCCACCACTGTCGCGGCCTACGGCAAGGTCAAGGCCAAGGCCAAGCGCGGTGAGCAAATGCCGGAAGGTTGGATGATTGACCGACAAGGAAAACCCCTGCTGGACCCGAAACGCGCTGATGAAGGCTTTTTGTTGCCCATCGGCGGTCACAAGGGTTACGGTTTGGCGCTCATTGTTGGGCTCTTGGCCGGCACCCTGAACGGAGCCGCCATGGGTCGCGATGTGGTGGACTTCAACCATGACCACGTCACGCCGACCAACACCGGCCAATCGGTGCTGGTGATCGACTTACAAGCCTTTGGTGACCCAGCGGCCTTCAAGTCATCGATAGACCACTTGGTGCGCGACCTGCGGAGCAGTGAGCGCCTGCCGAACGTTGAGCGCATCTGGCTGCCGGGTGAGCAAAGCCACCAGCGCCGCCAAACATACAGCGCTCAAGGTATCCCGTTGTCTGCGCCCATGCTGGCCGACTTGGTCGCCCTGGCCGCAGAACTTAAGATCGCACCACTGGTCACCAACCAGGCTTAAGCCAAGCGCAGGCACGTCCATAAAAATGACAACCGGAGACAAATTCTTGAAAAATTTCACCCATCGCCTTGCTGCCATAGCGACCATGCTGGCTTTTTCTGTCAGCGTGCAAGCGCAAGGCACATACCCGAACAAACCGATCCGGATGATCATTCCGCTGGCCGCCGGCAGCGCCGTCGACAACGCAGCACGCGTGCTAACCCAAAAAATGTCCGAAAGTTTGGGCCAAAACATCGTGATTGAAAACATCACGGGCTCGTCAGGTTTGATCGGTGCTGATCGCGTTGCCAAGGCCGCTCCGGACGGCTACACCATCGGCGGTTTCAACGACAGCATCTTGACCATGGTGCCGCACATTTATGCGCACGTGCCCTGGAACGCATTGACTGACTTTGATCCTCTGTCACTGGCTGCCACCGTCGAATGGGGCATGGTCGTGAAAGCGGACTCACCCTACAAAACAGTCGCTGATTTCATCGCCGCAGCCAAGGCATCCCCGGGCAAACTGAACTACAGCTCCGGCGGCAACGGCAGCCCACAGCATCTGGCGATGGCACTTTTCGCTTCGCGCGCTGACATCAAAGTCACGCACATCCCCTACAAAGGCGCCACACCTGCTGCGGTCGCCGCAGCCGCAGGCGAGGTCGATGTCGCGATGCAAGGACTCGGCACCGTCACCTCGCTGATTCAGGGCAATCGGGTTCGCCTGCTTGCCGTCAGCACCGAAAAGCGTCTGGCGCAGTACCCCAATGTGCCCACCGTTGACGAGTCCGGCCTCAAAAACTTCTTTTTCAACTCCTGGTTTGCGATGGTCCTACCATCAGGCACGCCCAAGGTCATTGTTGAGCGTCTGAACAGCGAAATGCGCAAAGCACTGGCAGACCCTGCCACCCGCGACAAATTGATCTCCCTCGGCGTGACCTTGCGTGGCTCCTCTGCGAAAGAGCTTGGCGTTGCCACCAAGACCCAGTTCGATATGTACCGCAAGTTGATTCAAGACAACAACATCAAATCAGACTGAGCCCAATGATCCATTCCGTCAATCCAGCGACCGGCGAAACGCTGGTCTCTTTGCCCCACCATGACCCGGCTAGCGTCGAACGCACACTTGCAGCCGCTGCGGCGGCACAGCGCGTCTGGCGCGAACAACCGGTGCAACAGCGGGTTGGCCTGCTCACCGCGCTGGCCCGGGTGCTGCGACTGCACAAGTCAGACTATGCACGGCTCATCACCCTTGAGATGGGCAAACCGCTGGCTGAGGCCATCGGAGAAATTGAAAAATGTGCCGTGACATGCGAGTACTACGCGCTCCAGGCGCCTGCGTTTCTAGACGATGACGTCGTTATCAGCAACGCCAGCGACAGCCGTATCGTCTATGACCCGCTGGGCATTTTGCTGGCAGTGATGCCGTGGAACTACCCTTTCTGGCAAGTCATGCGAGCGGCGGTGCCGGCCATGGCGGCCGGCAATGGTGTGGTTCTCAAGCACGCTGGCAATGTGCCGCAGTGCGCTCTGGCCTTGGCCTCACTTTTTGAGGAAGCCGGTGCGCCTGCTGGTCTTTTTGGCGTCTTGCTGATCGACTCGTCGGCTGTCCGCGCTGTCATTGAAGACCCGCGCATCGCCGCCGTCACTTTCACCGGCTCAACCCCGGTAGGTCGGGCGATCGCCTCGCAAGCAGGGCACGCCCTGAAAAAGCAAGTGCTCGAACTCGGTGGCTCAGACCCATTCATCGTCTTGGCCGACGCGGATGTTCAAGCGGCAGCCAAGGCAGCGGTCAAGGCGCGCTTTCAAAATACGGGGCAAAGCTGCATTTCCTCCAAGCGCTTCATTGTTGAAGACGCCGTGGCCGACGAGTTTGCCAACGCCATGTGCGAGCTGACCGCCAAACTGGTAGTCGGCGACCCGCTGGTTGCAGGTACAGAGATCGGCCCGATGGCCCGCGCCAATCTACGCGATGAGTTGCATGCCCAAGTCGAAGCCAGCGTGGCGCAAGGCGCGGTGCTGCGTGTCGGCGGCCATGCGCTCGCGCAAACAGGCCATTTTTATGCCCCTACCGTCCTCGATCACGTCGGCGTAGACATGGTTGCTGCCCGCGAAGAAACCTTCGGCCCCGTCGCTGCCATCATTCGGGTGCGCAACGCAGAAGAAGCTGTCAGCGTGGCCAACAGCACGGAGTTCGGACTGGGCGCTGCACTTTGGACCAGCGATCTAACCCGCGCACGCCGTTTGTCGCGCCAGATAGAAGCCGGTGCGGTATTCGTCAATGGCGTGGTCGCCTCTGACGCGCGCCTGCCCTTTGGCGGGATCAAGCAATCTGGCTACGGCCGCGAGCTTGGCGTGCATGGACTGCGTGAATTCACCAACATCAAGATCGTCTGGACAGGCCCAGCTCTCTGAATTGCCACCCATAACATCTATAACTCTCAAGCAGTCTCCAAGCTTTTAAACATTTCAACACGAGGCATCCCCATGACCCAATCGACAGCTTTACGCCCTACAGTTCTGCGCCCGAACGAACTCAAAAGTTATGACCGTGGCGGCGGTGCACGCACCACGCCGCTTGTCACCCCAGCGATTGGTGCGACAGGATTCATCAATGGCATCACCGAGTTTGGACCCGGTGTGGCGATTCCATTTCACAGCCACAACTGTGAAGAAAGCGTGATGATGCTTGAAGGCCACGCCATGCTGGACATGGACGGCCAAGAAGCCATGGCCCTGAAACCGCACGACACCACTTGGATTCCAGCCAACCTGTCGCACCGTTTTCGAAACCTGTCGGCTACAGAGCCCATGAAAATTTTTTGGACCTATGCCTCTCTGCAAGCCAATCGCACACTGACCGAGACCGGCGAGACACGGCCCGTTTCCGCAGAACATCAGCGCTGAGACTTTAAAACGCCCTGCTGCTTAATAGATAAGCAGGGTCTGCAAAGCCAAGGCCGGCGCCACGTAATGGACTTGTTCAGCCATTTATCCACAGCCTAGAGCACAGTCCGTGGGTGTAACTTTTGCCGACACAACAGCTTGAAAGAATCAATTCAATCTGAGCAATGTGATCCCCATCGGCTTGGCGACCTCAGCATGCGGTGAGATAGGTCGGCAGGTCAATTCAAGATGATTTCAGCCGTGGAAAACTAGGGTTTCCACGATTGAGAAACGGCTTGGGTCTTGTACGATTAGTTTGATCAAACATCAACAAATCACCAACCCTAAATCCGAAGCTCCCAACATGTCAAAAGTGATCATCACGTGCGCCGTCACAGGCGCCATCCACACGCCCTCCATGTCGCCCTACCTGCCTATCACGCCGGAGGAAATCATCGAAGCGTCAGTGGGTGCGGCTGAAGCCGGCGCTGCCATCATTCATCTGCACGCGCGCGACCCAGTGACAGGAAAGCCTGACCAAACGCCAGAGGCATTTGGCAAGTTTCTACCGCAGATCAAAGCCAGAACCAACGCTGTGCTCAACCTCACCAGCGGCGGCTCGCCTTACATGAAGATTGACGAGCGTATTCAGCCATCCATGCGCTTCGCACCGGAAGTCGCCTCACTCAACATGGGTTCTTTCAACTTCGCGTTGTTCCCCATGTTGGAGCGTTTCACCGAGTTCAAACACGCGTGGGAGCGTGAAGCCCTTGAAGGCAGCCGGGACCTGATCTTTCGGAACACGTTCAAAGACATTGAATACGCGCTGGCGGCCTGCTCAGCCAACCAGACTCGCTTTGAGTTCGAGTGCTACGACATAGGTCACCTGTACAACCTGGCCCACTTCATGGATCGCGGCTTGGTCAAAGGGCCGCTGTTTGTGCAGTCTGTTTTTGGCATCTTGGGCGGCATCGGCGTGCACCAAGAAGACGTCATGCACATGCGGCGCACGGCAGACCGACTGTTTGGCAAAGAGTATCAATGGTCGGTGTTGGGCGCTGGTAAAAACCAACTGCGCATTGCCGCCATGAGCGCTGCCATGGGCGGACATGTCCGGGTCGGGCTTGAAGACAGCCTGTGGCTGGGCAAAGGCACGCTGGCCAAAAGCAATGCAGAACAAGTCAAGCAAGTGCGGCAAATCATAGAAGGC
>CANFSO010000131.1 GCA_947449895.1 Comamonadaceae bacterium
CAATGTCGTAGGAACGCTCAGCGAGTTCAATACGCACTTGCTGCGTAACGAGGCGATTTGGCATGGGAATTGAAGCGATTTGCATGATCCCAAGTGTATCGGCCACACCATCACCCAAGCGGCTGCACGATCAGGTGGGGGGCGGCTCCAAAGCTTCCAGCCTGAGCTCCACCATGATGGCGCTGACCAGACTGGCCACCGACGGACGGCCGGTTTCGATGACGAGGTGCGCTGTCTCACGGTAAAGCGGATCGCGCGCCACGTATAACTCTTTGAGGCGCACCAAGGGATCAGCCACCTGTAGCAAGGGGCGATTTTGGTCATGGCGCAAACGCCTGAAAACCTCTTCAGGAGCAGAGTGCAGGTAGACCGTGGTCGTTCTAGCGTGCAAATGCTGGCGATTGAGAGGACGCAATACTGCGCCGCCACCGGTCGACAAAACGCAATTCTCGCCTTGTGTCAACTCATCGATCACAGCCTCTTCAAGGTCGCGAAAAGCCGGCTCCCCTTCACGCTCAAAAAATTCGCGGATGGAAGAACCAATGCGGTGCTCAATGACATGGTCTGAGTCGATGAAACGGCATCCGATACGCCTGGCCAGTTGACGGCCGACCGTGGATTTTCCGGAGCCTGGCAAGCCGACACAGGCAATTCGTTGCGGGTTCGAGTTCACTTGAATGAAAATTTATCTGATTTTGGGTCGGCTAAAGATGCTCGCAAGTCTGCAAACACTCATACCGAAAGATGGAGAGCATAACCTTGGCCAAGCGGCCATTGCCCGTCGCTTCAGGGCGGCATCAAAAAATCCGGGCGATCCGCCGCAAGCGGACCCAGCGCGCCGTTCAAGCCGGCTTCAGGCAACAGTCGAGGGGTGATGAATACCAACATTTCCGACTTGCTAGAACTGCGGCTTCGACTTCTGAACAATGCCCCGACGAAAGGCAAGTCACCGAGCAGCGGGACCTTGGTGACATCATCACGCTCGGTCTGCTCAAAAATGCCACCAATCGCAACCGTACCGCCGTTTTCGACCAGCACCTGAGTTTGCACATGCTTGGTGTCGATGGCAAACCCATTTGATGTGACGCGGCCCACGCTGTCTTTTGTGATATCGAGGCTCAGGATGATGTTGCCTTCTGGCGTGATCTGCGGCGTGACTTCAAGCTTCAAGCTGGCCCTGCGCCATTGAATAGACGGCGCGACAGTGGGTGTACCACCGGTCTGGTAGGGCAGCTCAGTGCCCTGTTCAATCAGTGCCTTCACCTGATCAGTCGTGACGATGCGCGGGCTGGAAATGACTTTGCCCTTGCCGTCTGCTTCCATGGCCGAAATTTCAAGGTTCAGCATGCGGGTGAGCGAGGAATTAAACAGTGAAACGGCAAAGGTCGCAGCGGGAAAACCGTTCAGCGCCGTTGCCGGGAAATTAACAAAGTCACCTACCGTCGTTCCAAAATTTTCACCCAATACCGGCGCGGCACCACCCGCCATATCGGGCGCCATATAGCTGGCGCCAAACTGTGTGTTGCGGCCGCCGTTCAAGGTGATCGGACGGCCGCCTAAGCGGACACCAATAGATCGACCAAAAGAATCCGAAGCTTCGACAATGCGCGCCTCAATCAAGACCTGCCTCACGGGAATGTCGAGCTGGCGGATCAAGCCTTGCACCTGCGTCAGCTTGGACGGAATATCAGTCACAAAAATCTGATTGGTCCGGACATCAGCCATCACACTTCCGCGCGGCGACAAGATACGAGTGACACTGGCCCCTACACCTGCGCCTGCGCCGACACCCCCCATCAAGCTGCGCGACACCTCGGTCGCTTTGGCGTAGTTCAATCGAAACTCATCTGTACGGGTCGGCTCAATCACCTGCAAAGCTTGCTGCGCTTGTAGGTCTGCCTTGGTGTGAGCGGCGTGCTCCTCTTTTGGCGCGATGTGCAAAATGCTACCGTTTTGTCGCGCCCCCAAGCCTCGCGACGTCAAAATAATCTCCAGAGCCTGTTGCCAAGGAACCTCTTTCAAACGCAAAGTCACAGCGCCCGAGACACTGTCAGACACCACCATATTCAAACCCGTGAATTCAGCTATGACCTGCAGCAACGCACGAATTTCAATATTTTGAAAATTCAAAGTGATTAGGTCAGCGCTTGGGTCGACGGCATGCAAAGTTCGATGGGGTGCTTGGACAAGCGCTTTAACGACAACAGGCATAGCGTTTTGAGCAAGAACAAGGGGACACACGACAACGCCATAAAGCCCCAGTCCCAGTCCCAATGACACTAGCAATGAAATGCGCACATCGTTTCGCATTGGACTCCTTGCTTTCATCATGGCTCCGCCACCAATGCCAAGCTGACGATGCGCTCGATCGGCTGACCGGTTGGGTCGAGGGCGCTTTCTCGAAGCACTAAATCAGAGAGCGTGATGGCAGTGATGCGCCCCTGATCTTGACCGAGTCGGTCACCAACGCGGGCGGGGTAAATCAAGCCATTGACGCGCAGAAGCGCCAAGGGCTGACCACCTCTTTGCAAACTGCCGACCAGCCGCATGCCAGCCAACGGAGATGAGTCTAGCGACAGCACGGGTCGTCTCGAATTGGCAGTCGACAAGGTTATTTTGGCTGCCGGCGCTTCAGCAACGGGTTCAATCTTCACCAACCTTAGACTGCTGAAAGGCTCGACGCCTTTGCGCTGCGTAGAGACCGGCGACGATACATCAACAGGTAAAACTTCGGAAATTGCCTGTGCTGATAGCGTCACCTGTTTATGTCGGATTCGCTCGTTTTTCATCCAGCCTTGCAGGCCATCATCACGCTCTGTTTCAGCGCAGCCAGTCAGCACCACGAGAGCCACAAATGCGGCCAGCGCGCGACATAACGTCTCCATGCATAAACCCCTTACCTTGTATATTTTCAAGGTGACACCTTTGCATCGTTCGCGTTTGGCAACATGTTGATGGGCCGCAGGGTGCGGACGATGGCATCCATCAACAGCGCGCCATCTTTCGACGGTACCAACGTGAAACTATGGAGCGATACCAACCAGTTCAAGTCAGCCAGTTCTGCAGCAAAACCCGCCAAGTCTTGATACCGACCACTCACACGCAGGGCTATGTTCTGCTGCACGTAAGGCAACTGACGACTCATCTCAGCAGGCCGTATATGTTCGTAGCGTAGGTGATGAGCCCGACCAGCTCGGCTCATATCGGCCAAAAAAATAGCTGTCTCATTCGGTCCTGGCAATTGCTTTTCCAGCACGGCAAGCCGCAGCGACAAACGCGAGTGCTTAATTTGCAAGCTTTCTAGCGGCGCAATGCGAATCAATTTGGCACTGAACTCCGCTCGCAACCGCGCATGGGTTTCTTGGGCGAGACGAACATCTTGCCGCAGCTCAGACAACCACAGCGGCCAAAGAATTCCAAAGAATGCCAAGCAAACACAGGCGTACAGCACTTGACGCAACCAAGTCGGCCACGCCATCGGCGCATCACGATTGAAACCCTGAATCACGCGCCACAGTTCATGTTGTTGATTCAGCATGCGATATTGGCCCACGATTCAGTGGGGCCCAGAAGGATGCTGCGAGACATCAAAATCTGCTGGCCGTTTGATGTGTTTGAGCAGCGCTCGCATGGCAAAGGCCATCCCCGTCAACGCTAGGTCATCCTTGCTCAATGAAGCACTCGTGACTTCGATTAACTCGGCCTGTACAAGCCATTGACTTTCAAGTGATATCCGACGTAAAAAATCAAACACCTGTTCGTTCGTTCGCGCTACGCCTTGGATGCTGACCTTGTCGCCGTCCTGTTTCAGGGCCGTCAGATACAAACCGTCAGGCAGGTTCGCAGCCACCTCATGGAGCCAAACCGCCGACCTTTTGCCATCGTCCCGCAAGGTCTGAAGCGTTGTTTCCCGAAGCTTTAACTTAACAATATCTTCGTTAAGCAGAGTCATTTTTTTGAGTGCCTTGTCGACGGCTGAAATTTCATTCTTCAATAAGCTGTTGTCTGACTTTTGAGCCGTCAGTTGCCACCCGATCCAGACACTTGAGCCAGCCCCTAACACCAGCCCCAGCAAAGCAGCCACGGCCAACGATGTTGCGAACTTTTGACGCTTTCGCGCCAGATTCCACTTGCGATGGGGCAAAAAATTAATCAACATAATCCGTGAAACCGCCGCAAGGCCAAACCACAGGCCGTCAACATGCCGGCCCGCTCTGCATACTGAAGGGCGTAGCCCTGTAGTGCAACGCCCAGTTGCATGCCACTGAATGGGTCGACCACCACACAGTCTGAGAAAGTCCTTCGTTTGATGGCATCTTGCAATCCGTGAAGCGCAGACAAGCCACCCGCCAAGAAGACAGTGTCAATCCTTCGAAAAGCTGAAGTCGAAAGAAATGCGAACAAGTCACTGGCAAGCCCGTCAGCCAATGCATCGATGAGCGCTTGCAAGTCAGGTGGTTCATCATCGAGGAACAAACCCTTCCCTTTTTGATTTTCGGCACCCATCACCTCCAGCGCGCTACTTTGAAAGATCAGTTTGCTCAGCAGAGCACCATCCACAGGCTTGCGTGCCATATGAACCATCTCGCCTTGATGGGTCACGTGCAAACTAGCGCCCTCGATCCCGACTTGAAAGAGCGCCACGACTGGATTTTTCAGCGCCTCAAGCTGGGGACTGATCAGACGGCCTGCTGCCAGCATGGTCGCTTGTGCCTCAACATCCAGAACGACCGGTGTCAGACCGGCTGACTCCGCCAACCCCAACCGGTCTTGCACGCTCTCTTGAGTGGCTGCAGCAATCAAAATCTCCATTGCTGCGCCATGCCCAGGTGTCTTGACTCGTCCTTGAACCGTGTAATCAACACGCATGTCAGCCACAGAACGACCACTCAGCCGCGCCACTTCAGCCTCGACTTGCCGCAGCAGTTCGGCTTCACCCAAGTCTGATGGGATTAGGATTTTTGTCATGATCACTGCCGAGTCCGGCATGGCCAACGCCACGTCTCGGGTGGCACTGCCACTGGCTTTGACCAACCGTCTTAGCGCTGCAGCAACCTCATCAAATTGCTCAATGTGACCCGCCACTATCCACCCAGCCTGAAGCGGCTCCACAACACAGCGCTCCAGAACCAGTCTGGAACTGTCATCCTGAGCCAGTTCCACCCATTTCAGGCTGGTCGCGGACAAATCCAAACCAATCAGTGGCTTGGGCTTTGACTTAAAAACCCGCCTCAACTGAGCACCAAAGTATTTTTCATTGGTGACAGTATCGTCATTTTGTAATATTTTGTGTAATTTTTATTACATTAATTACAACTAAATATGAACGCGTGCTAATAACATCTGCAGACACCTTGAACTGACGAGCGTTTTTATAATGTTCGGCTGTCCTAAGATCGACCTCATGCTCCCAAAAAATTCAAACGCTAAACTTTCTGCCAATTCGCCAGACAGCCAGCGCCATGTCGCAGTCCGTCTGTTCCTATGGGCGAGCGGCTTGGCCGTCGCTGGCGGCCTGAGCTTGCTGCTGGTGATTGCTGTCGCGCTTTCGGTGGCCTACCCTAATTTGCCGGACATTTCTGACTTGTCGACCTACCGGCCAAAACTACCGATGCGTGTGTTCGCCGCCGACGGTGCGCTGATTGGTGAATTTGGTGAAGAGCGGCGCAGCCTGACACCCATCAAAGACATCCCACAAGTCATGAAAGACGCCGTGCTGGCGATTGAAGACGCGCGCTTCTTTCAGCATGGCGGCGTCGATTATCTGGGGGTGATTCGGGCCGGTTTAGCCAACTTCGGTCGTTCCAAAAGCCAGGGTGCGTCAACCATCACCATGCAGGTTGCACGCAACGTGTACTTGTCGGCCGAGAAAAGCTACACCCGCAAAATTTACGAGATTTTGCTGACCTTCAAGCTCGAGCATGTGTTGACAAAGAACCAGATTCTTGAGATTTACATGAACCAAATCTATCTGGGTCAAAGGGCGTATGGTTTTGCCGCCGCATCTGAGACTTATTTCGGTAAACCGCTGAAAGACATCAGCATTGCCGAAGCCGCGATGCTGGCAGGCTTGCCTAAAGCACCTTCCGCCAACAACCCAATCAGCAATCTGCCTAGGGCGCGGGCGCGGCAGCAATACATCATTGAGCGCATGGAGGAGAACAACTTCATCACCAGCGCGCAGGCTGTAGCCGCCAAGAAAGAGGAACTGAAAATTCGACGCGGCGGCAATGACGGGCGTGTCCATGCAGAGTTCATCGCAGAGACTGTGCGTCAACTGGTGTTCAGCCAGTATGGCGACAGCACTTACACCCGTGGCCTCAATGTCTACACCACCGTCTCGTCGGTTGACCAGACTGCAGCCTACAAGGCGCTGCGCAAAGGCATCATGGATTTTGAGCGACGCCAAATTTATCGAGGACCAGAAAAATTCCTGACTTTGGCGACTGATCCCAAAGAAGCGGAAGAAGAGATTGATGATGCCCTGGCCGACAGCCCGGACAACGGCGATGTAATGTCTGCGGTCGTGCTCGAAGCTTCCCCGAAAAAAATCACTGCCTTGCGGCAAAACGGTGAGTCAGTCGAGATCACCGGCGATGGCTTGAAGCCAGCCCAATCGGGCTTAAGTGACAAAGCGCCAGCCAACATCAGGCTACGCCGCGGCGCACTGATACGCGTCGCCAAGACCGATAAGAACACGTGGGAAATAACGCAGTTGCCTGAAGTCGAAGGCGCATTCGTAGCGCTGGACCCACGCGACGGGGCCATTCGCGCACTGGTCGGCGGCTTTGACTACGACAAAAACAAGTACAACCATGCAACGCAAGCTTGGCGCCAGCCGGGTTCCAGCTTCAAGCCGTTTATTTATTCAGCAGCGCTTGAAAAAGGCTTCACGCCAGCCACCATCATCAATGACGCGCCCTTGTTTTTTGACTCGGGCGTGACGGGCGGTCAGCCTTGGGAACCCAAAAATTACGACGGCACTTTTGAGGGGCCGATGAGCATGCGCACAGCTTTGAAGAAATCCAAAAATTTGGTCTCTATCCGAATTTTGCAAGCGGTGGGCACCCAAAACGCGCAAGACTGGATTGGTCACTTTGGGTTTGAACCCGATAAACACCCGGCCTACCTGACCATGGCGCTAGGATCGGGATCAGTCACGCCGATGCAGATGGCCACGGCTTATTCGGTTTTTGCCAATGGTGGCTTTCGCGTCACGCCTTACCTGATCACCAAAATAACCGACCAGCAAGGCCACACACTGGTCGAAACGCCAGCGCCTGTTCCGAGCGAAAGCAACCGCGCTATTGAGCCGCGGAATGCATTCATCATGTCGAGTCTGCTGCAAGAGGTGACGCGTTCTGGCACGGCAGCCAGAGCCCAAGCCATGCTCAAACGTCCCGACCTGTACGGCAAGACAGGCACCACCAACGATTCCATCGACGCCTGGTTTGTAGGATTCCA
>CANFSO010000132.1 GCA_947449895.1 Comamonadaceae bacterium
AAGCGTTTGAAGTCGGCCATTTGGCCTGCGATTTGCTCGGTGGCGAAAGCCCGGCTTTTGGCCTGCACTTCGTCACGCGGCAAGGCCCGACCGTGGAGTTTTTCAATGGCGTTTTCGATCGGCAGGCCGTGGCAGTCCCAGCCCGGCACATAGACCGCGTCCATGCCCTTGAGCTGGCGCGCCTTGACGATCATGTCTTTCAGCACTTTGTTGACGGCGTGGCCAATGTGAATCTTGCCGTTGGCGTAGGGCGGGCCGTCATGCAGCACAAATTTGGGGCGGCCTTGGCGGACGTCGCGCAGTTTTTTGTAGAGCCCTTTGTCTTCCCACTCTTTGACCCAACCGGCTTCGCGCTTTGGCAAATCGCCGCGCATCGGGAAAGGCGTGTCAGGCAAGTTCAGGGTGCTGCGGTAATCGGTTTTGGTGTCGGACATGGTTTTATTTCGGAGCAAACGGGGAAATCGGGGCAGCTGTCACGGGCAGCTTGGCAGGAGAGTCGGCCGCACAAGGCGGGCCAAAAATGGAGCCTTGGACTCTGCAGTGAACAGGGTAGGCGCTGGCAGTGGCGAGATCGTCTAAATTCGATCCAGACTGGTTTCGGTGTGCATGGCTGCGAAAAACGCACGCGCGTTGTCGCAGTCCCGGGAGATGCCTTTTTTAAGCGCCTCCAGACCCTCGTATTTCAGCTCGTCATGCAGTTTGTGCAGCAGTTCCACGCGAATGATTTTACCGTAGGCACTGTCAAGTCCAGCGCCCTCGGGAGCCCAGTCCAAACAGTGGACCTCCACCAAGACCCGGCCAGCGTCCTCGACGGTCGGGCGAATCCCCAAGCTGGCCACGCCATCCACAGGGGCGTCACCTTTGGCGCCCAGCCCGTGCGTGCGTACCACAAAAATGCCGCTGGCGGCCGGTTTGTCGTGCCGGAAGGCAATGTTCAGCGTCCGAAAGCCGAGCTCGCGGCCTAGCTTTTTGCCGTGTACCACGTGGCCCGAAATGCTGTATGGGCGGCCTAACAGTCGGGCCGCGTCGTCCATCTCGCCGTGCGCCAGCGCTGCGCGCACCGCCGAGCTTGAGACCCGCGCGCCGTGCACTTCGTAGCTGTCCATGCGGGCGACTTCAAAACCGCAGGCGATGCCGGCTGCGTCGAGCATGGCGTAGTCGCCTGCGCGTTTGCTGCCAAAGCGGAAATCGTCGCCGACCAGCACATAGCGCACCTGCAGGTTGTTGACCAAGACGTCGTGGATGAATGAGTCGGCGCTTTGCGTGGCTAAGCGCGCATTGAACGGCAGAACCACGGCTTGGTCTATACCGCAACGTGCTAACTCCGTGAGTTTGTCGCGCAGGGTCGAAATGCGGGTGGGTGCTGTACCCGGCGAAAAATACTCGCGCGGGTGTGGCTCAAAGGTCATGACCCGGGCCGGTAAGCCGCGGTGCTTAGCCTCGTTTTTGAGTACGGCAAGCATGGCTTGATGGCCGCGGTGAACCCCGTCAAAGTTGCCAATGGTCAGCGCGCAGGGCTGAGCCAGTGCTGGGTGCTGATGGCCGCGAAAGATTTTCATGCATCCGATTATCGTTTTTTAGCGGCCGCATTTAGCCACTGCGCGGGTTGCCGCCTCCGTTGCCAGCAAATTGTCATGAAATCACGGTATATTGCTGGCTAGCAGACAGACGCAGATTACAGAATAAGCGTTTGTCCGGCTTGATGCTAGACACCGGTTTCCATTTTTGTGGAGGTTCGCTTGAAGGTTTTAAAGCTGTCCGCCCAAGGCTTGCCACAATCGTGGATCAGCTTGGAACAAGCCGTGTTGCAATACGCCACCGGGGACGTGCGCTGGGAAGCCGGTGCACAAGTGGCCGTGTTTCGCGGCGGTCACAACGCCCACACCGGCGAGCAGTCGGTCATCACAGTCAACAGCATCATCGGCACACGCGGCGTGCCAAATATCAACCCTTTCGATCTCAAACCCGGCCTGACCAATGGCAAGTTGTTTGCGCGCGACCGCAACGTCTGTGCTTACTGCGGCAACCATTTTCACGAAGAAGAGCTGACCCGCGAACACATCATTCCGTTCGCCCAACAAGGGGTCGACATCTGGATGAACGTGGTCACCGCTTGCCGCGCTTGCAACCACCGAAAAAGCAGCCGGACGCCCGAGCAGGCGCGCATGCCCTTGCTCTACACGCCTTACGTGCCTAGCCTCTGGGAAGACTTTATTTTGCGCAACCGCCGGATTCTGGCAGACCAAATGGAATTTTTAATCGCACATGTGCCGCGTTCTTCGCGACTGCTAACTTGACATCTGCGGGTGGGCGATTTCGGCCGCTCAGGCAAACACACCGGCTGTGTCTTGCATCCTTACAGCCACTTCGCCCAACTGGTGCAGCGAATCTCCAAAAGTCATTTCCAGCTGCGTCAATTTCTTGAAGCAGTGGCTGACGATGTACTCGTCTGTGACGCCAATCCCGCCGTGCAATTGCACCGCTTGCTGGCCGACGAAGCGCATCGATTGACCGAGCTGGTATTTGGCGCGGGCCATGGCGGCGCGGCGTTCTTCTGCCGGGGCGTTGAGCTTGAGTGAGGCGTAGTAGCTCATGGAGCGGGCCAACTCCAGCTGCATTTTCATGTCGGCCACGCGGTGGCGCAGCGCCTGAAAACTGCTGATGACAACGCCGAATTGTTTGCGTTGGTTCATGTAGTCCAC
The DNA here is from genome assembly GCA_947449895.1 of Comamonadaceae bacterium. Lineage (GTDB taxonomy): Bacteria > Pseudomonadota > Gammaproteobacteria > Burkholderiales > Burkholderiaceae_C > Polaromonas. Next base: position 2,703 of record CANFSO010000132.1, read on the forward strand.
GGTGATGGCCAGGGCGCTATCCATCACGCCGACGGCCTCGGCGCAGGCCGCCGCGATACCGATGTCCACCGCGTGCTCTAAGGCGGCCAGCCCGTCCAATGTGATCAGCGTCGCGGCTGCGTTGTCTATTTGTACTTCGGCGGCTCTGCCGCCGTCTTGCGTGCCGTAGCCGCGCGTGCTGACACCGCTGGCTTGGCGTTGCACCAATAACAGCGCTTGTTGACCCCGCAGCATGGCGGGCACCAAAAAGGCATCCGCCTGATCACCTGCCGGGACGATGCTTTTGCTGGCGCTCAAAGTCCAGCCGTCAGAAGATTCTGTCGCTTTGGCATCGCACATATCGAGCCGATAGCGGGCGGCGCGCTCTTGGTGGGCCAGCACCACCAACGCGTCACCCGAGGCGATCTTGGGTAGCCATGCAGCCTTGGTTGCATCGGGCGCCCAGGCATTGAGAACCGCGCCGGCCAACAAGCTGTGGGCGACCGGTTCGAGCACCAAGCCGCGGCCGAGCTCTTCCATGGCCACCATGCCCTCGATCGGGCCCATGTCCAAGCCGCCGTGGGCTTCAGGAATGTAGAGGCCACATAAACCGAGATCAGCTAATTCGTTGTAGGCCTCACGTGAAAAACCACCGGCCTTGGCAATGCTGCGGCGGCGATCAAAGGTATAGGCTTTGGCGACCCATTTGCGCACGGCGTCACGCAGTTGTTCTTGATCGTCAGAAAAATTGAAATCCATGGTCTTGTTTCCTCAGCCCAGCACGGTTTGCGCAACGATGTTGCGTTGAACCTCGTTGCTGCCGCCGTAAATGGTGGTTTTGCGCATGTTGAAATAAGTCGATGCCAGCGGCGCGCAATGCACAGCACCGCCCGGAAAGCCGGCCAAGCCAGCGTCCGCTTGGTCGCCTTGCCAGCCGGCTTCCATGGCGTCTCGAATGAAGGGCAGGCTAAACGGGCCGGCGGCCAGCATCATGAGTTCGGCATAGCGCTGCTGGATTTCACTGCCGCGAATTTTCAGCAATCCGGCGATGTCGAGGGAATTTTTGCCCGTTTTTTGCGCTGACAGAACGCGCAGTACCAGCATTTCGAGTGCCACCACATCGACTTCAAGCTTGGCGATCTCGTCCCTGAAGCGCAGGTCACCGTACAAACCTTCGGCCTTGGCAATGCGCTTCAGACGCTCAAGTTCACGCTTGGATCGATTCACGTCGGCAATGTTGGTGCGCTCATGGCTGAGCAAATGTTTGGCGTATGTCCAGCCCTTGTTTTCTTCACCGATCAGGTTGTTGGCCGGCACTTCGACGTTGTCAAACCAGACTTCGTTGACTTCTGCCTCCCCGTCGAGCAGCACGATGGGACGCACCGTGACACCGGGCGAGGCCATGTCTATCAGCAAGAAGGAAATGCCGGCTTGCGGTTTGCCTTCATGGCTGGTGCGGACCAGGCAAAAAATCCACTCGCCGTACTGACCCAGTGTGGTCCAAGTTTTTTGGCCGTTGACGATGTAGTGGTCGCCTTGACGTTCTGCCTTGCATTGGACGGATGCTAAATCTGAGCCGGCGCCCGGCTCGCTGTAGCCTTGGCTCCACCAGACTTCGCCGCTGGCGATGCCGGGTAAGAAGCGTTGTTGCTGCTCGGTGTTGCCAAAAGCCATGATCACCGACGCCACCATGACCGGGCCAAACGGCACCACGCGTGGCGCGCCCGCCAGCGCGCATTCCTCTTCAAACAAGTGCTTTTGCACGGCACTCCAACCGGGACCGCCAAATTCGACCGGCCAACCGTGGCCCAGCCAGCCTTTTTGGCCCAAAATTTTCGCCCAGCATTGCATGTCGTCACGCGACAGGCGCATCGCGTTGTGTACTTTGTGCGCAATGTCTGCAGGCAGGTGTGCCTTGACCCAGTCGCGAATATCTTCGCGAAATTGTTGTTCTTCAGGTGTGAAAGCTAAGTCCATGGTGGTTGTGTCTCCGGTTTTTCAACCGTCTGTCAATTGGCAATCCCTCTTTTGTAGCACGTGAGCGTGTTGCTAGGCCATAAACTACCGCCATGACTGAGAAAGCAAAAAATATTGTCATCCTGATTTCTGGTGCGGGTTCCAACATGGCCGCGCTGATCCGGGCGGCGGAAGAAGAGAATTGGGAAGCCTCGCTGGGGGCGCGCGTGGTGGCTGTCATCAGCAACAAACCCGGTGCTGAAGGGCTGGCGCTGGCACAAGCTTTGGGCGTGCCGACGCAGGTTTTGGATCACAAAGGTTTTGAGTCCCGCGCTGCCTTTGACGCCGCTTTGCAAACTCTGATCGATGCGCATCAGCCTGCGTTGGTGGTGCTGGCCGGTTTTATGCGGATTTTGACGCCCGATTTTGTGGAGCATTACGCAGGCCTGATGGTGAATGTTCATCCGTCCTTGCTGCCAGCCTTCACCGGACTCAACACGCACCAGCGTGCGATTGATGCGGGTTGCTCAGAGGCCGGCGCGACTGTTCACCTCGTCACCGCTGATCTCGACCATGGGCAAATTCTGGCGCAAGCCGTGGTCCCCGTGTTGCCGGACGACAGCGCATCGACGCTAGCCGCCCGGGTGCTGGCGCAAGAGCACTTGATGTATCCGCAAGCTATCAAAGATTTTTTGCGGAAATTGAAACCTGCTTAAACCGTGGTGGCCTGCAGCTGGTGCAACGCCGCTCTGACAATGCTCTGCGCATCAACACCAAAGAAGGCCCGCAAGGCCGCGCGGGTGTCGCTGCGGCCGAAGCCGTCTGTGCCCAGCGTCAAGTAAGTGCGATCCGCTGGCACGAAGGCGCGCACACTCTCGGGCACGGCACGCACGTAATCGGTGGCGGCGATGATCGGGCCACGGCTGGTGGCCAATTGCTCGGTCACAAAGATTGATGTGGCAGGCTCGCCATTCAGCATGTGCTTTTGCTCTGCAGCGCCGTCGCGCGCCAACTCGCTCCAACTGGTCACGCTGTAGACCGTCGCGTCAACACCTTGTTCGGCGAGTAGCTGAGCGGCTTTGATGACTTCGGTCAGGATGGCGCCGGAACCCATCAGCGTGACTTCGCGGGCAGTGTCATTGGCTGTATTTGAGTTGGCAGTCGACACCGCCGGAAAGTGCTTAAAGCGGTAGCAGCCGCGGATGATGTCGCCTTCTGAACCGGGCACCAGATCGGGCTGGGCGTAGTTCTCGTTCATCAGGGTGACGTAGTAAAAAACGTCTTGCTGCTCGACCATCATCTCTCGCATGCCGCGGTCCAGGATGACGGCGAGTTCGGCGCTGAAAGCCGGGTCGTAGGCCTTGCAATTCGGGATGGTTGACGCCACCAAATGGCTGCTGCCGTCTTGGTGTTGCAGGCCTTCGCCGCCCAGCGTGGTGCGGCCGGAGGTGGCGCCGAGCAAGAAGCCCCGGGCGCGTTGGTCGGCTGCTGCCCAGATCTGGTCGCCGACGCGCTGAAAGCCAAACATCGAGTAATAAATGTAGAAGGGCAGCATGGCCAAGCCGTGCACGCTGTAGCTGGTGGCGGCGGCCGTCCAGCTCGCCAATGCGCCAGCTTCGCTGATGCCTTCTTCCAGAATCTGCCCGTCAAGGGCTTCCCGGTAGCTCAGCACCGAGCCGATGTCTTCAGGCGCGTAGCGCTGGCCGACGCTGGAGTAAATGCCGACTTGTTTGAACAGGTTGGCCATGCCGAAAGTGCGTGCTTCGTCCGCCACGATGGGCACGATGCGCGGGCCCAGCGCGCTGTCTTTGAGCAAACCGCCGAGCAGCCGCACAAAGGCCATGGTGGTGCTCATTTCTTTGCCGTCTGCTGCCAGCGCGAAGCTGCCGTAGGTGGGTAGCGCGGGGATGTTGATGGGTTCGGCCGTGGTGTCACGCTTGGGCAAGTAGCCGCCTAGCGCCGCCCGCTTGGCCTGCATGTATTGCATTTCGGCGCTGTCGGCGGCGGGTCGGTAAAAGTCAATGCGCTTGGCTTGCTCGTCGCTCAGCGGCAGGTTGAAGCGGTTGCGAAATTCGATGAGTTCGTTTTCAGCAAACTTCTTTTGCGAGTGCGTGGTCATTTTGCCTTGACCAGCGCTGCCCATGCCGTAGCCTTTTTTGGTGTGCGCCAAAATCACCGTTGGCTGGCCTTTGTGTTGGGCTGCTGCAGCGTAGGCCGCATGAATTTTCACGAGGTCGTGGCCACCGCGTTTGAGGTGGTCAATCTGCTCGTCGGTCATGCCTTGGGCCAAGCGCGCCAGCTCGGGGTTTTGGCCAAAAAATGTGTCGCGGTTAAATCGCCCGTCTTTGGCTGCAAAGGTCTGCATCTGGCCGTCGACGGTTTCTGAAAAAGCCTTGGCCAAAGCGCCCGTGACGTCGCGGGCAAACAGGCCATCCCAGTCGCTGCCCCAGACCAGTTTGATGACGTTCCAGCCGGCACCAGCGAAGAGTTTTTCAAGCTCGTCAATGATTCGGCCGTTGCCGCGCACCGGGCCGTCAAGTCGCTGCAGGTTGCAGTTGACGACCCAGACCATGTTGTCCAAGCCCTCGCGTGCAGCCAGCGTCAGCGCGCTCATGGATTCCGGTTCGTCCATCTCGCCGTCGCCAAAAACCCCCCAAACCTTGCGGCCCTCGCAGTTGAGCAGGCGGCGGTGTGTCAGGTAGCGCATGAAGCGCGCGTGGTAGATCGAGCTGATCGGGCCGATGCCCATCGAGCCGGTTGGGAATTGCCAAAAATCCGGCATCAAATACGGGTGCGGATAGCTG
>CANFSO010000133.1 GCA_947449895.1 Comamonadaceae bacterium
ATCGCCTTCAAACGCCCATACTTATCGGCTGTAAATTTTTAATGATCCTGACTTGACTCAGTAGCTTTCACTACCTTACCGCGTCGTTAGCTGTAATCAGCTGAGCCTCGAATTATATGCCGGATTTTACGTCCGTGTCAAATAATTTTTGACTTTTTTTTCTGCTGTCGCTCGCACTCAGTGCTTGGCACTTTGCGCTGCCGTTTTCAGCAGAGCCAGTAATCTTATCACCGCTTTTGCGGCTGCGCAAAGATTTCTTGAAGATAAATTCCATCTCGACGTAAACCGCGGATAACATGCCTTCAACATTTACCATTTTGGCGTTCCTAGCAACGTGCAACTTGGATTTGCTGAAATGCGTTTGTTTGCACCGTCGTCACATTCAGCGCTTCATCATTCAGCCTCACGCTAAAAAGTTGATCGTTTTTTCTCGGTACGACTTCCCCTATTCTGGTTTTTTTCTGCGTGGCTCCCTTCTAATCCCACGTCTACGCAGTGCTTCGCTCTAGGCGGGATAATGTGCCCCCTATATGGCACTCATTACTCTCCTAGACGCTCAACTCGCTTTTGGGCACGTCGCACTGCTGGATCACGCAGATTTTTCACTTGAGAACAACCAACGCATTGGTTTGATCGGCCGCAACGGTACTGGTAAGTCCTCCTTGCTTAAGATTTTGGCCGGTTTGGACAAGCCAGATGACGGCACCTTGCAGCTGCAGCAGAACCTGCGCATCGCCTACGTTCCTCAGGAGCCTAGCCTTGACCCGCATGCCACGGTGTTTAACGCGGCAAGTGCAGGCCTTGCACGCACACGGCATGTTGTCGAACAATACCTTGCTGCGGACGAACACACCGACCTCGACGCCTTACAGTCTGAGATTGAAGCCTTGGACGGCTGGAATTGGGAGCAACGCGTCGAAGAGACGCTGCACCGTCTGCACTTAGACAAAGATGCCATCGTCGGCTCGCTGTCAGGCGGAACCAAAAAACGCGTTGCTTTGGCCCAAGCCCTGGTCGCCAAGCCTGACGTTCTCTTACTAGATGAGCCCACCAACCATTTGGACCTTGACTCCATCGCTTGGCTAGAAGAATTGCTGGTCAACTTCAATGGCAGCATCATCACCATCACCCATGATCGCGCATTTTTGGACCAAGTCGCCACCGTCATCGTCGAATTGGACCGCGGCAAGCTGCGCAGCTACCCAGGCAACTTCGCGCAATACCTGATCACCAAAGAAGATCAGATGGAGCAAGAAGCGGTGATCAACGCCAAGGCTGACAAGCTGCTGGCACAAGAAGAGATCTGGATTCGCAAAGGTGTCGAAGCCCGGCGTACCCGCAGCGTGGCGCGCATCGGCCGGCTTGAAACGCTGCGCGACTCGCGTTCAGCCCGCCGCGATGTGGTCGGCCGCGTCAATCTGGATGTGTCTAGCGGCGAGAAGAGCGGCAAGATCGTCGCCGAGTTAACCGATGTCTCTCTGAGTTTCGGCCATCCGGGCTCTGAAAAAATCATCGTCAGCCACTTCACCGGCACACTGCTACGGGGTGACAAGATCGGGTTGCTGGGTCCAAACGGCGCCGGCAAAACGACGTTGCTGAAACTCATCCTCGGTGAGTTGCAGCCTGACGTGACGACACCGCCCGGCAAGATTCGCCAAGGCGCCAATTTGCAGGTGGCTTATTTCGACCAGATGCGCGATGCGCTTGATCTTGACGCCACACTCGAAGACTTCATCAGCCCCGGCAGCGAATGGGTCGAAATCAATGGCCAGAAAAAACACGTCAAGAGTTATCTGACCGACTTCTTGTTCTCGCCAGCGCGCGCCAACTCACCTGTGCGCACGCTCTCGGGCGGTGAACGCAACCGTTTGCTATTGGCGCGCCTTTTCGCCCGCCCCGCAAACGTACTGGTACTCGATGAGCCGACCAACGATCTGGATATTGACACCTTAGAGTTGCTGGAAGATTTGCTGCAGAACTACGAAGGCACCGTGTTTTTGGTCAGCCACGATCGGCGGTTTTTGGACAACGTCGTCACCAGCACCATCGCCTACGAAGGCACGCCGGAGAACCCCGGCTTCTGGCGCGAATACGAAGGCGGCGTCACCGACTGGATCACGCAATCCAAGCGCGCCGCGCAGATCAATAGCGGCAACAAGGCGGCACCAGTAGCGAAAGCTGCCAGCGCCAACAAAGCAGCACCAGCTGTCACAAAAGCTGACGCCGACGCCCCGAAGAAAAAGCTCAGCTACAAAGACCAGCGCGAGTTGGAAGTTTTGCCCGCACTGATACAGCAGCTGGAGTCGCAGCAAAAAGCCATCGAGCAAGAGCTCTATGACGGCACGCTTTACACGCGCGACGCCAAACGGGCGGCCGAACTAAATGCCCGCAACAGCAAACTTGAAGAAGACCTGATGACAGCACTGCAACGCTGGGAAATGCTGTCGATCTAAACTCAAATGCCGTCACACAACAAAGCCCTCCTCGTCAACCAGGCTCAACATGTCCGCATCTTCTGAACCTGCCCCGATCGCCACTCAATCGGTCTGGGGACCACTGAAAATTCCCGTTTTTCGTATGCTCTGGTGCACTTGGCTAGCCGCCAACATCAGCATGTGGATGAATGACGTTGCTGCCGCTTGGATGATGACGTCGTTGACCACCTCGCCCATCTGGGTCGCATTGGTACAAACAGCCTCAACTCTCCCCGTGTTCATGCTGGGTTTGCCGAGCGGAGCTCTCGCTGACATTCTCGACAGGCGGCGTTATTTCATCATCACGCAATTTTGGTTAGCAGGCACGGCCGTGGTTTTGTGCGTTGCGGTATTGCTGGACGTTATCACGCCACCTCTGCTGCTGGCGCTGACCTTTGCGAACGGTATTGGCTTGGCCATGCGCTGGCCGGTGTTTTCTGCGCTGATCCCTGAAGTCGTTCCTCGGCCGCAACTCCCTAGCGCCCTTGCACTTAACGGCGTGGCGATGAATGCATCGCGCATCGTTGGCCCATTGGTCGCGGGCGCCTTGATCGCTAGCGCGGGAACTGCCTACGTCTTTGTCCTCAATGCCGTGCTGTCAGTGCTCTCGGGATTCGTCATCATGCGCTGGCGCCGCGAGCATTCGCCCAGCCCGCTAGGCCGCGAACGCTTGCTCAGCGCCATGCGTGTAGGTATGCAGTTTGTCAGCCAGTCGGCACGACTGCGCTCGGTATTTCTAAGAGTAGCACTGTTCTTTTTACACTCGACAGCACTTCTCGCACTTCTGCCCTTGCTCGCAAGACGCTTGAAGGGTGGCGACGCAGGCACCTTCACATTGCTGCTGGCGTCCATGGGCGCTGGTGCTATCACGGTGGTCATGCTTCTGCCCCGAATCCGACAATTTTTAGCCGGCAACCGGCTGGTGATGACGGGCACCCTGCTGCAGTCCTTCGCCACACTCGTCATGGCCTTTGCCCCCAACGTGTATGTCGCTGTTCCTGCCATGTTTTTGGGCGGCATGGCTTGGCTCTGCACAGCTAACAGCCTAAGCGTGACGGCGCAGATGGCGCTGCCAGACTGGGTTCGTGCACGCGGAATGTCCATGTACCAAATGGCGATCATGGGTGGCAGTGCATTTGGTGCGGCGCTTTGGGGTCAGGTAGCGACTTTGAGCTCGTTGACCATGAGCATGGTGATTGCGGCCATCACTGGCAGCATCGCCATGCTTCTGGCGATCCGCATAATGAAGGATCCCGGACAACAAGAAGACTTGACACCATCGCGTGAGTTCAAGGTCCCGGTAGGGCAAACAGCGCCCCGAACCGGCCACGTTGTAGTCACGTTTGAATACCGCATTGATCCGGCTCGCGCAGCTGCATTTGTCGCACTCATGCAACAAAGCCGCCGCAGTCGGCTGCGCCAAGGCGCCCTCAGTTGGGAGTTGCTCCATGACTTAGGAGAGCCCGGACGCTACGTCGAGCAGGTCGTCGATGAATCTTGGACAGAACACTTGCGGCGCTTTGACCGAATCACTGCGGCAGACGTTGCTTTGCGTGACAGCAAGCTAGGCTTTCATGTCGCCCCTGAGCCCCCAGTAGTCACTCGTTATTCGATTGAAAGTTCGGCTCGGCCGCTGTCTGCAGCTAGCGCCTAAGTTCAGCACCATCAAGCCCCAGAACGGCTCACACGTTGTGGCTTTAGAACCGCTCGTGTGAGGCCAGATAGCGCCACTGTCCAACAGGTAAGTGGCCTAAATTGACACGGCCGATACGGACCCGCTTGAGCCCGGTGACGAACAGACCCACTTGCTCGCACATGCGGCGAATTTGTCGCTTTTTGCCTTCTTTCAGCACGAAGCGCAGTTGCTCGGGGTTTTGCCAAGCCACTTGCGCTGGCTTAAGCGCCACGCCGTCCAAGCTCAGGCCATGGCACAAGCGCTTTAACTGATCGGCCGGAAAAGCGCCCTGTACGTTCACCGTCTCAGCACCGTAGCTCACCCGCACCAAATATTCTTTTTCCATCGCAGAGTCTTCGCCAATCAGCTGGCGCGCTACACGGCCGTCCTGGGTCAGCACCAACAGGCCGATGGAATCGATGTCGAGGCGGCCAGCAGGCGCTAAGCCGCGCAACTGCTCGTGGCCCCAGCGCATGCGACTGTTGCATTCAGTCCAGCGGTTTTGCGGCTGAACCAGCACCACGGCCGGCTCGTGCCCGTCTTCGGCTTGACCACTGACATAACCGACCGGTTTGTTGATCAAAATAGTGACCTGCTGGCGCTGCTGATGCTCTGCCTGCTGCGCCACTTCAATGCGGTCGCTGAGCGAAACGGGTTGCCCCATCAAGGCCGGCTTGCCGTTGACACGAACCCAGCCTCGGTCGATCCAGTCGTCGGCTTCGCGGCGCGAACACATACCGAGCTCGGCCATACGCTTGTTCAGTCGAATCGTAGGAGGGCCGTTACCGGGCGAGGTGACGGACGTTACCGGCTTGGGAATACGGCGAGCGCCGGAAGGGGGGAAAGGAGCAGTCATGGAACCTCCATTTTGCTACAAGACCGGCAATCCGCCAGCAACAGTCAATCCTCAATATAGAATGATTTCGCTGCGGCGCATGACCGGATGTGCGACGGGTAAAAACTTACAACACAGGAGACCCCTTCATCATGCGTATTCAGAACATTCTAGGCGCCGCTGTACTGGCAACTTTGGCCAGTACCGCTTTTGCCCAACAAGCTGCAGCACCAGCCGCACCGCCCTCTTGGAAACAAGGCAGCGCACCGGAACAAGCGGCTTCCACACTGCACCCTTTTGCGCCGCACCTGACCGGCCGGCCTGTCAGCGAGCTGAAGATGGACACCCTCAAGCTCCCAAAGGGCTTCAAAATTGAAGTCTGGGCAGAAGGCGTGCCAGAAGCCCGCACCATGGCCTTGGGCGACAAGGGCACCGTGTTTGTGGGCAATCGCAACCTGTCGGTCGTTCACGCCATCGTGGACAAAGATGGCAAGCGGGAAGTTAAGGTTCTTTTAAAAGGTATGAACACCCCTAACGGCATCGTCTTTGACAGAGGGACGCTGTATGTTGCCGAGCGCAACCGCATCACGCGCTACGACAACATTGAATCCAATCTGGACAACCCCGGCGAAGGCAAGGTGGTAATCGACAACTTGGATCCGAACAAGGCGGCTGGCCATTTCTGGAAGTACATGGTCATGGGGCCGGACGGCAAACTGTATTTCAACATCGGCTCGCCGCAAAACATCACCATGCCGACCTACAACGAGGCTTCGATCCTGCGTGTTGATCCGAAGACCGGCATCATGGAGAACTATGCTCAAGGCGTTCGCAACAGCGTTGGTATGGCCTTTCATCCTGTCACCAAACAACTCTGGTTCACCGAGCATGGCCGTGACTGGCTGGGTACCGACTTGCCAAACGACGAGCTGAACGTGGCAACGAAAAAAGGTGAAAACTTTGGCTTTCCATACTGCCACCAAGGCGACACGCTTGATCCAGTCTATGGCGCAAACCGCACCTGCGACGAATTCAAAAAACCAGTCTTGAAACTGGGTGCTCACATTGCACCACTGGGCTTGAAGTTCTACACCGGCAACATGTTCCCGGCTGAATACAAGAACAGCATGTTGATTGCACAGCACGGTTCATGGAACCGCAATCCTAAGCATGGCTACAACCTGATCCGCGTGAACGTCGATGCCAAAGGCAAAGCCACCAAGCACGCATTCATTGATGGCTTCCTAGAAAACGAACAGGGTGACCCACCGATGTGGGGTCGTCCAGTTGACGTGCTACAGATGAAGGATGGCGCCATTTTGTTTTCTGACGACTTCAACGGCATCATTTACCGCGTGAGCTACTCGAAGTAAAACATGACATTGATCCAACCCACGCGTTCAATCAACGCGCGGCGCTGGAACACAACGGCGGCCATGAAAATGGCTGCCGTTTTTGTTCTAGCCGCGCTCACGTCTCATGCGCAAGCCGGCCTTGAAGAGGGCCGGGTCAAGGCCCAGGCCTGTATCGCCTGCCACGGTGCCGATGGCAATTCAGTCATTCCCACCATTCCATCCATCGCAGGTCAACCGCGTCAGTTCCTTGTGACGGCCCTTTACATGTTTCGTGAAGGTCGGCGCAAGAGCGACGTGATGGCGCCTTTCGCCGCCAAGCTGAGCAATACCGACCTGAACGATCTGGCCGCGTACTTCAACGCCCAAAAAATGACGCCGCCGACGGGACAAGCCAGTGAGGAGACCGTCGCCAAAGGCCGTGCCGTGACCGCCGCCAACAACTGCGTGGCCTGTCACACCGCCACGCTGGTCGGCCAACAGCAAATGCCAAGGCTGGCGGGACAGCACAAGCCTTATTTGCTAGAGCAACTCAAAGCCTTCAAGGCTGGCACGCGGGGTGACTTGGATGGCACCATGACCTCAGCCGCACAGGGATTGGTCGTCGAAGAACTCGACATGCTCGCGGACTACCTGTCGACCTTGCAAGTACCGTGAAGCCGCTGCGCGCTTGACGATGTAGAACGTTTTAAATGAGTTCGGGATAACCATGCCATCAAAAAAAACAGTCTGCCGAAACAGTCCCACGGAGATCGGCCGTTCTTGGGAAAAAGCATCATGGGCACTGGTAGTTGCGGGTGTTTCGCCGCTTCCACTGGCAGCCCAATCACTTGAAGAAGTGGTGATCTCCGCCACGCGGTCTGAGCAGCGCAGCTTTGATGCGCCGGCGGCAATCAGCGTGGTCGACCGCGACACCATCCAGAACGGTGGACCGCAGATCAACCTGTC
>CANFSO010000134.1 GCA_947449895.1 Comamonadaceae bacterium
ACTTCGAGATGCTCCGGCGCAATGCGGTTGCTGATCTCGCAGGCTTCTTCCATGCTGCGGGTCTGAATCAAAGCGCCGCGGTCGTTCAGGGATTTGGCGATGATGGCGGCGCGCGGCATGCTCGGCAGCAAACGGTCGATGGCGGCTTGTACTGCGTCAATGTAGGCGGCGTCCGGGCACAGCAAAATGCTTTGCGCCAGTTCGTCATGCTCGGCTTGGCTGAAAAGATCCATGGCGACCCAGTCAGCTGGCGTGCTGCCGTCAGCCAAGACCAATATCTCTGACGGTCCGGCAATCATGTCAATGCCCACGGTGCCGAAAACGCGGCGCTTGGCCGCTGCCACATAGGCGTTGCCTGGGCCAGTGATTTTGTCGACTGCTGGCACCGTGGCCGTGCCGTAAGCCAGTGCGGCCACCGCTTGCGCGCCACCGATGGTGAAGACCCGCGTGACGCCGGCCACATAAGCAGCGGCCAGCACCAGCGGGTTTTTGTCGCCGCGCGGCGTCGGCACCACCATGATGATCTCGCCGACACCGGCGACATGCGCCGGAATCGCGTTCATCAGCACCGACGATGGATAAGCCGCTTTGCCGCCAGGCACGTAGATGCCCACGCGGTCGAGTGGCGTGACTTTTTGTCCCAGCAAACTGCCGTCGTCATCGCGGTAGCTCCAGCTTTCGCCGCAGGCTTTTTTCTGTGCCTCGTGGTAGCTGCGAACCCGTGCTGCCGCCGCTTGCAGCGCAGCGCGCTGAGCTTCTGGCAGCCCCTCAAAAGCCGCTTTAAGTTCGGCCTGCGTCAACTCCAAGGCCTGCACGCTGGCCGCCTCGAGTCCATCAAAACGGCTGGTGTACTCGAGCACAGCAGCATCACCGCGCAACTGCACGTCGGCCAGAATCGCCGCGACGCGCTCTTCAATCGCCGCGTCGGCGTCGGCTGACCAATGCAGGCGCGCCTTGAACGCGGCTTCAAAGCTGCTGGCAAGGGTGGACAGACGGACAGGTTTGGCGACGAGGTTCATTTGGACAACTGAAAAGAAAATATTAAGCGGCGACAGCCCGAGCCAGTGAATCGATCAGGCGGCGAATCGGCTCTTGTTTGAGCTTGAGCGCCACTTGGTTGACCACCAAGTGTGAGCTGATGTCCATGATGCGTTCGACTTCCACCAAGTGGTTGGCTTTGAGCGTGTTGCCGGTGGAAACCAAGTCGACGATGGCGTCGGCCAGGCCCGTCAAAGGGGCGAGTTCCATGCTGCCATACAGCTTGATCAAGTCGACATGGACGCCCTTGCTGGCGAAGAAATCGCGCGCAATGCCCACGTACTTGGTGGCGACTTTGAGCCGTCCACCTTGGCGCACGGCTGCGGCGTAGTCAAAGCCATCACGCACAGCCACGCTGATGCGGCATTTGGCGATTTGTAAATCCAACGGCTGGTACAAGCCTTGGCTGCCAGATTCAAGCAGCGTGTCTTTGCCCACCACACCCAAGTCTGCGCCGCCGTACTGCACATAGGTCGGCACGTCGGTAGCGCGCACCAGCACCACGCGCAGGTCGGGCTGGTTGGTGTCCAAAATCAACTTGCGTGACTTTTCCGGGTCGTCCAGCACCTCGATGCCGGCTGACCGCAGCAGCGGAAGAATATCGTCAAAAATGCGTCCCTTGGACAGCGCCAGCGTGATCATCCCTTGACCCTTTCGATGTCTGCGCCAATGCCGCGCAATTTGGTTTCCATTTGGTCGTAACCGCGGTCCAAGTGGTAAATCCGCTCCACCACGGTTTCGCCCTCGGCCACCAAACCAGCAATCACCAAGCTGGCCGACGCCCGTAAATCAGTCGCCATGACGGTGGCGCCAGAGAGTTTTTCAACCCCGTCCAGCAGTGCGACCTTGCCGTCGATCTGGATGTTCGCGCCCAAGCGCACCATTTCATTGACGTGCATGAAACGGTTTTCAAAAATCGTCTCTGTGACCACGCTGGTGCCGTGTGAAATCGCGTTCAGCGCCATGAACTGCGCTTGCATATCGGTCGGGAAGCCGGGGTATTCAGTGGTGCGGAACGACTGCGCTTTGAGCCGGCCCTGCGACTCGATGCGGATGTAACCCTCACCAGCGCTGACCGTTGCACCTGCCTCGCGCAGCTTCTCGATCACCGCTTCCAAGTGGTCGGCGCGGCCGTGGCGCAAGACCACATCACCGCCAGCCGCAGCCACAGCGCACAAAAAAGTGCCGGTTTCAATGCGGTCAGCGACCACCTGATGCGTGCCGCCATGCAAACGCGACACGCCCTGAATACGAATGCGCCGGCTGCCGTGGCCGTCAATCTTCGCACCCATTTTGATCAGCATCTCGGCCAGATCGCCGATTTCCGGCTCTTGCGCGGCGTTTTCCAAAATGGTTTCGCCTTCAGCCAGCGCTGCCGCCATCATGAAGTTTTCGGTGCCAGTCACCGTCACCATATCGGTCGTTAAATGGCAACCCTGCAGCCGCGTCAGGCCGGGCGCGAGACGCGCAATCATGTAGCCGTGCTCCACCACAATCTCGGCGCCCATTGCCTGCAAACCTTTGATGTGCTGGTCCACCGGCCGCGAGCCAATCGCGCAGCCGCCCGGCAAGGACACCCGAGCACGCCCAAAGCGCGCCAGCAGCGGCCCCAGCGCCAACACCGAGGCGCGCATGGTTTTCACCAGCTCGTAAGGTGCTTCAGGCGTGTGCAGGGGGCCGGCGTCAATCCGCACCGTGCCAGCATCAGGCTGACCCATTGCGCCCTGCTCGGCCGTGACGCCCATGTTGCGAATCAACTTGAGCATGGTCGAGACGTCTTGCAGCCTCGGCACATTCGTCAGCGTGACAGGTTCGTCGGTGAGCAACGCCGCACAGAGCTCGGGCAAGGCGGCATTTTTAGCGCCTGAAATATCAACCGTGCCAGACAGCGATGTGCCGCCTTTGATGCGTAGCTTGTCCATGATTTTTTAGTTTTAGTTTTTCGCAGCCCACTCGGCGGGCGTGAAGGTTTTCATCGACAGGGCATGAACTTCGTCGGACTGCATGCGACCGCCCAGCGTGGCGTAGACGCGCTGATGCCGCTGAATCAGCCGCTGGCCTTCAAAAATGCTAGAGACGATGGTGGCATACCAATGCCGACCGTCGCCCGACAGTTCGATGTGCTCACAGTCAATGTTGGCGCTGATGAGGGCCTGAAGTTCGTCGCTGGTCATGGTGTTAAAAAATAAGGGCAGTTAGTTCAAGGAAATAGGGCTTTAGCGGATTTTCGAATTTTTAATGACGAATCTTGTAGCCGATTTTCAGCAAGTGCACAGCCATCCAGCTGACCACAATCAAGGCGCTGCCGACAATCGCCAGACTCAGCCACGGCGAGACATCGCTGACGCCAAAAAAACCATACCGGAAACCGTCAATCATGTAGAAAAACGGGTTCAGGTGACTCACCGTTTGCCATACCGGCGGCAACGAGTGGATGGAGTAGAACACGCCGCTCAGAAACGTCATCGGCATGATGATGAAGTTCTGAAACACGGCCATCTGGTCAAATTTTTCAGCCCACAAGCCCGCGATCAAACCCAGCCCACCCAGCAGCGCGGCACCGAGTACAGCAAACACCACCGACCACAGTGGCGCGACAAAGCCAGGCTGACCAAAAAATGCCGTGACGACAAAAACACCGAGACCGACCGCCAGGCCGCGAACCACCGAAGACCCCACATAAGCCACAAACCAATGCCAATGTGACAGAGGAGTGAGCAGCAAAAACACCAAATTCCCCATGAGTTTGCTTTGAATCAAGGAGGAAGAGCTGTTGGCAAAGGCGTTTTGCAGCACGCTCATCATCACCAAGCCAGGCACCAAAAATGCTGTGTAGCTGACGCTGCCGTAGACCTTGACTTGGTCTTGCAGCACGTGACCAAAAATCAGCATGTAAAGCACCGCCGTCAGAATCGGCGCACCAACAGTTTGGAAACCGACTTTCCAAAAGCGCAAGATTTCTTTATAGAAAAGTGTTTGCCAGCCGTTCATGCGGTCACCTCTGAGGCTGTCGTGCTAACGGTTTTGTCGGACATGACTTCAAGAAATACATCTTCAAGGTCCGCCTTTCGAATTTCGACATCTTCGGCCACCAAGCCAGCCTCTCGCACAGCCGCCAGATAGCTCTCAATCTCACGCGCGTTGTGTGCAGGGAACTGCACGATGCGACCTGTCACGCGTGCCTGTACAGCCAGCGCTTCAGGCAACTCGCGATCGACCTTGAAACGCAGCACATTCGATGACGCGCTCTTGAGTAGATCAGAGGTAGAAGCCAGCGCCACCACCCGACCTTGCTTGAGCATCGCAATGCGGCCGCACAGCGCTTCAGCCTCTTCAAGGTAATGCGTGGTGAGCAGCACGGTGCTGCCCTCTCGGTTCAATTTGGCGATGAACTGCCACAGCGTTTGCCGCAACTCCACATCGACACCCGCTGTGGGCTCGTCCAGCACGATCACGGGCGGCTTGTGCACAAGGGCCTGCGCCACCAGCACGCGACGCTTCATGCCGCCGGACAGTTGGCGCATATTGGCGTGCGCCTTGTCTGCAAGCCCCAAGCTGCTGAGCAATTCATCGATCCAGTCGTCATTGCTCTTGATGCCGAAATAACCGGACTGGATGCGCAAGGCTTCGCGCACCGTGAAGAAGGGGTCAAACACCAGTTCTTGAGGCACTACACCCAATTGTCGGCGTGCTTGTGCGTAGTCGGTCACCACGTCGTGGCCGTGCACCAAAACCCGACCACTGCTGACGCGGGAGAGGCCCGCCAGAATACTGATCAAGGTGGTTTTTCCGGCACCGTTAGGACCGAGTAGGCCGAAAAATTCGCCGGGCTGAATGTCAAAACTGACATGGTCCAGCGCTTGCACGACTGGACTTGGAGCACCTCGTGAAGACTGGAATGATTTGGAAACGGACTGAAATGATATGGCGGGCATGAGCCCTCTATTTTAGGGGCTAGCCCGCAGGTAGGCTGAGCTGACAGGAATGACCCCTGCAGTTAGCGTTCACAGCAACTGCGCAGGCGTCATCAAGCGGGTGATGGTATCAGCATTGCAATGCCGTAGAGACCCGCCAATTGACGCAAACGTGGCGGCAAACCTTGCACCCAAAATGTTCGCCCCATGGCCAATGCCTCGCGACGGCAATCCAGCAAAACAGCCAGTGCGGACGAGTCAAAGTGGGTCAGTGCACTGGCATCAGCAATGACAGGCGCTTGGTCAGCTGAAGCGGCCCGCAATGCGAGCTTTAGGCTGCGGCCCCATTCACTGGCTTGGTTGTGAGTCAGCACAGCGGGGAGTTTTAGCAACACGGCGGATCCAGTCAATTATTGATGCTCAAGATGGGCGTCAAATCGAAATCAGCTCTTTTTCTCCACAGAGCCACTTTTATTGCGCTGCACGAGCGTTGCGATCAAACCGTCAATGCCGTGTGCCGAGATTTCTTGCGCGAATTGCGTGCGGTAGGTTTCCACCATCCAGACGCCGAGCACGTTGAAATCATAAATCTTCCAGCCAGAGGCCGTTTTTTCCATGCGGTAATCCAACTGAACAGGGTCTCCACGGCCTATCACCTCAGTGCGCACAATCACTTCGGTATCTGCAGCACCTGCACGCAAAGGCTTGACGCTAACCGTCTGATCTTTCACTTGGCTCAATGCTCCAGAGTAAGTTCTCACCAGCATGTTTTTAAACTCATCCTGCAAGCGCTTTTGCTGCTCAGGGGTGGCCTGTCGCCAGTTGCGGCCCACGGCAGAAGCCGTCATTCGCGTGAAGTTCACGTTCGGCATGACCTTGCTGTCTACAAAAGAGGTGATCTTGCTCACATCCCCTTTTTGTACGTCCTTATCAGCCTTGATGTTGTTCAGCACATCGGTAGACAGGCGACGAATCATCTCCTCAGGTCCCTCGTCAGCGGCGCGCACAACAGGAACAGCGAATAAGGCGATAAAGGTCACAGAAGCGAGCAAAAAATGAGCAATGTGTCGACGGTTTAATTTCACGGAATTCTTTCAATCTTGCAAAGGCGATAGCGCCAAGTCAGCAGCAGTTACAGACTCGAGCTGTTCACCAAGTATCGGAGACCCTGAAAGAAGGAGCAGAGTCAAACCTCAAAAGTCCTTAGAGATGAACTGTTAAGACCCTGTACATGCCCAAAGGTTCAGGTATCAAGGTGAAGTTTCTGTAGCCGCAGGTTTAACTTCTTGAGTACTGGGTGTTGGCGCGCCTGCGTCCGTAGCCGGCAGAGGCAAATCGTAGCGCTCCTCATCCCAGATCACATCGTCACGTGGACCGCTGATCTGTCCACGCCGACGTTGCAGATAGGCGTCCCGAGTGAAACTGTACTTGTCGAGTGCCGCAGCATCCAGCAGATTACCCGCACGCAACAAATTGGCCCGAAGGTCTACCAAGCGCAAGGTGATCAAACTGTTGCGCAACGCCACGTCATTCATACTGTTCACGAGATTGCCCTTGGCATCGACTGGCAAGGCCAGCGTATCACGCAAGGTAGAAGGTCCAAACAAGGGCAACACCACATAAGGTCCGGTTGGCGTGCCCCAGTAACCTAAGGTCTGTCCAAAGTCTTCCGTGTGTTTTTCCAGTTTCAACTCAGTCGCCACATCAATCAAACCGAAGAGCCCAACGGTCGTATTTACGCCGACGCGAAACAAGGTCTCTACGGACTCTGCGGGCTTCAGCTGAAACACGTTGTTGACGAGCGACCAGACGTCTGAGATATTGCCAAAAAAATTGTTGACCCCTGTCCGCATGATTTGCGGTGTGACACTTTGGTAGGCTGTCGCCACCGGCTTGATGACCGCATTGTCTAAGCCTTCGTTGAAGTTGGATACGTTACGGTTGAACGGCTCCCAAGGGTCACGCGGATTAGCGCCGGGTGACACAGCGCAGCCCTGAAGCACGGCCAGTACAAGCCCGACGGCGACCAGAAGCATTGACCTGATTGAGCGCGAAAAAATCGGCGCCGAGTCATGAAGCGTTTTCATTTATTAGCCCCGGTCACTGCTGCTGGCGCAGCCGAACTGGTAGAACCGCTGTCTGCAGCCTTGCTGTATAAAAACTGACTGATGAGGTTTTCAAGCACCACTGCTGACTGGGTCGTATTGATCACATCGCCAGCCGCAAGAAGTTTCTCCTCCGCACCGGGCGCAATGCCAATGTACTGCTCACCCAACAAGCCGCTGGTGAGAATTTTCAGGGAGCTGTCTTTGGGGAACACATAGCGGCT
>CANFSO010000135.1 GCA_947449895.1 Comamonadaceae bacterium
GCGTCAACGCTCCAAGCACCCGCGCCCCATGCGGCAATGCTCAGCAAGCCGCCTACAGCAGCCATGTTCTTGAAAAAATTCATTTTTTGCGACATCACCATCTCAGCAGGAATTCCCCAGTATTGATGGAAGATGAAGGTGATGACGAATGTGAAGATAGCGATGCCTAGAGCTGCCCAGCGGGTTTGAAAACCGACCAACAACAAGATGCCCAGGCCGAGTTCAACGACGATGGCGATGATCGCTGCGACCTCTGGAAGCGGCACACCCATCTTGGAGATATAGGCTGCTGTTCCAACGAATCCAGCAATCTTGCCAAATCCGGCGGGGATAAACAGCAAAGCGATCAGGACCCGGCCAAAGAAGGACAACGGATTTTGCAGGGACGTCAACATGAGACTCTTTCTTTTTAAAGTAAAACAACAAGGGAAACTTGGAAATCGCGGTCAAGCGCTCAAATCGAACACCAACACCTCAGCATCTTTGCCGTTCGCAAGGTGCAAGACACTCTCGGCTTCGAGCTTGGCGGCGTCCCCAGCCTTGAGTAACTGGCCATTGACTTGCAGTTCACCGCGAATCAATTGAACATAGGCTTTGCGCTGGGGGTCGAGCACCAAGCGCGCCTCTTCAAGGGCATCAAAAAGCCCTGCGTACAAGCGCGCATCCGCATGGATGGTGACCGAACCAGAGGCCCCATCCGGTGAGGCCACCAAACGCAACTTGCCGCGTTTGTCGGCATCGGCAAAACTCTTTTGCTCGTATCCGGGGTCAATGCCAGTGACGTTGGGTTGAATCCAGATTTGCAAGAAATGTGTGACCGAGTCCTCTGCATGATTGAACTCGCTGTGCGAAATGCCACGGCCGGCGCTCATCCGCTGCACATCGCCCGGCGGAATCGACGCGCCGTTGCCAATGTTGTCTTTGTGGCCGATGGCGCCACTCATCACATAGCTGACGATTTCCATGTCACGGTGGCTGTGCGTGCCAAAACCGGTACCAGGTGCGATACGGTCTTCATTGATGACGCGCAAATTGCCAAAGCCCATGTGCGCCGGGTCGTGGTAACCAGCAAAGGAAAACGAGTGGTAAGACTTGAGCCAGCCATGGTCGGCGTAGCCGCGTTCGCTAGAAGGTCGCAAAGTCAACATAAAAATCCTTTGAACTTATAAAAATCAATGAGAACTCAATAGATTCCGGTCTTAAACAAGTAAGTCACCTTTTAAGCCCCAGACTTTAGCCTGTTCTCTGCGCATAAAAGATGAACGCTTTTGGCGTCAACGTTGAAAATAATTGAATTTAACGTCGCAACTAAAGCACTTCATGCGCGATAAATGAGTCATGTGGTCGATGCGATAAACTTAAAATTAATCGATAAATTAGCAAAAACCTCACCCCATGGCGCGCAAGTCCCCACTCCCAACATCCGCTGACGGCAGCGTCGGCACCACCCGTGCCAGCGCCGTCTATGAGCAATTGCGTCATGACATCACCCATGGAACACTGGAACCGGGCAGCAAGTTGCGCGTAGAAGCCATGTGCAAGCGCTACGAAGTGGGCGCCAGCCCGCTTCGGGAAGCACTCAGCCGCTTGTCGGCAGAAGGTTTAGTGGCCAGAACCGACCAGCGCGGCTTCAGCGTGACAGCCCTGAAGTGGGACGAGTTGCCCATCCTCACACAGACTCGGGCACAACTCGAAAGCTTAGCCCTGCGCGAATCCATCAACGCACGCGACACGGCCTGGGAACATGCACTGGTGGTGCTGGTGCACCAACTCTCGCGCACGCAGCGGTCGCTGGCGCCCGACAAATACATTCCGAACCCGGAGTGGGAAGCCTTGCACCGCGAGTTTCACAAGGTGTTGTTGGTACGCTGTCCATCGCGCTGGATGCGCAGCTTTTGTGACAGCCTAGCCGATGAAGCTTACCGATTTCGACAAGTAGCGGCCGGCCAAAATTTCAGTTCACGAAACGAACACACCGAGCACACGGCCATCTTTGAGGCAGCCATCGCAGGCGATGCGGACGAAGCTGTCAAGCTGCTGGTACAGCACTACACGCGCACCGCCACACTGGTCGCTAGCCAAGCCAAAGTAAGCGGCCACAGCGCCTGACCTTGGCACAGCTCAGCCGGGCGTCGTCAGACGATCTTGATGCTCAAGTTCGGCAATCCGTCGATGTGGCAATCGATGACGTCACCGCGCACCACCGGCCCGACATTTTCTGGCGTGCCCGAATAAATGATGTCGCCAGGCATCAACTCAAACGCCTCTGAGAGCTTGCTGATCTGTTCGGCCACGCTCCAAATCATCTGGTTCAGGTTGGCGTTTTGCTTGGTCTGGCCATTCACTTTGAGCCAAATGTTGCCTTGGGTGAAAGGTCCAGTCTTCGTCGCCAAGTGCAGCGGTCCAATCGGGGCTGAGTGGTCAAAGCTCTTGCCAATCTCCCATGGCTTTTTCTCATCGCCCAAGGCACGTTGCAAATCGCGGCGCGTCATGTCGAGACCCAGTCCGTAGGCGTACACATGTTCCAGCGCACGGGCCATCGGAATGTTGCGCCCGCCTTTGTTCAGAGCCGCCACGAGCTCGACTTCGTAGTGGTAGTTCTTGGTCAAACTCGGATAGGGGTGATCGGCCACAGTGCCAGGCGCAACGTTTTGAATCGCGTCGGTTGGCTTTTGAAAAAAGAACGGCGGCTCACGGGTTGGGTCTGAACCCATCTCGCGGGCGTGCGCCGCGTAGTTGCGACCAATACAGTAAATACGGCGCACCGGAAACATCATGTCGGAACCGACGATCGGCACAAATGTGGCGGGCACATCAAACGGTGTTTTAGGCTGCTGTGTTGTCGCGTTGCCCGGCAAGGCGCAGCCGGCCAAAGCGCCCAAACCCAAGGTGGCGGTGGTTTGAAAAAGATGTCTGCGTTGCATGCGAGTCTCCTTGTTATCCATTTTTTCAGGCGGTGACGGGGTTTGACAAAATACCCACACCCTCAATATCAATCTCAATGGTGTCACCGGCTTTCATCCACACCGGCGGCGTGCGCGCATAGCCAACGCCACCAGGCGTGCCCATCACCAATACGTCACCGGGCTCAAGCGTCATGGCCTCAGACAGCAGAGAAATCGTGCGCGCCACGCCGAACACCATGTCAGTGGTGTTGGCGTTCTGCATCACCTGACCATTCAGCCGCGACTGAATGCGTAAGCCGGTGCAACCGGGCGGCAGTTCGTCGGGCGTGACCAAGCTCGGACCAAAGCCGCCAGTGGCATCGAAGTTCTTGCCGATCGTCCATTGGGTGGTGCGGCGCTGGTAGTCGCGCAGGCTGGCGTCGTTGAAGCAGGCGTAGCCAAAGACCGATTTAAGAGCGTCTGCCTCCGAGACAAAACGCGTGCGCTGGCCAATCACCACGGCCAGCTCGGCTTCGAAATCAAGCTTGTCTGAAATAGCCGGCACCTGCAAGGGCGCGCCGTGGGCCAGCAGCGAGGTCTCGCAGCGCAAAAAGAAAGCCGGGTAATCAGCGATAGCATTGCCGCCCTCTTTGGCGTGGTCGTAATAGTTCACGCCGAGGCAAATGATCTTGCCGGGCTGCGGCACGCAGGGCGCCAATGTGACCGCGTCAAGTCGGGTTGGCGTGGCGGCGGTCGCACGCGCCTTGACGTCGGCCATCAAGTTGGGTTGAGTGGCCGACAAGGCGATGAATTCGCGCAAAGTAGACGGTAACTGGCTGCCCAGTTGGCGACTGTCAACGACGCCCTCTGCGCCAACTAAAACACCCCAGCCTGGAGTCACTCCGGCGCGGTAACTGACAAAACGCATTGCATTTCCTTTTTTATTGAATTAGAAGGTTCACTGAACCTGGATTTTGAGATCTTTGACCAGTCGGCCCCATTTGCCCACTTCGCTTTCGACGTAGCGCCGCAGCGTCGGACGGTCCATCCGGATAGCTTCGAGCGACAGTGTTTCAAAACGGTCTTGCAAGGACTTGGCGCCCAATGCTTTGTTGATTTCGTTGTTCAGAAAGTCGAGCACGGCGGGTGGTGTTTTGTTGGGCGCAAAGACAGCGAACCAAGTGTTGGCTTCAAAGTCTTTGTAGCCCAGCTCAGCCACCGTCGGAACATCAGGCAGAGCCGGACTGCGCTTAAGGGACATGACGGCAATGGGGCGCACCTTGCCAGTTTTGGCAAAAGGCACTGCTGGCGGCATCGAGGTCGAGGCGATAGGCACCTGACCGCTGACCACCGCATTGGTGGCAGCTGCCGGCTGAAACGGCACATGCGTGATGTCCACCTTGGCCAGCCCACGGAACAGCCACTCAGCGCCCAAGTGCGTCGTCGTGCCGTTGCCTGACGATGCATATGCCATCGTTCCATTGCGGGCCAGCGCCAGCAACTCCGGCAGCGTGGTGGCCTTGACGTCGGGATGCACGTACAACAAGTTAGGCGTAAAGCCCCCCATCGCCACCGGCTGCAAATCATTCACCGCGTCATACCCAGCATGGCTGAACAGATTGGGATTCACGGCGTAAGCGACGCTGTGAAACAGCAAGGTGTAGCCGTCGGCTGGCCCATTCATCACGCCTTGCGTGGCAATGTTGCCACCTGCGCCCGGCTTGTTTTCGATGATCACCGGCTGGCCCAGCGAGACGGACAACTGCTCGCCAATCAAACGCGCCACGATGTCGGTGGAGCTTCCCGGCGCAAAGGCGACGACGAAACGAATCGGCTTTTCGGGGAAGGCCGCGTGGCTGATTCCGAGCATTGACAAAGCAGCCAGCAGGCCAACAGCAAAGCGTTTCATGGGTGCCCCCTTGGTTATTGCAATCTAAATTTTATCGACAAAATATCTCATTGAAATTTTTATCGATAAATTTTAATGTGAACACACAATCAGTACGTTGAACGTCCGCCAGAGAGATCAAATACCGCGCCTGTCGAAAAAGAACATTCTTCCGTACACAGCCAAGCCACCATGGCGGCAACTTCTTCGGGCGTCCCAAAACGACCCATGGGAATCTTGGACAGCATGAATGCGATGTGTTCGGGCGACATCTGGTCAAACATCGCGGTCTTCACCGCAGCCGGCGTCACGCAGTTGACGCGCACATCTGAATCGGCCAACTCCTTACCTAAAGATTTGGTCAATGCGATCACCGCAGCCTTGCTCGCGCTGTAGGCACTGGCATTCGGATTACCGTCTTTACCGGCCACCGAAGCGATGTTGACAATACGGCCGTAATTGTTGGCGCGCAGGTGCGGTACCCACTCACGGCAACACATGAAAAGACCGGTGAGGTTGATATCCATGACCTGTCGCCAGTCGTCCAACGGATAGTCCCAGAGCTTGACGTTAGGCCCTGTCACACCAGCACTGTTGACGAGAGCGTCGACCCTTGGCGACATCAGCAGTGTCGCCTTGACGGCCGCCTGCACTGAAGCGTGCTGGGACACATCAACCGCCACCGCCGTGGCTTTAGAGCCCAATTGAACTGCCGCTTTTTCAGCCGCTACGCGGTCACGATCCCAGAGTGTCACGCTGCCACCAGACTGCAGCAAGCGCTGCGCAATGGCATAACCGAGGCCGGTGGCACCACCCGTCACAACCGCATGGCGGCCCTTGAAGTCAAGCTGGTTCATATGGTCATACCTCCGTCAATGCTGTAGTGCTGACCGGTGACAAAGGCTGACTCATCGCTGGCCAGAAAAACCACCAGTGGCGCAATTTCATGGGCCTTGGCAAGCCTTCCCATCGGTTGACGGGCAATGAAGTTTTTCCGCGCCTCAACTGGATCCTCGAACACATTGATGCGATCCTGCAGCGATGGGGTGTCTACCGTCCCCGGACAAATGCAATTACAGCGCACGCCCTGCATCACATAGTCAGCGGCCACACTTTTGGTCAGGCCAATCACTGCCGCCTTGGAGGCACCATACACAAAGCGATTGGGTAAACCCTTGACGCTCACGACACTGGCCATATTAATGATGCTGCCACCACCCTGCCCTGCGTTGTTCAGGAGCATCTTGGGTAAGGCTGCCTGAATCATCCAGAACTGTGAGCGCACATTGAGATTGAAAGCGAAGTTCCATTCGTCATCTGTCGCTTCCAATATGGAGCCCGCATGGACAAAACCCGCGCAATTGAAAAGCACATCCAATACCGGAATGTCATTCACCATCCTGACAATCGCGGCCTTGTCCATGACATCCAGCACACGGGTCTGAATGTTGGCGTGGCCGGCGTAATCAGCCAGCAATTTTTCATTCACATCAGTGGCCCAAACTTGGGCGCCAGCTGCGGCCATCGCTAAAGCACTGGCCTTGCCGATGCCTTGTCCAGCGGCAGTGACCAAGACGGTTTTTCCTTGAAGTCGCATTGAATCCCCTTGAGTTGATGAAAAAGCTCTTTACCAAAATGAAAGGCTGACGCACTACAGGGTTTAGCCGAATGCACATGGTCTCGTAATCGTGGGATTATTAATTGGTCTTACCACTTGTCCAATTCTGGCTAACCCTTAATCTACTGCTGCATTCACTTCATGCCACTACAAGCCGTCGAACCCAAACGACTGTATCGACAGATTGCAGAGCAATTGCGGTCGTTGATTGGCCAAGGCGAATTCACAGTGGGCAGCCGATTGCCGGCAGAGCGTGACCTGGCCAAGCAACTCGGGGTCAGCCGACCTTCTGTGCGGGAAGCCTTGATTGCACTGGAGGTCGATGGTTGGGTGGAGGTTCGCACAGGCTCTGGCGTTTACGTTCTGAACCGCAGCAAGCGCACCAAGTTAAAGCCACTCACTACGCCAGAGTGGGGGCCACTGGAATTGATACGAGCGCGCAAACTCGTTGAGGGAGAAATTGCTGGCATGGCTGCGCTACAGGCCAAACGCAAAGACATCGTCGCCATGCGCAGCGCCCTGGACATGATGATTGATGAGGCCGGACGCGGTGTGTTACCACTTGAAGGCGATCGGGCATTTCACACAGCGATTGTTGAAGCCTGCGGCAATGCAGTCCTGACTGAAACAGTCCAAGGTTTCTGGGATTCGCGTCGGGGACCCTTGTTCATGCGCCTTGGCGGACATTTTGAAAATCTGAAATCCTGGCATTCGGCCATAGCCGAGCATGAAGCGATTCTGGAGGCCATCAAGGCCCACGACAGCAGCGCTGCACGCACAGCCATGCACGCCCACATGGACAAGTCCCACGCTCGATTCAGTGCGAGCTGGCGCCGTGCAAAAAACGGTTCTTGATAGCGAAGCCATTCAAGTATTTGTATTCA
>CANFSO010000136.1 GCA_947449895.1 Comamonadaceae bacterium
CATCGCGGTCATGAAACCGGTGACCACCCAAGCTGACAGCAAGGTGAACAGCGCGAGTTGGCTGTATTGCATCCAAGCGCTTTCGTAGGCCGGCTGCATGTTGGAAAACAAGTGGGCCGCCAGCGCGGTGCTGATCACTGTGAGCAACACAAACACCGTGCGCCGGCGCTGCGCTGCTTGCTGCCAAGGTGCGAGTTCAGCGCCTGCTGGCGTTGTCGCTGATATCAGACTTTTGTCCTTCAGCGGCAGCAGCGCCGCAGCACGCACGCTGTTCCAGAAACCGCGCCATGGACGCGGCGTCATGCTGCCGCGGTGGACTGGCGGGGCTGTGACGGAATTCGGATGGCGTTCTTCACGCAAGTGGCTGCGTTGCCCATGAGCGTTCAAGCGGTTTAAAAGTGTTTGCATGGCATAACTAGGGCAAAGCCCGTGCCAGACCAGAAAATTCCTTTTGAATCAATGGTTTGCGCTATTTTCCCCCACGGCTGACCAGCCATGATGCCAAAAACTACTGGTTTACCCGTATTTTTGTCGCCAACCAGCGACAAGCTACGGCGGATAGATCAGCCTTCGTTGACTTGTTGTTTTAAATCAAGGGCTTGGCTGTGTCGCTATCCGACGACAGGCTCTGACGACGGTGGCGGCGTGTCGGTCTTGAAGTGCCCCGAGGTCAGTCCGTGTTTTTGCATCAGGCGGTAAAACTCGGTGCGATTCCGGTCGGCCAAGCGGGCGGCATCGGCCACGTTGCCGTCGGTGAGTTTTAGCAAACCCACCAAGTAATCACGCTCAAAACGCTGGCGTGCATCGGCCAAGCTCAGCACTTCCATGCTCGGTGAGCGCAGGGCACGTTGCATCAGTGCGAGAGAAATCAGCGGCGTGGTTGACAGCGCGCAGACCTGCTCGACGACGTTGTGCAATTGCCGCACATTGCCCGGCCAGGCTGCAGTGCTCAAGGCTTTCAGGGCTTCAGGGGCGAAACCGCTGAGGCGTTTGCTGTACTTTTGCGCCAGCTTCAGGAGGAAGTGATTCGCCAGCAGCGGAATGTCTTCGCGCCGGTCGGCCAGCGGCGGCAGCGTCAAGGTCACGACGTTCAGCCGGTAATACAGATCGGCGCGGAACAGGCCTTCGGCCATGGCAGCATCCAAGTCATGGTGCGTGGCCGAGATGATGCGCACATCCACTGGAATCGATTGGCTCGAACCAAGTGGGCGCACCACGCGCTCTTGCAGCACGCGCAGCAGTTTGACTTGCAGGGCCGGCGGCATATCGCCGATTTCGTCGAGCAGCAATGTGCCGCCGTCTGCCGCCTGAAACAAACCTTTGTGGTTGGCCACGGCATCGGTGAAGGCGCCCTTCATGTGGCCGAAAAGTTCGGACTCCAGCAAGGCTTCCGGAATGGCACCGCAATTGACCGCGATAAATGGCTTGTTGGCGCGGCCGCTGGCTTGGTGAATCGACTGCGCCAGCAATTCTTTGCCGGTGCCGCTTTCGCCTCGAATCAACACGCTGGCGTCGGTCTGCGCCACCATGCGCGCTTCCGCCAAGGCTTCGGCCATGCGGCTAGAGCGGCTGATGATGCCGCTTTGCCAGACGCTGCTGCCGGCGCTGGCCGGCGTGTCGCCGGGCGCGCTGATTTCCAGCGCTTGCCCGATTTTGTCGAGCAAGGCCTTGCCGTCGAACGGTTTCGTGAGGTAGGTGAAAACGCCGCGCTCGGTGGCCTGTACCGCGTCCGGAATGGTGCCGTGCGCGGTCAGCAAAATCACTGGCAGCGACGGGTGCAGCAAACGGACTTCGTCAAACAGGGCCAGTCCGTCACGGCCGGGCAGTTGCACATCGCTCAGCACCAGCTGCGGTCTTTCAATGTGCAGCTGTGTTAGCGCGGCTTCGGCCGAGGTGGCGGTGCTGACACGGTAACCGGCGGCGTTCAGGCGCAGCGTGAGCAGGCGCAGCATGTCGGGGTCGTCGTCAACCACCAGCACGTGGGCTGCTGTTTTGAGTGCATCAACGTTGGCCGATGCCGCGTTGGCAGGACTTGGGTTCATGGCTGAAGTTGGTTGCTGCGGGGCTTGTTCTGCGCGGGCGGTGGCCGGCTGCCCAAGCTGCGTTCAATGGCGACCAGCGCTTCAAGTCGCTCGGTGGTTTGGTCCAGCCGGCGCTGCAGGTCGCGCACTTGTTGTTGTTGTAACTCGAATTGGTCTTCAGTCCGACGCTGCTCGGTGTAGCGCGTGGCCAGCAATCGTGCCAGCGGGTGCAGCGCTTGCGCGGCTTCGGTGTTGTTGCCAAGCACCATGGCGACGGTGTCTTGCGCCCGGATCAAGGCCGGCAATTGTCGCAACTGCACCAGTGCCAGCGAGAGTTTCAGTTGCTCTAGGGGTTCGACTATCAGTGCCAGGCGCGCTACTTCGTTGGGAAGTTCTTGGGCTGGCAAGATCCTGACGCGGTCAGCGTAGTCGAGCACAGCGGTGACCTGTTTGGCGTGAGAGCGGGCGAGCCGGGCTGACGTTGACATCTCACTGCTGAACACTGTGGAGCTAACTGTGGGGACAACGCTCGCCGCCGGGATGGCTGTGCTGTCTGCTGCGGGAGCTAGCGATGTCACGGCACAGCCGCTGAGCCACAGCAGGGCGACCAAGCTGAGCAGTCGGCTCGGTGTGCCAATCGGCAGACGCAGGGATTCAAGAGACATGGGCATAAGGTATTTCAATTCTGAAGTGTGCACCCGGCTGCTCGGGCAGCAACTCGATGCTGCCGCCGTGTGCGGCAATGTATTCATGCACGATGGACAGGCCAATGCCGCTGCCGCGCACAGCGCCTGCAGGCTGACGTTCACCGCGGTAAAAGGGCTCAAAAATTCGCTGGCGGTCGGCTTCAGCAACACCGCTGCCTTCGTCGTCGATCTGAATCAATGCCAGACCGGGGCGCGTCCCCAGCGTTATGCGGATCAAACCGCCTGCAGGCGAAAAACGGATCGCATTCGAGAGCAGGTTGCCCAGTGCCGTGCCGATTTTGTCGGCATCAATTTCAAGCAGTATCGGCGCGCCAGATCGGCTGTCATTTTCAACCGTCACCTGCAGTTCGCGCGCGCGCCACTGCAGCTGTTGCGCCTCAACTTGCGCTTCCACCAGATGCAGCAGATCGACCCGTTGACGATGCAACTGGCGCGCTTCAAATGCGGCAGCATTGAAGCGCAGCAAGTCTTCGATCTGGCCTTGCAAGACGCTGGCGTTGTGTCCCAAAATTTGCACAATTTCGCGCTGGTCTTCGCTCAGCACGCCGCCGACGCCGTCTTGCAGCAAGGAAACGCCTTCGCGCAGCGAGGCCAGCGGGGTTTTGAGTTCATGTGAAATGTGGCGTAAAAACCGCGCCTTGTCAGCGTCCAGCTCGACCAGCCGCAGCCGCAGCCAATTCAGCCGTTCACCGATCAGGGCCAAGTCAGCCGGTCCGGCAATTGCAATGCTGGCGTCAAGCCGGTTTTCACCCAAACCAACAATGGCTTGTTCAAGCCGTTTGAGCGGGCGGGTGAACCAGATACCGAAGGTCAGCGCCATGGCCACGGCCAGAGCAATCGCCCACATCACCTGCTGCGTCATGCGCTGACGGCTGGCTTCGAGTTGGCCCACCAGTGCCTGATTTTGGCTTTGCAGGGTTTGCCGAACTTGCTGCGCGATGGCCACGTTAACGCCGTCAAGCGCACGAAATTCTTGGACCAGCTGGCGGTCGCGGTCCAGCGCCGTTTCAGGCGGTCCGCTGAGCAACCGCGCAATGCTTTGCATGTGCTGGCGCCAACGCTGAGCAGCGGCGAGGGATTCGCCTTCGCGGGTGAGCGAGTCGATGGTTTTGCTCGCCTCTTCAGCTTCTTCGCGGAAGCGTTCGCGCAGCACCCGGTCGTCAAGCACCACCGATTGCCGCGAACTGCGTTCCATCGACACACTGCGCTCAACCAGAGACTGCGCCTCGGCACTCAGTTGCAGCGCACGCAGGCCGCTGTCGCGGCTTTGTTGGGTCAGTTCTTCCAGCGTGAAAACGGCCCTGAGCGAGGCGGCACCCAGCAGCGCTGCGACCAGTAAAAAGGCAATGACTAACAGCTGCCGGAAAGAAAATCGCTGCAGCCAGCGGCTGCTGGCCAGTCGCGACACAGCAGCCCCGCTCGCCGGTGACGATGGCTGACCCGTGCGCGGCTTGTCGCCCATCAAACAGCCAAGCTCAAATCTTCCGTTGTCACGACTTCACCGCGCAATGAACGCTGCATGGCTTCGGTGATTTTGATGTCGACCATCTGACCGACCAAACGCGCTGGGCCTTTGAAATTGACGACCCTGTTGCACTCGGTTCGGCCCATCAGTTCGGTGGCGTCTTTGCGCGACGTGCCTTCGACCAAAATGCGCTGGACGGTGCCGTGGCGACTGGCGCTGATGGCGCGCACATTGTTGTCAATGGCGGTTTGCAGCTCGTGCAAGCGGCGCAGCTTGACCTCGTGCGGCGTGTCGTCATGCAACGTGGCGGCGGGTGTACCGGGGCGCGGGCTGAAGATAAAGCTGAACGAGGTGTCGTAGCCGACGTCGTCAATCAGTTTCATCATCTTGCCGAAGTCTTCTTCAGTCTCGCCTGGAAAACCAACGATGAAGTCGCTGCTCATGGCCAGGTCAGGCCGGATGGCGCGCAGCTTGCGAATCGTGCTTTTGTATTCCATGGCGGTGTAGCCGCGCTTCATCGCCATCAAAATGCGGTCGCTGCCGTGCTGCACGGGCAAGTGCAAATGGTTCACCAGTTTGGGCAGCTTGGCGTAAGCCTCAATCAAGCTTTGGGTGAACTCGTTCGGGTGGCTGGTCACGTAGCGAATGCGCTCAATGCCGGGGATGTCGGAGACGTATTCGAGCAGCAGGGCGAAGTCCGCTATATCAGTGTTGCCACTCTTACTGTTTATTCCGGCTGCGGTCATCGGGCCGCGGTACGCGTTGACGTTTTGCCCCAGCAAGGTGACTTCTTTGACGCCTTGGTCGGCCAGCCCGGCAATCTCGACCAGCACGTCGTCAAACGGCCGCGAAACTTCTTCGCCGCGGGTGTAGGGCACCACGCAATAGCTGCAGTACTTGGAGCAGCCTTCCATGATGCTGACAAAAGCGCTGGCACCGTCAACGCGTGCTGGCGGCAGATGGTCAAACTTTTCGATCTCAGGAAAGCTGATATCGACCTGCGATTTGCCCAGACGCTCGCGGGCTTTCAGCAGCTCGGGCAGGCGGTGCAGGGTTTGCGGGCCAAAGACCACGTCCACGTAAGGCGCGCGCTGAATGATGGCAGCACCTTCTTGACTGGCGACACAGCCACCGACACCGATCAGCACGCCTTTTTTCTTCAGGTGTTTGATGCGGCCGAGGTCACTGAAGACTTTTTCTTGCGCCTTTTCACGCACCGAACAGGTGTTGAAAAGAATCAGATCAGCTTCTTCCACGTCTTGCGTGGGCTCATAGCCTTCAGCGGCATGTAACACGTCGCTCATCTTGTCCGAGTCGTACTCGTTCATCTGGCAGCCGAAGGTTTTGATAAAGACTTTTTTGCTCATGGGGTGCAGCGTTTCATGGTGTTTGTCCAGAGGCTGTTGAAGAAAAGGGTAAAGCTGCTGAGTATAAAAGCTTGTCGGTTTTTCAGCTGACCGCCGGTAAGTACAGCTCAAGCTTCAAGCCACCCAAGGTCGATGTGCCGAGTTGCATGCTACCGCCATACAGCTGCACCAAGTCAGCCACGATGGCCAAGCCCAGACCGGACCCCGGCACTGATTCGTCTGCGCGCACGCCGCGCGCCAAGACTTGCTGGCGTAAGGCTTCGTCAATTCCCGGTCCATCGTCTTCAATGCACACGCGCAGCTGCGGTGGTGACGCACCGGCCACTGCGGCCACGCTGACGCGAACGGTTTGACGCGCCCATTTGCAGGCGTTGTCTAGCACGTTGCCCAGCATTTCTTGTAGGTCTTGTTCTTCACCGGCAAATGCCCAGTCGGTGTTGTCCAGCGACGTATCGCACTCAATCAACAAGCCGCGTGCGGCATGCACGCGTTGCATCACGCGGATCAGTCCACCGAGTGCGGGGCTGATGGCGGTGCGCTGGCCTGGCAGTCGCTGCGCCCCGGCGGCTCTGGCGCGTGCTAAGTGCCAGTCAATGTGCCGCGTGGCGATTTGAACTTGTTCTTGCACCAGCCTAGACAACGCGGGTGCGGTGTCTTGCGCTGCCACTTGTGCCAGCACGGCCAGCGGCGTTTTCACGGCGTGAGCCAAGTTACCAGCGTGACGGCGTGCGCGTTCAACCACCTCTGCATGCCGGTCGAGCACCAGATTGAAGTCATCGCTCAAGGCTTGCACCTCGGCCGGAAACTGGCCTTGCAAGCGCTGCGCCCGACCTTCTCGCACGTTGATCACTGCTTGCTCCAGTGCCCGCAACGGCCGCAGACCGACATACACCTGTGCCAGCGCAGCCAGCACTAAAAGTAAAAAAAGCAGCACCAAATACGCCGCCAGCATGCCGCTGAAGCGTGTCACCGCGACTTCCAGTGAGCGTGTGTCGGCGGCAACCACCAAACGCCAGCGGCGCTCGGGTTGTTCGGCTGCATGGACTGAGCGTTCCAACAGCAGCAAGCGCACGCCTAGCGGTCCGGCGATTTGATGCGCATGAACGGCACCGTCGAGCAAGGCATCCGCAGGCAAGGTCAGCGCGGTATCCCACAGTGAACGCGAGCGCAGCAAACCGCGTTGTTCAGGCCCACCTCCGTCTCCCTCTGCATTTCCATCTATCTGCCAGTAAAGCCCTGAATAAGGCTGTTGCCAACGCGGGTCAGGCAAGGTCTGCGGCATCGGCAGCGGATCACCCGCTGCATTGAAATTCACGCTCGCCGTCAACTGATCCAGTTGCAGCCGCAGCGTGTCTTCAAACTGTCGCTCAACATGTTGCCGGAACAAACCGGCCAACAGCAGCCCGGCCAGCAGCAGTGCCAAGCTCAGCGCTACCAGCGTGGCCGCCAGCAAGCGAAAACGCAGCGACGCCGCCCAGCCCGGGCGAATCATGCTGGCGGCACCAGCCGGTAGCCCAAGCCGCGGACGGTTTCTATCAATTCAGCGGGGAGTTTTTTGCGCAGTCGGCCGACAAAAACCTCAATCGTGTTGGAGTCCCGGTCAAAGTCTTGCGCGTAAATATGCTCGGTCAATTCAGCCCGCGAGACCACTGTATTTGGTCGGTGCATCAGGTATTCAAGCACCTTGTATTCATGGCTGGTCAGGCTCACC
>CANFSO010000137.1 GCA_947449895.1 Comamonadaceae bacterium
CCTGCCGCAAGCGGTCGATGCTGCCGGCAACAACCATGCGCAGCGCATGCTGATGCGCGACGTCGCCAATCTGCGCGATTTCTTTGGTCAATTTGCCCCTGAGTTGCTGAAGACCCAATACGGCCCCGAACTATGGAGCCTGTACCAAAGTGGTTTGCTGAGCAATGACACACCGCTCACCGGCCGTTACGCGCGTGTTGAGGGCGACGTCGACATGCAAGCCGTGATGCGCGAGATTGACGACGCGCGGGCCGAAGACGCGGCGCGGCGCTTGCGGATGCAGACTGCGGCGAACTAACCCCACATAAGTTGCAGGGCAGGGTCCTGAGACCGTTCACAATCTGACCTTTCAAAGAAAGAACACGCACAGATGGCTATTCAATGGTTTCCCGGTCACATGCACTTGACCAAAAAAGCCATCAGCGAGCGGATCAAGGAAATTGATGTCGTGATCGAGCTGCTGGACGCCCGTCTGCCGGGCTCCAGCGCCAACCCCATGCTGGCGGAGCTCACCGAGGGCAAGCCCGCACTGAAAGTGCTGAACAAGCAAGACTTGGCTGACCCAACGCGCACGCCGCTCTGGCTCGACTACTACAACAGCCAGCCGGGCACCCGTGCGATTGGCTTAGATGCCAGCATGAGCACGCCTGCCAAAGCCTTGATTGAGGCCTGCCACGTGTTGGCGCCAACGCGCGGCAGCATGGTCAAGCCGATGCGCGTGCTGATCTGCGGGATTCCCAACGTCGGCAAGTCGACGCTGATCAACACCCTCACCGGCAAGCGCGCCACCAAAACCGGCGACGAGGCGGGCGTCACCAAAATTGAGCAGCGCATCGTGTTGGCCGACGGCTTTTATCTGTTCGACACGCCGGGCATGCTGTGGCCGCGCATCATCGTCGCCAAGAGTGGCTACAACTTGGCAGCCAGCGGTGCGATCGGCCGCAATGCCTTCAACGAAGAAGAAGTCGCGCTGGAGTTGCTGGACTATTTGATCCCGAACTACCCGGCGCTCCTGAAGGCGCGCTACAAGGTCGAGCTGCCGGCCGGCACCACCGATGAACAGTTGTTGGAAGAAATCGGTCGCAAACGGGGTGCTGTGCTGTCAAAAGGCCGTATCAACCTGCAAAAGGCCGCCGAGATCGTGATTTACGAATTTCGTCAGTCGACGCTGGGCCGCATCACGCTGGAAACGCCGACCGAGTTTCAGTTGTGGATGGAAGCCGGCCAAAAGCTCGACGCCGAGCGTCAAGTCAAGAAGGACGATATGGAGTTGAAGCGGCTGATCAAGCTCAAAAAAGTACCGCGTCCTGCCAAAGAAGACCGACGCGGCGATTGAGGCAGCGTTGAGTCAGTGCCGTGAGCGCATGACTCGGCGGGCGTAGGCCACACCAAAGCCAATGCCCAACGCCAGCGAAAACCAGCCGACCAAGGACGACTGCGCCACGATGCCCTGCATGCCTGGCGACTGAATGAAGTAAGGCGAGATCAGGACCCCGAGGCCGATCAGCGCGCACAGCACCGCCTTGAAGAGCAGTTCCTTGTCGGCTTTGGAACTCTTGGTGTTGGTCAGGGGGCGGGTGGGCTGTTGAGGCAGGGGCATGTCGGTGTCCAGAAAGCACTTAAGTAGGGTCACCAAGGATAGCGGGTTTCCATCCACCGCCGGTGAGTTGATAATCGCGTTTTTGTTTTCTTGTATTAACCTAGCAACCTAAGCACAACCAGCTGGAGACACTTTATGAAAAGACGCCATTTCACAGCAGCCGCCTTGGCTGCAGCCACTTTATCTGCGGCCCTGCCAGCGCTGGCGCAGGACAACACGTTCAAGATTGGCTTGATTCTGCCTATGACGGGCCAGCAGGCGACCACTGGACGACAGATCGAAGCGGCTGCGCGTCTTTACATGGCACAAAACGGTGACACCGTCGCCGGCAAAAAAATTCAGCTGATCGTCAAAGACGACACCTCGCTGCCAGACGCCACACGCCGCCTGGCCCAAGAACTGGTCGTCAACGACAAGGTCAACGTGCTGGCCGGCTTCGGCATCACGCCATCGGCTTTGGCCACAGCGCCTATCGCCACGCAGTCAAAAACCCCGCTGGTGGTGATGGCTGCAGCCACCTCCAGCATCACTGAGGCCTCACCTTACGTTGTGCGCACCAGCTTCACGCTGCCGCAGGTGTCAGTCGCCTTGGCCGACTGGGCGCCTAAAAACGGCATCAAAAAAGTGGTCACGCTGGTGTCCGATTACGGCCCAGGCATTGACGCTGAAAAGTACTTCAAAGAGCGCCTGACCTTCAACGGCGGCCAAGTCACTGAATCCCTGCGCGTGCCCATGCGCAACCCTGACTTTGCCCCATTCCTGCAAAAAGTACGTGACGGCAAGCCCGACGCTTTGTTTGTGTTTGTGCCTTCTGGCGCAGGGGCTGCTGTGATGAAGCAGTTCTTGGAGCGCGGTATGGACAAAGCCGGCATCAAGCTCATTGGAACTGGCGACGTGACCGATGACGACCAGCTCAACGACATGGGCGACGGTGCCTTGGGCGTGGTGACATCTCACCATTACTCAGCGGCGCATCCTTCGGCCCTGAACAAGAAATTCGTCGCAGCCTTCGAAAAAGCCAACAAGGGCATGCGTCCTAACTTCATGGCCGTTGGCGGCTATGACGGCATGCGGGTGATCTACGAGGCGCTGCGCACGGCCAAGACCACCGGCAAAGCCATGCCAACGGGTGACGCTTTGCTGGCCGCCATGAAGGGCCAGATTTTCGAAAGCCCACGCGGCAAGATGTTCATTGATGCACAAACCCGGGACGTCGTGCAAGACGTTTATCTGCGCAAGGTCGAGAAGAAAGACGGTCAGTTGTACAACGTCGAATTCGACGTCATCAAAGACGTCAAAGACCCAGGCAAAACCAAGTAAGTCGAGTCAACCAACCAGCGATGGTGTGAGCCATGCACAGCTCTAATGGACGCTGCGCATGGCTTTTTTTCTGAGCCTTCCCAAACATGCTGACTATTCTTTTTGACGGTGTTGCCTACGGCATGCTGCTCTTCATTCTGGCCGTGGGCCTGTCCGTGACCATGGGGCTGATGAACTTCATCAACCTCGCGCACGGCGCCTTTGCCATGGCCGGCGGCTACATCACAGTGCTGTTGATGCAGCACTTTGACGTGCCTTTTTTGGTCTGCTTGCCGCTGGCCTTTCTGGGCTCGGCCTTGATTGGCGCGGTGCTTGAACGCACGCTGTACCGGCCGCTTTACAACAAACCGCACCTAGACCAAGTGCTGTTCTCGATTGGACTGGTTTTCATGGCTGTGGCCAGCGTTGACTATTTTCTGGGTTCTTCGCCGCAAAACGTCCAGTTGCCTGAGTGGCTCAAAGGCCGCACTGAAATCGGCACGGATCCTTTCGTCTTGGGCATGGGACATTACCGGCTGTTCATCATCGCGGTGTGCGCGGCGCTGACGGTGGCCTTGCAATACGTGTTGACCAAGACCCGCTTTGGCAGCCGTTTGCGGGCGTCGGTGGACGACCAGCGCGTGGCGGCGGGTCTGGGTATCAACGTTAATTTAGTGTTCTTGTCGACCTTTGCCGTCGGTTCAGGTTTGGCTGGTTTGGGCGGTGCGCTGGGCGCAGAGGTGCTGGGGCTGGACCCGACCTTTCCGCTCAAGTTCATGGTTTACTTTTTGATCGTGGTCGCCGTCGGCGGCACTTCGTCGATCACCGGGCCGCTGTTGGCAGCGCTGCTGCTGGGCATTGCCGACGTCGCCGGCAAATATTACATTCCTGATTTTGGTGCCTTCATTGTTTACAGCCTGATGATCGTGATCTTGATCTGGCGTCCGCAAGGCCTCTTTGTTCGCAAGGGAGGCAAATAGCATGAACACACAACTCAAGGCTCAACAATCGCTGCTCAGGCAAAGTCGCCTCAAGCCCTTTGAAGTCTTATTCTGGTTGCTGGCTTTTGCCGCACCCGTGCTGTCGCCCAGCCACGTGCTGATCATCAATGAAATCGCCATCGTGGCGCTGTTCGCGGTGTCGCTGGACATCATTCTGGGCTACACCGGCATCGTCTCGCTCGGCCATGCAGCCTTCTTCGGACTCGGTGGTTATGCCGCTGCGCTGTTCGCCAAACTCGTCATGCCGGACCCGCTGGTGGGGCTGGCGGTCGGTATCGGTGCTGCTGCGTTGTTGGGCCTGCTGGCCTCGCTGACGATCTTGCGCGGCAGCGATTTGACGCGGTTGATGGTCACGCTCGGTCTGGGCCTGATCATGATGGAAATTGCCAACAAGCTCGGCTGGTTGACGGGTGGCGCGGACGGGCTGCAAGGCGTTGTCATGGGCCCGTTGCTGGGGCGCTTCGAGTTTGATTTGTCGGGCCTCACCGCCGTGTATTACTCGCTGAGCGTGTTGCTGGTGTTCTTCGTGCTGCTGCGGCGTGTCATTCACTCGCCTTTTGGCGGGACCCTGATGGCGATTCGTGACAACCGGCTGCGCGCCATGGCCATCGGCATTCCGGTGAATGAGCGCTTGATCGTGGCCTACACCTTGTCGGCCGCTGTGGCGGGTGCGGCGGGTGCGTTGATGACTCAGACCACCGGCTTCGCTTCATTGGATTTGTTTGAGTTCCACCGCTCAGCTGACGTGATGCTGGTCTTGGTGGTGGGGGGCACGGGTTGGCTGTATGGCGGCGTTGCTGGCGCCATCGTCTTCAAGCTGATGCAGGACTTTTTATCGTCCATCACGCCGCAGTACTGGATGTTCTGGATTGGGCTTTTCCTGGTGGTGCTGGTGCTGGTTGGACGCGACCGATTGATCCGTCCTTGGACTTGGTGGCGCTCAGCGCGTGGAGGTAAATCATGAGCACCGTCGCCATCAACTCAGGTGAAACCGTGCTTTCCGCGCAAAGCCTAGAGATGCGTTTTGGCGGCATTGTCGCCACCAACAAGGTCAGTCTTGATCTGAAAAAAGGCGCGCGCCACGCGCTGATCGGCCCCAACGGCGCCGGTAAAACCACCTTCATCAACCTGCTCACGGGCGTGCTGCAGCCGACGTCAGGCCGTATTGTGCTGGAGGGTGAGGACATCACAACGTTGGCACCGAACGAGCGGGTCGGCCGCGGCATGGTGCGCACCTTCCAGATCAATCAGTTGTTCGACACCATGACACCGCTGCAAACGCTGGCCTTGGTGGTCTCGCAGCACTTGGGTCTGGGTCGCAAATGGTGGCCTTCGCTCGGGCACAGTGCGCCGGTGGCGCGTCGCTGTGAAGAACTGTTGACGCAGTTCCATCTCACCGAGGTGATGAACCAGCGCACCAGCCAACTCGCCTATGGCAAGCGGCGGCTGTTGGAAATCGCCATTGCACTGGCTTGTGAGCCGCGCGTGCTGCTGCTTGACGAGCCGGTGGCGGGCGTGCCGGCTGGCGAGCGGGAAGAGCTGCTGCAAACCGTGGCAGCCTTGCCGGCCGATGTCTCGGTGTTGCTGATCGAGCATGACATGGACTTGGTCTTCAGTTTTGCCACGCGCATGACGGTGCTGGTCAACGGCACCTTGCTCACAGAAGGCACGCCGGATGAGATTGCCGCCAACCCTGAAGTGAAGGCCGTTTATCTGGGCCACGGCGAGGACGCACACCATGACTGAACTTTTACGCGTTGAACAATTGAGCGCGGGTTACGGCGAGGCCGTTGTCTTGAACGACATCTCACTGGCGCTGGGTGAAGGGCAGACCCTCGCGCTGTTGGGTCGCAACGGCACCGGCAAGACCACGCTGATCAACACACTGGCGGGTGCCACGCGCCTGCACGGCGGCAGCATCACGCTGGCTGGCCGTTTGCTGCACACGCTGGCCCCGCATGAGCGGGCAGCGGCCGGCATTGGCTGGGTGCCACAAGAGCGCAACATCTTCAAGTCGCTGACCGTGCATGAAAACCTGACCGCTGTAGCGCGCCCCGGCAAATGGACGCCCGACGGTGTCTACGCCATGTTTCCGCGGCTGGCCGAGCGCAAGACCAACCTCGGCACGCAGCTGTCGGGTGGTGAGCAGCAAATGCTGGCGGTCGGCCGTGCGCTGGTGCTGAATCCGCGTTTGTTGTTGCTGGACGAACCGCTGGAAGGCTTAGCGCCCATCATTGTGGAAGAGTTGTTGCGGGCCATTCGCCGCATCACGCGAGAAGAAGGCTTGTCGGCCATCATCGTTGAGCAGCATCCTCAGGCCGTGTTGGCGATTTCCGACTTGGCCGTGGTGCTAGACCGTGGCAGCGTAGCGCATGCGGGTACAGCACAAGAGCTACAGCAAAACCCTGAGTTGCTGGACAGCTTGCTGGGCGTGTCGCGCTGAGAAAAATGGACTGCCGCGCTTCGCTCGCAGTGACGAACCCCTTAATACCGATAACCCAAGTTGGCAAAAACGATGGCGTTTCGCTTGGGTATGAAGCTCACATTCACCGTGATGGCGGAGTTCAGTTCTAGCTTCAACGTGGGCAGCGGCCCCGCAACAATGCCTGTCCGGTAGCTGTCAGTGGGGTAGCCTGTGGCGATGATGTTCCGCAGGCCTGCAAAGAGCGCTGTGTTCAGCGGGTAATAGATGCCATAGGCGGCATAAAACGACGTGGTGAAGTGGGAGTTTTTGTAAAAACCACCCTCAATTTCGTCCCGCCAATTCCCGACACCTTTGAGGGCGCAGGTCAAACCGAGGCCGGTATTGACCTCATTCCGTTCGTCACCCGGCGGTCGATCGGTGCTGTCGAAGTGCTTGGACAGGCCATTCACGTTGAGCTCTGGCTGAGCGCACCAGTCAGCCGCCAGCGCAGCCCAAGAACAACACACAAGAAGGCCGCTGAGGCCAAGTTTTTGCCAATGTTGATGTTTGTCCATGTTTTTCTCCATGAACACTCATTAACCTTTTTTTTTCGCGATCGGTACTGATTTGAGTCCTGTGCTTTCAATCTTTACAGCTTGGCACGAGGCAGATCAGGTTGCTGATGTGACTGGACGGCCCTCCAGCGCCGCAACTGTTACCACCAACTGGCATTTTAAAAATCAAAATTGGCAATTTAATTGGTAATTTTGAGTAAACTGTGAATAGAAGTTGTTCATAGAGAGTCGATATTCGCTTAGCCGGCGTCTCTCTGTGGCTTTTTCTCACCTTTTTCAATTTAACCAGTTGCCCATGATCGCCAATTCATTTTTCAGCCAAGTTGTCGTCTTAAATCGCAATGATCACCGCACGATGAAGGTGAAGTTGCCG
>CANFSO010000138.1 GCA_947449895.1 Comamonadaceae bacterium
CTACGGGGACGGCGGTTTTCGGTTTGGCTTGAGGCTGGCCTTGAGCCCGGCCACTGTCGCGCGTGGATGCGCGGCGTCATAAATCTTCGCCAGATGCTGAAAATCAAGCCGCGTGTAGACCTGTGTGGTGGTGATGTTGGCGTGCCCTAGCAACTCTTGCACGGCGCGCAAATCACCACTCGACTGCAGCACGTGGCTGGCGAAAGAATGGCGCAGCATGTGCGGATGCACCGGCGTTGCCAGCCCGGCCTGCAGCGAGCGCAGTTTGAGGCGAACCCGAATGTGCTGCGGCGTTAAACGGCTACCGCGGTGACTGATGAACAGCGCGCCTGCAGCCTCCTCTGCCGGCTCAGCCGCAGCGCTCAGCCACTCACTGCGCACCGCCAGCCAAGCCTCGAGCGCACGCAAAGCCTTGACGCCGACCGGCACACTGCGCCGCTTGCCACCCTTGCCGAGCACATGGGCTTCGGCGGCTTGCAGGTCAATCCAGCCTTGCGCTTGAGCGCTGGCCAAAGCATCCAATCCGACCAGTTCACCGATGCGCAGACCACAGCCGTAGAGCAATTCGGTCAGGCATTCATCGCGCGCTTGCAAGCCCGGATGGGCGTCGGTGTCTGCCGTCTGGAAGTCGGCCAACTGCACCGCTTCATCCACGCTGAGCGCCTTCGGCAAGGGCTTGGCCACTTTGGGAGCGCGCAAGTCTTGCACTGGGTTGATGCTGACCAGACCTTCACGCCCGAGCCAGCCATAAAAGCCGCGCCAGCCCGACAAAATGAGCGCAATCCCCCGACCGCTGCGCCCGCCACCGTGCATTTGCGCGACCCAGCGCCGCATGTGCACCGGTGTCACCGTCGTCAGCGACACCCCCGCCTGTTCAGCCGATGCTTGCAGTTTTTCCAAGTCCAGCGTGTAGAGCGCCAGCGTGCGTGCGGCCAGCCGTTTTTCAACACGAACATGTTCAAGGTAGCGAAGCACCAAAGGATCAGGCACTGGCGGTGCCGGTCTGAGCGGCAGATTTAACGACGAATTTTTGACCGGCATAGCTGGTTGAGCTTTGAAATAGGCTGACAACCGCCGGTCATCAATCAACCTAGCGTCTTGTCAGCCTGGCTGCGCAGACGCGACAAGGCAGCGCTGGCCAGCTCGCCAATGCGCTGCAAAAAGTCGGTGCCCATGCCAATGGTGAAACGCTCCGCATCAGGCGACGCCAGCACCAGCAAACCGAACGCTTGTGGGGCGGCGTCAGAGCGCAAGGCGATCAACGCCACCGATTTAACCGCAGCCGGTTCAGGCAACCAGTTGACGGCTTCCAACCCGACATTGAGGCCGCAAAAAGGTGTCGACAGCGAGGCTGCAAAGCTGCGAACATCTTCGCTCACGCCTGCCGCAAAATCGCCATCCGCAAATGGTGCCGCCACCTCCCAGACCTTGATAGCGACTTGCGGAATCAAAAACTGCGTTTGTAGTTCTTGGACAATGGTTTGTGGCAAATCACGGGCCGCCGGCGTCATCAAAAGCTGAAGCACCCAAGACTGCATCTTGTCGGCAATCGCGCCATTTTCTTGACCGTGGCGAATCATCTCGACAACGCGCGACTCGAGGCCGCGGATCTTGTCGCGCAGCATGCCAGCTTGACGCTCTTGCAGGCTGATAGCACGGCTACCGTGCCCGCTTGACAGTTGCACGGAGGCCAGCAACTCAGCGTGACGCTCAAAGAAATCTGGCGTGTTGGCCAAAAAATTGGCGATGTCGTCTTCGGTGATCGGGTGTTGCAGGGAGTGAGGTGTCTGGTTCATAGTAAGCATTGTCCTCAGTTTCGGGGCAGGTCGATCTCGCCTTCAAACACTTGCGTCGCCGGACCACTCAGAATGACCGGCGCATCGAGCCGATCTGCCGTGCCTTGCCACTCGATGTGCAGCAAACCGCCATGCGTGTGCACGTCGACTTGAGCGTCCAGCCGGCCCAGCCGAATGCCCGCCACCACGGCCGCACAAGCGCCCGTGCCGCAAGCCAGGGTTTCACCTGCGCCGCGTTCGTAGACACGCAAGCGCACTTCGCTACGCGACAGAATTTGCATGAAGCCAGCATTGACGCGGCGCACAAAGCGCGGATGGTTTTCAATCTGCGGGCCCCAGAGCAACACCGGCGCCGTGTCGACTGAATCAACGATCTGCACGGCATGCGGGTTGCCCATGGACACCACCGCCGCACAGACAGTGCTGCGCTGGCCATCCGCCGTCAATTCCAGTGGCCAAGTGGTCCAGCCGTTGACGTCGTGCGGCGTCAAGCCGGCAGCGTCAAAGGGCACCTTGGCCAAATCAAAAACGGGCGCACCCATGTCAACGCTGACCCGGCCATCGGACTGCAGTGTGAGCGTCAGCACGCGGTTCATGGTTTGCACGCGCACCGTGTCGTGGTCTGTCAATTGGTGGTCGCGCACGTAGCGCACAAAGCAGCGCGCGCCGTTGCCACAATGCTCCACTTCTTGGCCGTCAGCGTTGTGAATCGCGTAGGAGAAATCGATGTCGACAGCACCGGCCGGCGCTGGTCGCACGCTCAATATTTGGTCTGCGCCGACGCCAAAGTGGCGGTCCGCCAGAAAGCGGTATTGCGCTGTGCTCAGGTTGAGCGGCTGTCGGGTCTCGTCAAGCACCACGAAATCATTGCCGGCGCCCTGCATTTTGGTGAATCGAATTCGCATGCGGGCATTATCCTTCGAGCCAAGCAAAGCCATTACCATGCAGGCCTTGACTCCCTCATCAAAGAAAGACCGACATGCTGCGCATTCCCGAATGGACTCCCGCCCTCAAACCGCAACCCCAAGACTTGGTCGACGCCATCCTGAAGCGTCGCGGCGGCACGATGATCAACTTGGACAAAGCCTTGCTGTGGAGCGAGCCCCTCGCCCGCGCCTGGAACGTCTACCTCGGTGCCGTCCGGTCAGGCTTGCCCACCAGCTGGAAGCTGCGCGAACTTGGCATTTGCACGGTGGCGCTGCTGACCGGTGCGGTCTATGAATACAAGCACCACGCGCCTGACTTTTTGACCGCCGGCGGCAGCCAGGCCGAACTCGATGCGCTGAATGAACTGGTGAAGACAGACGCCCGCCTGCCCACGGCGCATCCGGCGCTGGGCACGGTCGAACAGTTGGTGATTCAGTACGCCGCGCAGATGACGCTCGACGTCAAGGTCAGCGACGCGCTGTTTGCCCGCTTGCGCGAGCACTTCGACACCACCGAGCTGGTCGAGCTGACCAGCGCGATCGCTACCTACAACATGGTCGCCAGGTTCTTGGTGGCCTTGGGTGTTACCCCCGAGTAAGGGGCCGCCGGACGCTCAGTCCGTCTTGATGTCGTTGTCTTTCACCACCTTGGCCCAA
The DNA here is from genome assembly GCA_947449895.1 of Comamonadaceae bacterium. Classification (GTDB taxonomy): domain Bacteria; phylum Pseudomonadota; class Gammaproteobacteria; order Burkholderiales; family Burkholderiaceae_C; genus Polaromonas. The sequence goes on from CANFSO010000138.1 coordinate 3,380, forward strand.
ACATCGATCTGTTTGTTGATGAAGGTGGCGGCGGCCTCAGGCGTGCTACCGACGATGTTGATGCCTTGAGCGCCGAGCTTTTTAGCGATCTCCGGATTCTTCAGCGCCTTGGCAACTTCTTCGTTCATCCGCTTGATGATCGCTGGCGGCGTTTTGGCAGGTGCCAGGATGGCCCACCAAGCCGGCGCATCAAAGCCGACAAAACCGCTTTCAGCCAAGGTCGGCACATTGGGCAATTCGGGTGAGCGCTTGCTGGTAGTGACCACCAGCGGACGCATACGGCCGCTGTCGATGTGCGGCTTGACGACAAACACCGAACCGATCGCCAATGGCACATGACCGGCCACGGCATCGGTCATCAACGGACCGCCGCCTTTGTAAGGCACATGCTGCCAGTCGATGTTGCCGCTCTTGCTCAGCAAGGACATGGCCAAATGGCCCAAACTGCCCGAACCGATGCTGCCGTAGCTGACGTTTTTCTTGGCCTTGGCGGCAGCCACTACGTCGGCGAAGGTCTTGTACTCTGAACCTACGTTGGTCGCCAGCACCATGGCCGACGTCCCAATCAAAATCACCGGTGGCAGATCTTTCCGGGTGTCATAAGGCAGGCCAGCGATCAAGCTGGGATTGACGGCGTGCGTGTCAAAAACAACGGCGAAGGTGTAGCCATCCGCTGGCGCTGCAGCCACGGCCGCTGCACCGATGGAGCCCGATGCGCCGCCACGGTTCTCAACAATGACAGTTTGCCCCAGTTGCTGCGACAGCGGTTGCGACAAAATGCGCGCTACCTGGTCGACCGAGCCGCCCGGCGGAAACACCGCGACCAGCTTGATCGGCTGCTTGCTTGGCCAGGCGCCGGGAGCGGCGGTCTGGGCGAAGGCGCTCACGCTGCTGAGGCACAGCAATGCGGCCAAAGTTGGGGCGGCTTTGAGCAGCCATTTGTTCGTTGTCGTCGTCATCAAAGTGTCCTGTGGGTTAGGTCAGAAAGTATCGCAAAGTAAGCATAAACGCGCCACTGAGGAAAGTACTTAGCATTTTTCACGGGCAAAATGAACGCTATGGTCAGAGCCTCCCAACTCCTTTATCTGCAGCGTGACGCTGCGCCCATCCGCCCTGCGGCCACCGTGCTGTTGCTGCGCGACACGCCCGACGGCCTGGAAGTGCTGATGACGCGGCGTTCGTCTACGGCCAGCTTTGCACCAGGCGCTTATGTCTTTCCGGGCGGCGGCATCGACGCAGCTGACGCGCAGGCACATGGCCAGTCGACGCGGCGCCACACGCAAAGCGATCTGCACCTGACGCAAGCGATTGCAGCCATTCGTGAAAGCTTCGAAGAGCTCGGCGTCTTGCTGGCGCGCCATGCCGATGGTCGGCACCCCAACACCGCCGACATCGCCGCGCTAGACCGCAGCGCCCCTTTTGCCGAACAGTGCGCGGCGCGTCAATTGCAACTGGCGGGCAGCGAGGTGTTTGTGTTGGCGCACTGGGTCACCGACCGGGATTTGCCGCGCCGCTTTGACGTGCCTTTTTTAGTGGCGCGGATGCCCCACGGTCAAACGCCCATGGCTGATGAAGCCGAGCAGTTTGAGCCGAGCTGGGTGCGCCCCATCGACGCCCTAGCGCGGCATGCAGAGGGTGGGTTTTTCATGGTCTACCCAACCGTTCGCACGCTAGAGCGGTTGCAGCATTTTGCGGATGTTCAGGCCGTTCTTGAGGCCTGCGCCGCCACTGAAGAACCCCTCTGGACGTCCTGCCCACGCGCCGGATTTTTGGCCGGCAAAGAGGCGCGCTACATGGAGCATGAATCTGCTTTTGGCGAATTGGCGCTGACCAGCCCCGACGGCCAAATCGTTCATAGCTTAGATTGGCAAACCATGCAGCCGGTGCCACTGCTGAAAAACCTACTGCGTTTGACAGCACCCAATCCGGGTGTCATGACCGGCCCCGGCACCAACAGTTACTTGGTAGGCGACGTCAAGGCGGGATACATCGCCATTGATCCCGGCCCTGCCGATGCAGACCACTTGGCGCGTTTACACGCCGCTGCCGGCGGCGACATTCGCATGATTGTCTGCACGCACTCGCACCCCGACCATTCTCCCGGCGCGCTGCCGCTGCAAGCGCTGTGCGAAGCCGGTGGTCAAGCCAAGCCAACCATCCTCGGCTTAGCATCCCTGCCGACAGCACGCGCCGACAGCGCCTTCACGCCTGATCGAGCGCTGGCAAACGATGAGCACCTCACTCTGGTTTCGACGGGGCCAGAGGGCGACACAACACACACTCTGAAGATCGTCCACACGCCCGGCCACGCCGCCAACCACTTGTGCTTAGTTCTGATTGAAGATGGCTTGTTGTTCAGCGGCGACCACATCCTCAACGGCAGCACCACCATCGTCAACCCGCCCGATGGCAACATGAACGCTTACCTCGATTCGCTTGACCTGCTCAGCGCCGCCTGCGATGCGCACGACATCGCCTTCATACTGCCGGCCCACGGCTATGTGTTGGGCCAAGCCAAAGACGCGATCGCTCAACTCAAAGCGCACCGCCTCAAGCGCGAAGCCAAGGTCTTGGCGGTGATGCAGGCGAATCCGACGGGCACGCTCGACGACTGGGTGCCGTTGGCCTACGACGACGTGCACGAACGCGTCTGGCCGATCGCCAAACGCTCGCTGCTGGCCCATGTGGAGCGCATCCAGTCGCTGCAACTGGCCGGCCACTGATGACGCCACTCTCGCCGCACAAGCCGCATCCAGATGCTCGGCGCCGCGCCCTGCACGCGATTGCGCTGTTTGAAGCCATCAAGGGTTTGGCGGCGCTGGCCGCCAGCATCGGCCTGCTGGAGCTGCTGCACCATGACGTGCACCACCTAGCGTTGGCGTTGCTGTGGCGCTTTCACCTTGATCCGCAAACGCATTACCCCGAACTGCTGCTGCATTACGCCGACCTGCTGGTGGGTCTCAACCTGCGCACGATGGCACCCGTGGCGGCGGCCTACATCAGCGTGCGCCTGCTCGAAGCCTATGGTTTGTGGAAAGAAAAAATATGGGGCGAATGGCTGGCCGCCTTGTCGGGCGCGCTCTACATTCCGCTGGAAGTCGCGCACCTGATGCACAGCACCACGCTGGTCAACGCCGGGGTGCTGCTGGCCAATGTGCTGATGGTGGGTTTCCTAGGCTTTCAGCTTTGGCGCCGGCTGCGGCCGAAGCAGAACTGCGAAATCTGAACACCGGCGGCGCTGGCCGGTGTTGCACGGAATAAGTGTGAAGCTCGCCGATAAGCCGGATTTTGTGCGCCATGCCAACTTGCCGAAACAAACTGACGCGGTGTGACCGTCATTAATCTGGGCCGGGGGTCGCCCCACCGGCTCAATGCTACCTACCCGCCAGCTCTGCGGAACCACATCAACGCTGGCCTACTTGGTATTGCTGCGCGTAGAGATTGCCCGTTTCACCCGGCTGGATGGGTTGCCCCAACAAGCCGACTCGTCTCTGTTGCTCTGATCCTCACCTCACGGTGGAGAGGTATTACCTCCTACGCTGTCCTGTGCAGTCCGGACGTTCCTCCAGTGCTTGGTTTCCCAAATTGCACCAGCGACGGTCTGGCGTGCTTCACGCTGCGTATTATCCCTGTAGAAACTGCGCGTCCAGGCAGAAGGCCCAAGCCAGCGTTTAAAATTCCGTGCTTGATCCGAAAAACGGATCCACAGAAAGACACAGACATGCTGCGATTGACCGAGCTCAAGCTCCCGCTGGACCACGCCGACGACGCGCTGCCAGCGCTCATCCTCAAGACGCTGGGCATCACGCCCGC
>CANFSO010000139.1 GCA_947449895.1 Comamonadaceae bacterium
AAACGGGTCGAGTTCGCGCTGGCCGACGCTGCTGGCGTGACCGACCAGTCGGTGAAAACTTTTGGCGAGCAATTCACGGCTTTCGCTGAACTAGCGGAACCTGAAGATGCATTTACCGCCGGTCCAGCACACCAGTTGTTGGTCGATGCGGCCATCGCTTTGGGGCGTGCGTCAGCGGTGACTTTCTCGGCCAAAGGCGCTGAGTTGGAGCGCGCCTTGACCGCCGGCGATAAGAGCGCTGTGTACTTGGCCTTGCTGACGGCCGACGGTAAAGCCCGCAAGTTTGGCGAAAAAATAATCGGCATCAGCACGGTGCGGGAAGCCCAAGAACTCGTGCTGGCTGTGGCCGCTGCCCGCCATCAACACGACGCCTGGGCTTACCAGCAACGCATGGCGCGCTTGACGCGCTTGCTGATTGCCGAGTTCGCCGACCTCAAGCGCGAACGCGGCTGGGTCGACATGAACGACGTCGAACGCGCCGCGCTGGTCATGCTGGGAGACCCGGTGTTGTCGGGCTGGGTGCAAGAAAAACTCGATGCCCGCGTGCGCCATTTGTTGATTGATGAGTTTCAAGACACCAATCCCTTGCAGTGGCAGGCGCTGCTGGCTTGGCTGGGCAGCTACACCGGCGCCGGGCAAGCGCCCAGCGTGTTCATCGTGGGTGATCCGAAGCAAAGTATTTACCGCTTCCGCCGTGCCGAGCCGCAGGTTTTTCGGGCGGCGCAAGCCTTTGTGCAGAACGGTCTGGGTGGCGACTTGCTGAGTTGCGACCACACCCGGCGCAACGCCCAAGGCGTCATCAGCGCCGTCAATGCGGCCATGGCGCAGGCCGTTGCGGTGGACGGCTACGACGGATTTCGTGCGCACAGCACGGATTCCGCACAGCTGGGTGCGGTCGGGCGCTTGCCGCCAATCTTGCGTGTCAAGGCTGCTAAGTCTGACGAAGCAGAGCCTGTAGATTGGCGCGACAGCCTGACGCAGCCCCGTGAAGTTCCCGAAGAAACGCTGCGCACACTTGAGGCGCGCCAAGCTGCCGCGTGGATTGCCTCGCAGCTCACGACAGCGCCTCTCAAGCCCGCCAACATCATGGTGCTGTCGCGCAAACGCGCAGGCTTGTTGCCTTTGCAAAACGAATTGCGCGCGCTCAACATTCCTGCGCAGATCGGTGAAAAAACCGCCTTGATTGACTGCTGCGAAGTGCAAGACATCGTGGCGCTGTTGGATGCGTTGGTCTCGCCGCAACATGATTTGTCGTTGGCGCGTGCTTTACGGTCGCCGTTGTTTGGCGTTGATGACACGGCGTTGGTACAGCTCGCTTTGGCGCAGCGCCGACTCAGCCATCCTTGGTACCAGCTGCTGCAGGACGATGTCATCAGCCCGCTGGCAGAACTGCAAACCGCCGATGCTCAAAGCTTGAGTGGTGTGGCGTTGCAATTGGCGCGCTGGAAAAATTGGCTGGACACGCTGCCGCCGCACGACGCGCTGCAATCCATCTACGACGACGGTGATGTGTTGGCGCGCTTTGCCGCTGCCGCGCCTGACGCGCAGCGCGTTGCCGTGCTGGCCAACTTGCGTGCCTTGCTGTCGGTGACCTTGCAAGTTGATGGTGGTCGCTACACCACGCCGTACGCCTTGGTGCGGGCGCTCAAAGCCGGCGGCATTCAGGCGCCGGCAACCGTCAGTCAAGAGGCGGTGCGGCTCTTGACCATCCACGGCGCCAAGGGGCTGGAGGCCGAAGCCGTGTTGCTGCTGGACACCGACACGCCACCGCGCAGCGCCGACAGCATGGGCGTGCTGGTCGACTGGCCGGGCGAATCTGCCGTGCCGCATCGCTTTGTTTTCCTGGTCAGCGAAAGCCGTCCTCCGGCTTGCTGTGCCGATGCCTTGCAAGCCGAAAAAGACGAGCGTCATCGCGAAGAACTCAACGCCTTGTACGTGGCGCTGACGCGGGCCAAGACAACGCTGGCGATGTCGTCGATTGAGCCGCACCGCAACGCCCCGGGCAGCTGGTGGCTTAGGCTGCATGCGCTAGCGGCGGAGTGGTCACAACCGGCTCTGAAGCCGGTGACGACAGAGCTCGCTGCTGTGTCAGTGATTGACTTTCCTGAGCTACCACCCGCGCCTTTGCTGCCTGTGGCCATCGCCAAGCCGGCGGCTGATTCGGCGGCGTCGCGAACAGGTCAGGCCATGCACCGTTTGCTTGAATGGGGTTCTTTGTCTGATGCGCATGTGCGGGCCATCACGCGTGAGTTTCGGTTGGATGTGGCGCAAGCCCAAGCGGCCTTGGTCGGTGCCAAAGCGGTATTGGCTGGCGCTGGCGCATGGGCTTGGATGCCAGCGGTCGTCAGCTGGCAGGGCAACGAGGTTGAACTGGCTTACGAGGGTCAAAGCCTGCGCTTGGACCGATTGGTGCAGAGACAAGACGCGGGGCACGAAGGCCATTGGTGGGTGCTGGACTACAAGTCAAATGCCGCACCGCAAGACCTGCCAGAGCTGCGCGCGCAAATGCAAACCTACTGCGCTGCAGTGCAGGCGGTTTACCCCGGGAAAACCGTCAAGGCGGCCTTTTTGACGGCGCAGGGGAAGCTGCTTGAAGTGGATTTGGAACGCTAGATGTGGAACTGCAATAATTGCAGTTTGCCAAGGGCTGTCTGGTAGTTGGCTGCCTGATTCTGACCTGATAGCTGCTTGGCGCGAATGGACTTTTTCTTGAGCAACACACCTTCCTTGTCAACCGGCACTGCTGTCCGCCGCGTGGCTGTCATCGGTGGCGGTCCTGCGGGCTTGATGGCCGCTGAAATTTTGTCGAGCGTTGGCCCTGCGCTGTCGGTGCAGGTGTTTGACGCCATGCCATCGGTTGGCCGCAAGTTTTTGCTGGCTGGCAAAGGCGGCCTGAACCTCACACATTCCGAGCCACCTGTCACGTTCAATGCGCGTTACGGCGACCGTGCCGCCGCGCTCGAACCCTTGCTGACCGAGCTTGGCGGCGCTGAAATGCGCCAATGGGCCGAAGGCTTGGGCGTAGACACCTTTGTCGGCAGCTCAGGCCGGGTCTTTCCGAAAGACATGAAAGCCGCGCCTTTGCTGCGCAGCTGGTTGCATCGTTTGCGGGCGTCGGGCGTTCAGTTCTCCATGCGGCATCGCTGGCTTGGCTGGGCCGACAACGGTGCCCTCCGTTTTTCGACGCCATCAGGTGAGCAATCGGTGCAGGTTGATGCGGTTGTCTTGGCCCTTGGTGGCGGCAGTTGGTCGCGTCTGGGCTCTGACGGTGCTTGGGTGCCGTTGCTGGCGCAGCGCGGTATTGAGGTACGGCCCTTGCGGCCGTCCAACTGCGGTTTTGATGTGGCGGCGCGGCCGGTCGGGTTGGCTGGGTCTGCTGCAAATGAGACTTCAAACTCAGGTTGGTCAGCGTATTTCGCCAGCCGTTTTGCCGGTCAGCCGTTCAAGTCGGTGGCGATTGATCTCACTGATTCGCTGGGCCGACAGTTCAGCCGTCGCGGTGAATTTGTGGCCACGGCGACCGGTGTTGAGGGCAGCTTGGTTTACGCTGCATCAAGTTTTTTGCGTGACGATATTGAGCGCACGGGCCGCGCCACTTTCACGCTCGACCTGCTGCCCGACAAGTCGGCTCAGCAGGTGTTGACGGAAGTTCGTCATCCGCGCGGTTCGCGTTCGCTGTCGAGTCATCTGAAAAGTCGACTGGGTCTGGAAGGTATCAAGGCCGGCATTCTTCATGAGTTGCTGGACAAAGACGCCATGGCCGACCCGGCCAAGTTAGCCGCCGCTATCAAGGCGCTGCCGATCACTGTGGTCCGGACACGGCCCATCGACGAAGCCATCAGCAGCGCGGGCGGCGTGTCCTTTGACGCCGTGGATGCAGATCTGAAAATCAAAGCCAGTCAGCCAGTTGGAGGCGCCATTTTTTGTGCCGGTGAAATGCTCGACTGGGAAGCCCCCACCGGCGGCTACTTGATGACCGCCTGCTTTGCCAGTGGCCGCAAGGCCGGGCAGGGCGTATTACGACACTTCGGGATCACACCATGATTGTTCGCTTTCACATTGACCAGTTTGAAAAAGGCAGCTTTGATTACCGCGTCACGTATGAGGGCGAAGACCTGTACGCCGACGCCGGCCTGTCGAGCATTGAAGAATGCATTAATGCTGCAGTGGACGGACTAGGCCAAGACGCGCTGGGCGCCGAGATCGCTTATAAAAGCGTCATCAGCGGCACCTACCCGCTGGCCTCGTTGGCATTGATGTCTGCACAAATTGCCGAACATGCCGAAAATTCAACGACGGCCATTGAAGAGTTACTGCGTCAGCCTTTGTAAATATTTTTATCGATAGCAAGACAAATAATGGCAAAAATCATTGGCGGCATTGGCACCTCACACGTGCCCACCATTGGTGTGGCGTACGACAAGGGTCGGCAGAACGAGCCCGCTTGGGCTCCGCTGTTTGACGGCTACAAGCCGGTAGCCGCTTGGCTGGAAGCACAGAAGGCCGATGTGTTGGTCTTCTTTTACAACGACCATGGGACGACTTTCTTCTTCGACATGTACCCCACCTTTGCACTCGGCGTTGGTGAGCAGTTTTCGGTGGCTGACGAAGGGGCGGGCTTGCGTGATCTGCCGCCGATTCGTGGCGACGTGAAGTTGCAAGCGCACATTGCGCAGAGTCTGGTCAACGACGAGTTTGACTTGACGGTCTTTCAGGACAAACCCATCGACCATGGTGTCGCTTCACCGCTGCCTTTGCTGTGGCCGCATCAGCCAAATTGGCCCGGTACGGTGGTGCCTATCGCCATCAATGTGTTGCAGTACCCGCTGCCCACCGCACGCCGTTGCTACCGTTTGGGGCAGGCGGTTCGGCGTGCGATTGAGTCATACCCGGACGATTTACGTGTGGTCGTCGTCGGCACAGGGGGCCTATCGCATCAGATCCACGGAGAGCGAACCGGTTTCAATAACACTGAATGGGACATGAAGTTTTTGGAGCTCCTGCAGCACGACCCGGAACAGCTCACCAAGATGACGCACACCGACTTTGTGCGTTTGGGCGGCGCGGAGAGCGTTGAGCAAATCATGTGGCTGGCCATGCGCGGTGCTTTGGGCGGCCCGATCCGAAAAATTCACCAGAACTACTACCTGGCCACAACCACCGCCATGACCGTTGTGCTTTATGAAGAAGGTGTTGAGTCGGATGCCAGCGCATGAACCCTCAACTGATTGGCATGAGCGACATTCCGGGGACTTATGTTTTTGACATTGAGACCAGCAACAAGGCCTTGCGCTTGAATCGGTTTTTCTGGAAGATGATTGGTGTTGAATGGCGCGCCCGTTTCGTGGCGGACCCGGAAGCTGTGCTGACGGAATCCGGCCTGAATGAGCTTGAAAAAGAGTTGATACGAACGTGTGACTGGCTTGGCTTGGTACGCAACGGAGCCAATTTTTTTGTCCTCGAAAAATTTGCACGGGTCATGAAAGTCAGCAACATGCAGGTCTATGCGCTAATGCGTGGAGAGACCTTCGAAGAATTTTTGGCGACCCGAAAAGTGCCGGACGCACGTTGAAAGATGCCTTGCTTATGTGCCCAGAAGAATCAAATCAGACTGCCTTTGTTCGCGGCCCTGAAACCAGTGCTCAACGCGCCTTGAAGACGTGGCCAGCAGGGGGATTTACCCGTGCCCCCTATTGGGTTTATGTCGACCCAGAGGTGTACGCGAAGGAACAGCTGACCATTTTCCGGGGCAAGACTTGGAACTACCTGGGCCTGGAGGCTGAAGTGCCTGAGCCCGGTTCCTTCAAGACGACCTACATCGGCGAGACCTCCGTTTTGTTGACCCGCGCTGAAGACGGCTCACTCAACGCCATGGTCAACCGTTGCGCGCACCGTGGCAACATGGTTTGCCGTGAGGCTTTCGGAACCGTCAAAAAGCTGAACTGTGTCTACCATGCGTGGAACTACAACCTCAAAGGCGACCTGACTCATGCCGCCTTTCGCCATGGCTTGCGAGGTGAGGGCGGTCTGCCTAAGGACTTCGACATGGCCGAGCATGGTCTGCAGAAACTCCGCGTGGCCACCCTGTGCGGCTTGGTATTTGCCACCTTCTCAGACGAAACAGAACCTTTGGAAGATTGGCTTGGGGATGTTGCGACGGGCATCCGTCGTGTGCTGCACAAGCCGCTCAAGGTGCTGGGTTATGACACACAGCGAATTCATGCCAACTGGAAGGCGTATCACGAGAACCCGCGCGACTCGTATCACGCGAATATTCTGCATACCTTTTACGGGACCTTTGGCCTGTCGCGGCAGTCACAGGAATCAGGCATGGTCTTGGATGGTGCAGGCCGGCATGTCTATTTCTACACCAAGGCGGGCACTGAAAAGAAATCTGAAGACTTCAATGCCACCGCGGCAGACCTTCGCTCCCACAATGACGATCTGAAGCTGGAAGACCCCAGCATTTTAAAGTGGCGCGACGAGTTCGGCGACGGCGTCAGCATTCAAATTTTGACGACCTACCCGTCCTTCGTGTTGCACCAGATTGCCAACAGCCTGGCCACCCGCCAATTGCTTCCCAAGGGACCCGGACAGTGTGATCTGGTTTGGACTTATTTTGGTTTCGAAGACGATGACGCGGAAACCACGCGCATGCGGCTGCTGCAAGCTAATCTTGCCGGTTCAGCAGGCATGGTCTCGGTAGAAGACGCGGCGGTTTGCGAGATGATGCAGCGCGCCATGGCGGACGGTCAAAGTGGCGAGTCCTTCATCGAGATGGGCGGTCGCGAACTTGACAGTGGCGGTGCCAGCAAACTCTCCGAGCGCGCTATTCGTAATTTTTGGCACAACTACCGCCAGGATATGGACCTGTGATGAACTTTCCCCCGATGCCTCACGAAAACCACCACCGTGCTGTTGAAAATCTGATTTTTGAGTGGGCCCGTGCCATTGATGAAAACCGTGTCGAGGCGATTTGCGAATTGCTCAGCCCGCAAGGCCGTTACACAGTGACTTCGCGCTTCAACGCCGACCGTCAATTGCCCTTGGCCGTCATTGATTGCCACAGTGCCTCGCAATTGCGCGACCGCATCAAGTCCATGCGGATTGCGAATATTTACGAACCTCACCACTACCGTCACATGGTGTCGGGGGTCCAGATCACCGG
>CANFSO010000140.1 GCA_947449895.1 Comamonadaceae bacterium
CAATGTGCGCGAATCTCTCGGCGATACAGACATTCCCAAACCTCTGCTGCCCATCGACTATTGCCTGACGTGATGGCGACCATTCAACCCCAAGGAACAAGCCCATGAACGAGAAACTCAACGACCGAATTCGCCTTCCTTCGCTCCGGACGCTGGTCACCACGCCCGAGGCAGCGGCGCAGTGGATCCAGGACGGCATGACGATTGGCATGAGCGGCTTCACCCGCGCCGGCGACGCCAAGGCAGTGCCCTTGGCACTGGCTGAACGGGCGCGCCACGACAAGATGAAGATCACCCTGATGACAGGTGCGTCATTGGGCGGCGACGTGGACAAGACACTCACCGAGGCCGGTGTTCTGGCACGCCGCATGCCCTTTCAAGCTGACCCGGTACTGCGCGCGGCGATCAACCGCGGCGAGGTGATGTATGTCGATCAACACCTGTCCGAAACCGTCGAGATGTTGCGCACACGGCAGATTGCGCCCATCGACATTGCCATCATTGAAGCGGTGACCATCACCGAGACTGGCGGCATCGTTCCCACCACATCGGTCGGCAACAGCGCCAGCTTTGCCATCCTCGCAGACAAGGTGATTGTTGAAATCAATTTGACGCAGTCTCAAAGTTTGGAAGGGCTGCACGACATCTTTATTCCCAAGCACAGACCGCAGCGCGAACCCATGCCTCTGATGTCAGTCCGTGACCGCATCGGTACGACCACGATTGACATTCCGCCCGAGAAAATTGTGGCCATCGTGATCACCGAAAAACTCGACAGCCCATCGACCATTCTGCCGGCCGACGAAGACACGGCAGCCATTGCAGCGCACCTGGTTCAATTTTTCAGCCAAGAAATCACGCAAGGCCGACTCACCGAAAGCCTGCTGCCGATGCAGGCCGGCATTGGCACCATTGCCAACGCCATCATGGAGGGCTTCATTGACAGCCCCTTCAAGCACCTGACGATGTACTCCGAAGTATTGCAAGACTCGACGTTCAACTTGTTGGATGCCGGCAAACTGGACTTTGCGTCGGGCTCATCCATCACATTGTCTGCCCCCAAAAGCCGCGAGGTATTCAGCAAAATAGACACCTACAAAGACCGCTTGGTGCTGCGCCCCCAAGAGGTCAGCAATCATCCCGAAATCATTCGCCGCTTGGGCATCATTGCGATCAACACAGCCTTGGAGGCGGATATTTACGGCAACGTGAATTCAACGCACGTCACGGGTACGCACATGATGAACGGCATCGGTGGTTCAGGCGACTTCGCTAGAAATGCATACCTGTCGATTTTTGCGACCAAATCAACCGCCAAAGGCGGGAAAATATCAAGCATTGTTCCCATGGTCTCCCACGTCGACCACACCGAGCACGACGTCGACATCATCGTCACCGAAATTGGCTTGGCCGACTTGCGTGGATTGGCGCCCCGCGAAAGGGCCCGCTTGATCATCGAATGCTGCGCCGCCGAACCCTACCGAAAAATGCTGACCGACTACGTCGAGCGTGCCGGCCATGGCGGAGGCCACACGCCGCACGTACTAGAAGAAGCGCTGTCGTGGCACGTGCGGTACCGAGAAACCGGATCGATGCTGGTCGAGAAAGTGGCCGTCCATCAACGACGTACGGAAGCTGAGGAACTACAAGCCGTCTAGGCTGATGAGTAGAAAAGCAAGGGAAAACCACCACGAAAAACCATTCAAATCGACAGTGAAACTTTCCAATGAATGATAAGGTGATATTGGTTTATATTCATTTTTGAGGCGTTCGATGAACAACTATCACGGTCTCAATAGCCACTGCGGCTGCCACACAGGGCTTAACCTTTTGGCCTCGCGTCGCAGTTTTCTGGGGGCCATAAGCGCGATTGGGACAGCGGGTGCGCTTGCCAGCAGCGGTTGCGCCATCCTAGGCGAGCCAACCAAGCCTAACCGAATAGATGTGCACCACCATATTTCACCGCCAGCTTGGGTCAGCGCGCTCAAAAAATCCAAACTTGACGCGAAACCCGTGACCGACTGGACGCCGCAGCGCTCCTTGGACGACATGGACAAAGCAGGTATTGCCACCTCCATGACCTCACCGACACTGCCAGCGGTCGGCTTTTTGCCAGCCGCCGAAGCCGCTGCCGTGGCGCGCGCCTCGAACGAATACGCACGAAAGTTGGCAGACCAGTACCCAGGCCGCTTTGGTGTCTTCGCACTGCTGCCGATGCCGCATGTGGACGAGACGCTGAAAGAAATCGCCTACGCTTTTGATGTGCTCAAGGCCGACGGCGTGGCCTTCATGACCAGCTACGACGACAAGTTTTTGGGCGACAAAGCCTTTGCCCCGGTGATGGATGAACTGCACCGGCGCAAGGCCACCGCTTACACCCATCCGAACGAGCCCGCCTGCTGCCGCAACCTGAGCACCGGCGTGCCCTCGGTGATCATCGAGTACGGCACCGACACCACCCGCACCATCGCCAGCTTGATTTTTTCAGGCACCTCGATGCGCTGCAAAGACATCAACTTCATCTTCTCGCATGGCGGCGGGTCACTCACCGCCTTGACCGAGCGTTTCGCGATTCAGGCGGTGTCCTTTCCGCACATCAAACAGCGCGGTTTCACTGGCGAAAATGTGATGAACGAGATACGGCGCTTTTATTACGACACAGCGCAGGCAGCAAATCCCATCGCCATGGCCTCGCTCACCAAGATGGTCAACATCTCGCAAATTTTATTTGGCACCGACTACCCGTACCGGACTGGCATCGAGCATGTGACAGGGCTGGCCCCGATTTTCAACGCCAGCGAACTGCGCGCCATTAACCGTGAGAATGCCCTGCGCATCTTGCCCGCTAAGTGGCGGAATCTCTGAGGTCTTTTCGAAGGCTTACTCGACGAAAGGCTCGATGCCGATCGGCCGGAGCACTGCGGCAGCAGTCGGTGCGGTCATGAACTTCGCCAATGCGCGCGCAGCGTCGCCTTGTTGGGTGTTGGCACTGACCCCCGTCGCAAAGCCAATCCAAGTTTGTAATTCGTTCGGAATCAGACCCAGCATGTCGACACCCGGCACACCGTAGATACGAGACGCCACGACCACCACCATGTCGACTCCGCCGTCGGCCACCACCTCGACGTTGTACTCACCCGGCATGGGCCGCATTTTCGGCTTCATCTCGGTGGCGATACCCAAGCGGTCGATCAGACTGACGAAATATTTACCGCTGGCACCGTCCCCCGGATAAGCCACCGAATTCACGCTCAGCAGCGTGCGCTTGAAAGCCTCAGCGGTGGAAATATCGGGCCGCGGTGCGCCCGCCCGTATGGCGGCACCCAGCCCAATCCGCCCAATGACCGCACGCGTATCGGCAACGACCAAACCTTGCTTGATCAACTCGTCCAGCACCGGCGGGTTGAGCACGGTCACGTCAAAGGCCTCACCCGACTCGATTTTCTTTTTAACCGTCGGATTGACTGCGAATTCGACCACCACCTTGTGACCCGTGGCGCGTTCAAACTGAGCGCACAACGCGATCACTGCCGGTCGGGACCCATTGCCACTGAGCACCTTGAGCTCGACGGCTTGCGCCACACCGCCGAACAACACCACCATGCCGAGTACTGCTTGGACTGCGCGTGATTTGAATATCATTAAGTGGCTCCGATTTGTTGTGTCGGCGAGTATAGGTGCGCAACCTTCAATGCATGTCAGTTCAAGGCTGTCGTAGGGCCGAAAAACTCGAAATGCGTTTGACTTTCCGGCACCCCGAGTTCCTTCAAGTTGCGCTTGACCCAGGCCATGAATGGCTGCGGGCCGAGGAAGTAGACGTCCACGTCCAAGCTTGACGGCAACCACTTCGCCAACCGGTCTTTGTCAAGCCGACCCACGCCGTCAATACCATCGGCGTCAGTCGCCTGTGTCAACTCGCTGTAACCATAAAAACGCTTGAGCTGAGGATGAGTCGCCCGCAGGCCATCCACCGTTTCGCGAAAGGCATGCACCGCTCGGTTGCGGGCGCAATGAATAAAGTAAATGGGCCGTGATGTCTTCAATGCTTGCTGCAACATAGCCACCGTGGGGGTGATGCCTACACCGGCACTGATCAACACCAAAGGCTTGACACTCTCCGCCAAGGTGAAGATGCCCGCAGGCGGGAAGACCTGCAGCAAGTCGCCTGGGGACACGTGGTCGTGCAGATGGTTGGATACCAATCCACCGGCTTGACGTTTCACACTGATGCGCAACTCTTTCCCGTTGGGTGCGGCAGACAGCGAGTAGCTGCGACGCTGATCTTGGCCAGCGATTTGCAGCCGCAGGCCAAGGTATTGCCCAGGCAGGTGTTGCGCCAACGGGCCACCATCGGCTGGCTGCATGTAAAATGAAGTTATCTCGCTGCTCTCGGGCTCTTTGCGCATGACGCGAAACGCCCGCTCACCACGCCATCCACCGGGTGCTGCCTCCATCTGCGCATAGGCCTGCTCTTCAGCCTGGATCAGTATGTCAGCCAGTTGCTGATAGCCGACAGCCCAAGCGTCGATCACCGCATCTGTGGCGATTTCTGCGCCCACGACTTCGCGGATGGAACGCAGCAGGCAGCCACCAACGATAGGGTAATGTTCCGGCTGAATCTGCAAAGACACGTGCTTGCTCACAATTTGCGCCGACAAGTCCCCTAAGGCTTCCAGTCGGTCGATGTTCTTGGCATACATCAAGATGCCGTCGGCTAAGGCGCGCGGTTGGTCGGCGCTGGCTTGGTGCACGGGGTTGAACAAGGGCCGAACCTCGGCAAATTCGCTGAGCAACATGGTGTACATGTGTTTGGTGAGGGTTTCACCACCGGCTTCCAGCAAAGGCACGGTGGATTTGATAATGGTGCGTTGGGCATTGGTTAACATGAAGGCTCCTGTTCAAACGAGAGGTGAGGGCCAGGTGCTTACTTGCGGTATTGAGTCATTGCTGGACTGAGCGCAAGTGTGGTTAACCAGAAACGCATCGAGCCTTTCATTTTTCTGCCCTGGCAATGCCGGAAATGCACAGATACCAACAGCATCAATGGCTTTGGCATAGGGGTTGGTGTCTTGATCATTCTGCTCCTCGCTGGGAAACCAGCCGGAATACAGCACCTACTCACCGATAGACGGCCGCGTCTTTGTGGGTTGCCCCTCCTCCAACTCTCCCAAGTGAATCAATGCGTTCGGATAGCCCACGGGTTTGCGTGCTTCTGGCGGCTGGTCAATGTAAAGGATGATGTCCTAGCGGGCACACAAAAATAGCAGTGCGCTCTGCCTTCACCCAGCGCGTTGACTTGGCCGCTCTCAATCAGCTTTGGGATCTAGCGCTGATCCGCAGCCTTTATGACTCGTCTCCATCATCAAGATCTTCACCTTCCCCATCATCGTCCTCGACATCGGCGGATGGCACACTAGATTCGCGCTGGTTTAACGGAACGTAGCGCTCGATGGGCGTTCTCCAGGCAAGAAAAAACTCCAGTGGGTTCTGGGTGCCGACAAATTCTCGAGCGAGCTGCAGTCGATCTAGTACATCTTGACGTTTTGCCTCGGGAAGGGGTTGTGCTCGATCTTCAATACCCTGGAAAAACTGCTCTAGGCTGACGACCTTGGACCATGCTTGAATAACCTGTTCAAGCTGATCGCGGCTGTCTTTTACAGACTGAGAAATGTGGCGCCGGTCTTCCTCCTGTCGACGCCGTTCTTCTTCGGCAACCCTCTCCTGCCGCCAGATCTCGGCCTGTCGCTCGGCTTCTTTCAGCTTTTCAAGCATGGGGGTGACCTCCCCCTCGATCGACTTCACGATCTGGGGAAGATCCAGCGACAGTGTGCGCGTTTCGGTCTCTTGGAACGCCATCGTCCAGGTAATACTGCGGTAGGGTGCGTAGATAACCAGTCGCAACCGGCCGGACGGAAAGTTCCGTGTCGAAGTCCAAGTGTGATCGAGGTACCTCCTGGCCTTCGGTTGCACGTATTCCGATTCACGAATGTACTTGCCGTTGACGTACCGCATCTCGACTGACTCGGCCATCTCTATGACCGCCAGCCCAAAGGCAACCGAGTCGACGTAGACGACCGTTGGCCGTAAGGGAGACCAGAGACGGTCATAGCCGTATGGATCGTACCGACGATCCATTTTCGAAGGCACCTCTTTCTCGTCAATACGCTCGCGCCGAAACTGGGCATCCGGGGGTGCGATCACCACGCGATGCCCAGCAGATTCCAAGGCGTTGAAGAGGTTGCTTGCGAAGTCCAGCGCTTTATCAAGCCCTGCAAGTGAGGCCGTGAGATCGACCAACAACTTTTTGTACGGTTTCAAATGGTCATCGCCGTCGACCTTGCGACTCGCCAGGAAGAGCGACTTCGCGCCACGAATCAAGCCATGGGTGCCAACGCCGGGCCGGACAAGCCGTGAAATCCGGGGCCTGGGCATCGGGCGCGACTTCAGCACCACCGGAGCCGGTAACCCGTCGGTTCGCGACCAGCCGACGGGATCACCTGGCCGCGGCTCTGAAAGTGCCGGCCGTTGCGGCGCCTTGCCCACGGCCAACTTGGCCCAGTAGCCACGCTCCGGTCGGGGCACCCTCAACTCAGTACACACACGGGCAAGGTAGCTGCCAGACACCTCAAACTTTTCGGCGACCTTGATCATTGGCATCAACCAAACCAACTCGTAAAGTACGTCCCTGTTAACCACGGTTGTTCCCTTCATCATTGATGATGAGGATAATAAAAAGAGTGCAACTGATGCAAAAGCACAGCCACGTGCCATCACGGCAAAGGGCTGCTCGCACTTCAACTTGAACTTTTTAGACTTGGATTGTGGTATCCAAGCAAGTCATTGATTTACCAATGAAAAAGGCCGCTAACTGTATGTCGTTAGCGGCCTTTGTCATGCGGTATGGGCATCAGTCAACATGTGGAGCACCTTAAAGTTAAAGAAAAACTAGCGGAACAAGATGAAAACGGGGGAACAAACCCTGGAATATTCATCAAATTCGTAATAGTTCCCCCCATTGTTCCCCCATTAAAGCCCGGCTGTCAATGGATTGCTTTGGATGTCTATGGACTGAAAATACTCCTAAGCTGTTGATATTAAACAAAAAAAAGCCGTCTGCTGGATGCCAGCAAACGGCCTTTGTCATGCGGTATGG
>CANFSO010000141.1 GCA_947449895.1 Comamonadaceae bacterium
AGGAATCTGTCAGTTTTAATAATCACATTAACTCATTAGTAAAGTAAAAGTAAATCTAAGATGCTACTTATTGTCGTTATTTTGAAGAGCTTGATCGAGCTGTCTCTGATGTTTCTGGTCGGCCGATTCGTATTGGGATTGCTGGCCGGAGCTAAGCGGCAGAGCAACATTTTTTGGCAATTGCTGGATGTCGCGTCCAAACCCTCACTCTGGCTGACGCGACGCGTCAGCCCCAAGCTGATCCTTGACCAGCACATTCCGTTGGCGGCAGGCAGTTGGCTGCTCATCGCGTGGGTGTTGGTGGTCATGGCCAAAATTGACATCTGTCTTCAGGTCGGTGCCGCCGCATGCCAATGAGCTTCAACACCACGCCGCCAGCAGCGCCCGGCATCGGAAGACGCGCTTTGTTTGTCTTGCATTGGCGGGCCAAAATTTTCTTGTTTCTCGGTATGCAGGCTTCGGCCAAGCGGGTCTTCCAAGACGTTTTAAAGCGTGCGCCCAAAGACTTGCTGGCATTGAACAGCCTGGGGTTCAGCGCCATGCACGACGGCAATTTTGTGCTGGCGCTGACTTATTTTGAGCAGGTTGCGGAACTCTCCCCCGAGTCATCGAATGCGCATTTCAACCAGGCCTTTGTCTGTGAGGAACTCGGCCGCCTTGACGCTGCCGAACACGGTTTCAGGGCGGCCATCGAGATCGAGGAAAAGATGGATCGGGCCTGGTACGGCCTTGGTCTGGTGCTGGTCCGGCAAGGACGGCTTGAAGAAGCCGTGGTCGCACTCAAGCGCAACACCAAACTTCAACCCATGAGTCCCTTTGGCTGGTATCAGCTGGCTCGGGTGCATGTGGACTTGAAGCAAGCCGACGAGGCGCTGGTCGTGATTCGTCACCTGAAGGGGTTTGAACCCAAGGTCGCGGCTCAACTCGAGCGTGAGACTGGCATCAAAGTCGGAAATTTGAGCTGAGGTTTTTAAAATTTAAACAAGGGGGGACAAGCGATGCAACTGACGGCAAGGCACCATGAATATTGGCGCAAAAATCTTCGAATCACTGCCTTTTTATTGGGCATCTGGTTTTTTGTAACGTTCGTACTGGTCTTCTTTGCAAGAGACCTCGACTTCAAATTTTTTGGTTGGCCTTTTTCGTTCTGGGTCGCGGCCCAAGGCGCGCTGGTGGTGTATTGCGTGATCATCTGGTACTACGCCCACTACATGAACAAGCTTGACATCGAATACGGTGTTGCCGAAGGAGAAGAGTCATGAGCATGTTTGGTGGTGTCAACCAGTCGCAAAGCGACTTCAAAAAAGGCCTGAACAAGGTCTACACCTGGTACACCGGCGGTTTTATCTGCTTCGTGATCGTGCTGGCCATCCTTGAGCAAATGGGCTTGCCGAGAAACTGGATTGGTTACCTTTTCCTGGCGGCAACTGTCCTGCTGTATGCCGGTATCGGGATCATGAGCCGAACCAATGACGCCGCCGAATACTATGTGGCGGGCAGACGTGTACCGGCCATGTACAACGGCATGGCAACCGGTGCTGACTGGATGTCTGCGGCGTCCTTCATCGGCATGGCCGGAACCTTGTACCTCACGGGCTACGGCGGGCTGGCCTTCATTCTGGGCTGGACCGGCGGTTACTGCCTGGTGGCGCTTTTCTTAGCGCCTTACTTGCGCAAGTTCGGGCAGTTCACCATCCCTGACTTTTTGGGCGCCCGTTACGAGGGCAATATGCCGCGTTTGATTGGTGTGTTCGCGGCCGTTTTGTGCTCCTTCACTTACGTTGTGGCGCAAATTTACGGTGTCGGCTTGATCACCGCGCGGCTCACCGGACTGGCTTTTGAAGTCGGTATTTTTGCGGGTCTGGCCGGTATTTTGGTGTGCTCGTTCCTGGGCGGTATGCGCGCTGTCACCTGGACCCAAGTGGCCCAATACGTGATCTTGATCATTGCGTATCTGCTGCCGGTGATCTGGTTGTCGGTCAAGCACACGGGTGTACCGGTGCCGCAAGCCGTCTACGGTTACACGCTTGAAAAAGTCACGGCCAGAGAAGCTGAGTTGCTGCAGGATCCGAAAGAGCTTGAAGTGCGCGGCATTTTCAAAGCGCGCTCGGAAGCCGCCGCTGCCAAGTTGACGGATGTGCCGGCTGCGATGGTTGCCGACAAAGTCGCTGCGCAGACCAAGCTGGACGAACTGAAAGCTTCGAACGGTTCGGTGGCCGAGATCAATGCGGCTGAAGCGGCGCTGGCCCGATTGCCGCAAACTGAGGCCGCTGCGACGGCGGCCTACATCGCGGCACGAACCACCAACGCGACACGCTCGAACCCACCCATCCGACATGCGCAACCCTTCCCCGGCAAGGACGAGGCCACGCAGAATATCGCGCGCAAAAACTTCCTGGCGCTGGTCTTCTGTTTGATGATTGGTACGGCTGCGTTGCCGCACATCCTGATGCGTTACTACACCGTGCCATCGGTGCGGGCGGCGCGGGAGTCGGTCACTTGGTCGCTGTTCTTTATCTTCTTGCTTTACTTCACAGCACCGGCGCTGGCGGTATTGGCCAAGTATGAGGTTTACACGGTCTTGGTGAACACGCCGTTCGACCATCTGCCGGAATGGATAGCCCGTTGGAACGCGGTCGATCCGAGCCTGCTGTCGGTGGTTGACATCAACCGGGATGGCATTTTGCAGCTGGCTGAAATCTCAATTGGCGGCGACATCATTGTGCTGGCCACGCCTGAAATCGGTGGTCTGCCTTATGTGGTCTCGGGCATGGTGGCCGCAGGTGGTTTGGCTGCGGCGCTGTCGACGGCAGACGGTTTGCTGCTGACGATTGCCAATGCCTTGTCGCATGACGTGTACTACAAGGTGATTGACCCGAATGCCTCGACCGCGCGTCGCGTCATGGTCTCCAAGTCCTTGTTGCTGGTGGTCGCCTTGTGCGCGGCGTATGTGGCGGCGCAGAAACCAGCGGATATTTTGTTCCTGGTCTCGGCGGCGTTCTCGTTCGCAGCTGCGGCGTTCTTCCCGGCCCTGACCTTGGGCATCTTCTGGAAGCGCGCCAACAAGTGGGGTGCTTCTCTGGGCATGGTGGCGGGTCTGGGTATCACGTTCTATTACATGATCACCACCCAGCCCTGGCTCTACCAGCTGGCACATGGCACAGCCATCACGCCGGCGATCATCAAGGCCAACACGTGGTGGGACATTGCACCCATCTCTGCCGGTCTGTTTGGCGTGCCACTCGGCTTTGCAGTGATCATCATCGTCTCGCTGCTGACCAAGGCGCCAGGCCGTGATGTCCAAGAGTTGGTTGAGCATGTGCGCTACCCAAGCCTCGACGGTTCAACGTCTGGCGCAAGCGCTGCACACTGACGACTGAACAGCCTTTAGTCAAAACCCCCGTCACTTGAGGTGACGGGGGTTTTTTTGTGGGTGCGAATGACCATTCAGCGACCCGCCGTCCCACCCGTGCCTAGAATGTTTGCCTCACCAGCAAAGATCGCTACTTCATGTCCCAAGGCATCATCCGCATTCGTGGCGCACGCCAGCACAACCTTAAAAACATCGACCTGGACATCCGTACCGGTGAATTGACGGTGGTCACCGGCCCCAGCGGCTCGGGCAAGTCGTCCTTGGTGTTTGACACGCTGTTTGCCGAAGGCCAGCGCCGCTACGTCGAAACCTTCTCCGCCTACGCGCGGCAGTTTCTAGACCGCATGGACAAGCCGGCGGTTGACAAAGTGGAAGGTGTGCCGCCGGCCATCGCGATTGACCAGACCAATCCGGTTCGCAGCTCGCGCTCGACAGTCGGCACCATGACCGAGCTGAATGATCACCTCAAACTGCTCTACGCCCGCGCTACGCAACTCTTTGACAAACAAACCGCTCAGCCGGTGCGACACGACACACCGGAGTCGATTTATGCCGAGCTGATGGCCCGCAACAAAGACACCGACCCGCGCGTGGTGATGACCTTTCCGGTCGAGTTGCCGGCCAACACCAGCGCTGAAGAAGTCGCGCAGTGGCTGTCAGCCAGCGGCTTCACCCGAGTCCATGCGGAGCGTGAAATGGCCACGCTGGCGGGTGTTCGCAAAGTTCTGGACGTGGTGGCTGACCGTTTCCGGCTCCACACCACTGAAAAAGTCCGCGTCATCGAAGCCATTGAAATGGCGCTCAAACGCGGCGGACGCTTGAATGTGTATGTAATGGATGCCGAAGCGACGAGCGTGGGGGCCGAGGTTTCCCCGCCGGGCAGCCCCAAGGGGAAAAGCGCCCCCTCGGGGGGCAGCGAAGTACGCGAAGCGACGAGCGTGGGGGCCAACATCATCCACAGGTTTTCCAGTGGCCTGCATTGCCCGGCCAGCGACTTGCGCTACGCCGACCCGACACCATCGCTGTTTTCCTTCAACTCCGCCATGGGCGCTTGTGACACCTGCCGAGGTTTCGGGCGCGTTATCGGCGTTGATTACGGACTGGTGATTCCGAACGACAAGCTCACCCTGCGCTCCGGCGCCATCAAGGTGATGCAGACGCCGGCCTGGAAAGAAGCCCAGGACGACTTGCTGCGCCATGCTGAAGCAGCCGGCATTCCGCGCGACACGCCTTGGTACAAACTCACGCCGGAACAAAAAGAGTGGGTCATCAACGGCTCGCCCAGCTGGAACGGTCAGTGGAACCAACACTGGTTCGGCATCAAGCGCTTTTTTGAATACCTTGAAAGCAAGGCTTACAAAATGCACATCCGCGTGCTGCTGTCGAAGTACCGCAGCTACACGCCGTGCGAAAGTTGCGGCGGCGCGCGCTTGAAGACCGAGGCCTTGCTCTGGCGCTTGGGTTCCAAAGTGGCGGCAGATGCCGTGTTGCCAGCTGCATCACGCTTCATGCCGGTCGGTGCCGGATGGACGCGGGCGCAACTCGAAGCCATGCCGGGGCTGTCGCTGCATGATTTGATGCACTTGCCGATTGACAAGCTGCGCGACTTTTTCACGCAGATTGGGCCAACCACGCTGGCCGACGAGTCAGACCGCCAAGCGCTGAAATTGTTGTTTGAAGAAATCCACCAGCGCCTGAAATATTTGTGCGACGTTGGCATTGGCTACCTGACGCTGGACCGGCAAAGCCGCACGCTGTCGGGTGGCGAGGTGCAGCGTATCAACCTGACCACAGCCTTGGGCACCTCCTTGGTGAACACGCTGTTCGTGCTTGACGAGCCGTCGATCGGCCTGCACCCGCGCGACATGCACCGCATCACGCAAGCCATGCACCGCCTGCGCGACGCCGGCAATACGCTGGTCGTGGTGGAGCACGACCCGGCCGTGATGCTGGCCGCTGACCGCATGATCGACATGGGGCCTGGGCCGGGTGAAAAGGGCGGTCAAATTGTCTTTGACGGCACGCCCGAAGACCTGCGCCATGCTGACACCTTGACCGGTGATTACCTCGGTTCGCGCAAGCGGGTCGGCATGGGTTTCAAGCGTGCGGTGACCGACAACACGCCGCGTTTGATTCTGGAAGGCGCACGCGACCACAACCTGAAAAACATCAGCGTTGATTTCCCCTTGCAGCGGCTGGTGGTGGTCACCGGCGTCAGCGGCTCGGGCAAGTCGACTTTGATGCAAGATATTTTGGCGCCGGCCTTGCTGCGCCAGTTTGGCAAAGCCACCGAAACACCGGGCGAGCACGACCGTTTGATGGGCGCCGATCATTTGAGCGATGTGGTCTTCGTGGACCAGTCGCCGATTGGCAAAACAGCGCGGTCTAATCCGGCCAGCTATGTCGGTGCTTGGGACGCCGTGCGCGAGTTGTTCGCGGTGTCGCCGCTGAGCCGTGAACGCAGTTACACCGCCTCTAAATTCAGTTTCAACAGCGGTGATGGCCGTTGCCCGACCTGCGGTGGTTCTGGCTTTGAGCACGTTGAGATGCAGTTTTTGAGCGACGTATATTTGCGCTGCCCGGACTGCGACGGCAAGCGCTACCGACCCGAAATTCTGGAGGTGACGATCGAGCGGCGTTACCCGGATGGTCGCGTCGCCGTGATGAATGTGGCCGATGTGCTGGAACTGACGGTGAGCGAGGCCAGCCTGTTGTTCGCCTACGACCGTGAAGTGATCCGCGCGCTGCAGCCAATCGTTGACGTCGGGCTGGAGTACGTCAAGCTGGGTCAGCCGGTGCCGACCTTGTCGGGTGGCGAGGCGCAGCGATTAAAACTCGCCGGCTTTCTGGCCGGTAACAGTGCCAAAGGTGCCAAGAGCGCCAAGGCCAAACCGACCATCGCCAGTCTCAGCCGTCAACCGTTGGCGCTGCGCGCGCACCGCGGCACGCTCTTTTTGCTGGACGAGCCGACCACCGGCCTGCACTTTGACGACATCGCCAAGCTGATGCGCGCCTTGCGAAAACTCATCGAAGCCGGCCATTCGCTGATCGTCATCGAGCACAACCTCGACGTGATTCGCTCTGCCGACTGGTTGATCGACTTGGGCCCAGAGGGCGGCGAAGCCGGTGGCTGGTTGGTCGCCGAAGGCACGCCCGAAGCTGTGCGCGAACACCCGACCTCCCACACCGCCAAGGCCTTGCGCGAGTACGAAGAGGCCATGGGCAACGTGCATGCGGTTGAAGAGTCCAAGCCCAAAGCCTGGGTCACGCGGCCAGCAGCGTCCAACATGATTCAGATCGTCAATGCACGCGAGAACAACCTGAAAAGCTTGTCGGTCGATATTCCGCGCGGCAAGTTCAATGTGGTGACGGGTGTCTCCGGTTCGGGCAAGTCCACGCTGGCGTTTGACATCTTGTTCAACGAAGGACAGCGGCGTTATCTAGAGTCACTCAACGCCTATGCGCGCAGCATCGTTCAGCCGGCGGGTCGGCCTGAAGTGGATGCGGTCTACGGCATTCCGCCGACGGTGGCGATTGAGCAGCGCTTGTCGCGCGGCGGTCGCAAGTCGACGGTCGGCACCACGACGGAAGTTTGGCATTTCTTGCGCTTGCTGTACGTCAAGCTAGGCATCCAGCACTGCACCCACGACGGCGCGGCAGTGATGCCGCAAAGCGCCGAAAGCATCGCCGCGCAGTTGATCAAAAACTTC
>CANFSO010000142.1 GCA_947449895.1 Comamonadaceae bacterium
GACCTCACCTTGTTTGCGCAGTGGTTGGCCGGTCGCGGCAAGGTGCTCAACAGCACGACGGAAACCGACCTGAGTGCTTATTTCGGCGCACGCCACGCTGAGACCAAGGCGACCACGGCGAACCGGCGGTTGACGGTGTTCAAGCGCTACTTTCGTTGGGCTGTGCGCGAGCACCAGCTGACCGAAGACCCGACGCTCAAGTTGCAATCGGCACGCCAAGCCTTGCGGGCTCCCAAAACCATGTCGGAGGCGCAAGTCGATGCACTTTTGGGTGCGCCTCCGGATGACACGCCGCTGGGCTTGCGCGACAAAGCCATGCTCGAGTTGTTGTACGCCAGTGGATTGCGGGTGAGTGAACTGGTGGGCCTGAAAACCTTTCACCTCGGCATGAATGAAGGCGTGCTGCGCGTCATGGGCAAGGGCAGCAAGGAGCGGTTGGTGCCGTTTGGTCAGGTGGCGCGGGAATCCATCGTGGCATATTTAGCCGAAGCGCGGCCGGCCATTTTGGGTGGACAGCAAACTGATGATTTGTTTGTGACCGCGCGGGGCAGCGCTATGAGCCGCGTGATGTTCTGGATGCTGGTGAAAAAATACGCCCAACTCGCCGGTATTCACTCGCCCTTGTCACCGCACACCTTGCGTCACGCTTTCGCCACCCATTTGCTGAACCACGGCGCTGACCTGCGCGCCGTGCAAATGCTGCTGGGGCATGCCGATATTTCAACGACGACGATTTATACCCATGTGGCGCGTGAGCGCTTGAAAGCTATTCACGGGGAGCACCATCCGCGCGGCTGATGCCTCGCGGATGCTCCGACTCACTGGTACATGTAGTCGCGCCTGAAAGGATAAGCCGAGGGGCTTTCTGACGGGCGTGTTGCCAAGACTTGGTGCAAGGCGATCCAGCCTTTTTCAAAACTCATGGCGCTGCCAGCGAGGTAGAGCCGATAAGCCCGCAGTGTTTTTTCGGCGCGTTCATCGCCACCATCAGCGGCCAGAACGTCGTGCGCTGTGTCGAGCTGCGCTTCCAGCGCATCCGACCAATCCCACAAGGTGCGGGCGTAATGCGGCCGCAAATTCTCTGCATCGACCACTTCCAGTCCGGCCCGTGCCATGTGTTCCAGCAAGCGGCTGACATGGACTAACTCGCCGCCGGGGAAAATATATTTTTCGATGAAATCCCCCATGCCCGCGCCGAGCTGCCGGTTGTCTGCGCCGCCCGCCGTGATGCCGTGGTTGAGCGCCAGTCCACCCGGCACCAGCAGGCGCAGAACTTTGTTGAAATAGCGCTCCAAGTTGGCTTGGCCGACATGCTCCAACATGCCGACCGATGAAATTTTATCGAAGGGTTGGTGCTCGTCGAGATGCCGGTAGTCGAGCAACTCCACGCGCACGCGGCCCTGCAAGCCTTTTTCTGCAATCAGGCTCTGCACATGCGCATGCTGGTTTTTCGACAGCGTGATGCCGGTGGCGTCGACGCCATAGTGCTCAGCGGCCCACAGCAGCAACGCGCCCCAGCCGGCACCGATGTCGAGAAAACGCTCGCCCGGCTGCAGCATGAGTTTGCGACAAATATGGTCAAGCTTGGCGTCTTGCGCTTGTGCCAGACTCATCGCCTCATCTCGGTAGTAAGCACAGGAGTAGACCCGGCGAGGGTCCAGCCACAAGGCATAAAAATCGTCGGATACGTCGTAGTGAAACTGCACTTGTGAAGCGTCTTTTTTCAGCGTATGCAAGCTCATGGCGCGAACTCGACCGAGCACGTTGTGCCACCAGCCGTTGTCGCTGAGGACGGGGTTACCTGGCAGCAAGCCAGCGACGGTGGTCATGACATCGCGCATGCGTCCTTCAAGGTTTAATTTGCCCTCGACAAACTCCTCGGCCAAAGCGCCCATCTGTCCGGTTTTCAGTCGCGCCAAGCTCGACCACTCTGATAGCAACAACTTGACCGGCGCATCAGCGGGCCCGAGCGTCTGGCCTTTCGGCAGTTGCACCGCGATGGGCATAGACAGACCACCGATGTGTGATTGAAGTGGACTGTGAAGTTGTAAATTCAGTGACTTGAGCATGGCTGAACGCCTTCGGGGAACTATCCAAGATTGGACAGACCAGCTTAGATCCGCGTGGGTTGAGCCGCAAGCTGAGCCCAGCAGGAGAAAGGGCTGCTGCTCTGTAGGCGGGTGCGCCGATTCAAATGCCTGCATACACAGCCGGTTACGAGAAAAATTTCGTCTCGGCGAGCGCAGCGCGGCAGTCTAGAGTCCGGATTCGCAGTCATGGATTGCCGAGCTTTGCTCGCGAAGACGCTATTGCCGCGCTACCCTCGTCATGAAGGAGTTTGCAATAGTGCCAGCTCAGCCTCTTCAAAGCCGGCAGCGCGTCTGGCTGAGTGGTTAAACGGGCCCTTGAGCCGAGGTGCGCCGTACTCGGCGGCCAGCGCGGCGTAGGTGCTGATCGGGTCCAGCCCGCGTGCTTGGCACAGGTGGCGGTACCAGCGGTTGCCAATCAATACATGGCCGATTTCGTCGCGCAGGATGATGTCAATGATTTCGCCGCCCCGGCGGTCGCCGACCGAGATCAGTTTGTTGCGAACCGCGGGTGAGGCATCGAGTCCACGCGCTTCTAGCGTGCGCGGCACCAGCGCCATGCGCGCCAGCACATCGCCGCGGGTTTTTTCGGCCATCTCCCACAAGCCGTTGTGTGCCGGAAAATCGCCGTAGGCATAACCAAGTTCGGCCAAGTGTGCGTGCAGCAGTTGAAAGTGCAAGGCTTCTTCACGCGCAACCTGCAACCAGTCGAGGTAAAAGGCTTCGGGCATGCCGTCAAAACGCCACAGCACGTCAAGCGCCAAGTCGATGGCGTTGCTCTCGATGTGGGCCAGCGCATGCAGCAAACCGGCGCGACCTTCTGGCGAGCCGACGGCCCGGCTCTTCATGTGGGACGGGGGGCGCAACTGCGGACGTTCTGGTCTGCCTGGCACGCCGGGCGGCTCCGCCAGCACGGCTTGCGTCTCGGCCAAGCTCACAGCGTTAACCGGTGGTAGCGCACGCACTGCGGCAGCTTTGGCATCGGCGTTGCGGATCAGGAGCAAGGCGAGGGCCTGCGGGCGCAATGACTTGGGAGACAAGGTGTGTGACGGCATGCCGGTCATTATCCCGACGCTAGCATCGGCTCTAAGGCTTTCACGCTTTCTTGGCCCACCTTATCCTTGTCCCAAACGACAGCTTCAGTCTTCCTTACAATTCTGACCTTGTTTGCGTACTTTCAAAGGACCACGATGGCGATCTACCAACTGGGCAACTTGGCCCCTCAATTACATGCTTCCGCCTGGGTTGCTGACAGCGCCGAGGTGATGGGCGCCGTTGTCATGGGCGAGGGCAGCAGCGTCTGGTTTGGATGCGTGGTGCGGGGCGACTCAGACACCATCCGCATCGGCTCCGGCACCAACATTCAAGACAACAGCACCTTGCATGCCGACCCTGGCAAGCCGCTGACCATCGGCGACAACGTGTCCGTCGGCCATCAGGTCATGCTGCATGGCTGCACGATTGGCGACGGCACGCTAGTGGGCATTGGTTCGGTGATATTGAACAATGCGCGCATTGGTAAAAACTGCATCGTTGGCGCTTGTTCCTTGGTGACCGAAGGGAAAGAATTTCCGGATGGCTCGATGATCATGGGCAGCCCGGCCAAGGTCGTTCGGCAGTTAACCCCCGAGCAGATCGTCGATCTGCAAAGAATTTCTAAACACTATGTCGACAATGCCCAGCGCTTTCAAGCCGGTCTCAAAAAATTGGCCTGATGAACATCAACAAGAATGTCTGAACTTCATAAATTTATTTTCGATGGCTTACCGGTCCGCGGCATGCTGGTCCGACTCGATGACGCTTGGCGCGAAATTCTGAAACGCCGCGAGGCCGCTGGCGGCTACCCGCCAGAGGTACTGCAATTGCTGGGTGAAATGACCGCTGCTGCGGCGCTGATGCAGAGCAACATCAAGTTCAACGGTGCGCTGGTACTGCAGATTTTTGGTGACGGTCCAGTCAAACTGGCCGTGGCTGAAGTCCAGCCCGATCTGAGCTTGCGCGCCACGGCCACGCTGACGCCCGCTGGGGCTGGCTGTGTGCAGCCAGGCGCCAGTCTGAGTGAGATGGTCAACCTGAACAATCTGGGCCGCTGCGCCATCACGCTCGACCCGAAAGACCGCTTGCCCGGTCAACAGCCTTACCAAGGCGTGGTGCCGCTGTTTGGCGATCAACACGAAAAGCTCGAAAAACTCAGCGAGGTGCTGGAGCACTACATGCTGCAGAGTGAGCAACTCGACACCAAGCTGGTGTTGGCGGCCAACGGCGAGGTTGCGGCGGGGCTGCTGATTCAGCGCTTGCCGGTCAAGGGACAGGGCAACTTAGAGGGCCAGATAGATTTTTCGGCGAATGAAGACGAGATTGGTTTGAACGAACACTACAACCGAATCGCCTTGCTGGCGTCCACGCTCAAGGCAGAGGAGCTGCTGACGCTGGATGCCGATACCATCTTGCATCGACTGTTTTGGGAAGAACAGATCACCCGTTTTGAGCCAGATGCACCGAGTTTTTCCTGCAGCTGCTCACGAGAGCGCGTCGGCAACATGCTGCGGGGCTTAGGTGTGGCCGAGATCGACAGTATTTTGGCTGAGCGTGGCGATGTCAATGTCGGTTGCGAGTTTTGTGGTGCGCAGTACGACTTCGATCCGGTCGATGCGGCGCATTTGTTCACCGAGCAAGGCAGTCAATTGCCGCCGGCTTCAACGCTTCAATAACAAGTCGCTCAGCAGCCGGTGCTCGCAAGCCGGGTCGCTGCACTTGTCGCAGGCCCAGACCCAGGGTTTGCGGGGACTTGATGTTTCTGCAGGCGGGATATCAAGCAGGGTTGCGGCAGAGTTCAACGCGCCTAGCGCTGACAGCGCTTGCCGCAGCCGCTCATCACCTTCCCCGTAAATCACTTGAAAAGGCAAGTTGGCTTGTGTCAGTGAACGACGAAGTAAGGTGTCCATGCGGCTAGGTTCGCTAGCCCTTGGAAGGTACCTTTCAAGTGCCAATGGCGTCAGATCCAAGCCGAGCAACAAGCTGTGGTCAAAGCGACGTTGATGCGCTAACGCCGCCTGAAACTCGATGGATTCGGTGTCAAGTGTGCTCTTCGGGTGGCTTGCTGATGCACTGGCAAGTCCAAGGAGGTGCTGCAACGGGGTGTCAGTGGTGATTTGCCAGCGTAGCGGTGCAGGGGCTGCTGCGAATGCTTGCCTCAGAGCCGCAGCCAAGCTTTTTTTACCCGTGCCAGCTGCACCAAGCAAGGCGATAGTGACCAGCTTGCACGATCTCATGATGGGCTGTTGAGGGCGTGCTGGCCGCTCGTTTTACTTTGCGATTTGAACAAAAATTTCGTTGGGCTTGACCATGCCCAGCTCCCTACGGGCCTTTTCCTCGACGATTTCAAGGCCTTCCTTCAGGTCGCCGACTTCTGCGCCCAAGCGCTCGTTGTGCGCCTGCGCCTGCTGGTTTTTATCGAGCTGCTCTTCTAGTTTGTATTGCATATTTCTAACGTTGGGAAGACTCCCCCGGCCCAACCAGAGTTGCGCTTGGAAAATGACCAGTAGCGCAATCAGCAGGGTGAGCAGGAGGCGTTTTCCCATGATGTCAGGCATTCACGCAGGTTGAGAATTAGCGCAGGTTATAAAAAGCCGCGCGGCCCGGGTAGGTGGCAACATCACCCAAGTCTTCTTCGATGCGCAGCAGTTGGTTGTACTTGGCCATGCGGTCTGAACGTGAGAGCGAACCGGTCTTAATTTGCCCGGCATTGGTGCCCACGGCGATGTCAGCGATGGTCGAGTCTTCGGTTTCGCCCGAGCGGTGCGAAATCACGGCGGTGTAACCGGCGCGCTTGGCCATTTCGATGGCGGCGAAGGTTTCTGTCAGCGTGCCGATCTGGTTGATCTTGATCAGGATCGAGTTGGCAATGCCCTTGTCGATGCCTTCTTTGAGGATCTTGGTGTTGGTGACGAACAAGTCATCACCGACGATCTGCACGTTCTTACCGAGGCGATCGGTCAGAATTTTCCAGCCGTCCCAGTCGCCTTCGGCCATGCCGTCTTCGATGCTGATGATCGGGTATTTGTCGACCCAGCTGGCCAACATGTCAGTCCACTGCGTGGCGTCCAGGCTCAGGCCTTCGCCTGACAGCTCGTATTTGCCGTCTTTGTAGAACTCAGAGGCGGCGCAATCCAGGCCCAGGGCAATTTGCTCACCGGCGACAAAACCAGCTTTGTCGATGGCTTCCAGAATCAACTGAATAGCGGCTTCGTGGCTCGGCATGTTCGGCGCAAAACCGCCTTCGTCACCGACGGCAACACTCATGCCTTTGTCGTGAATGAGGGACTTCAAGGCGTGAAAAACTTCGGCGCCGTAACGCAGTGCTTCACGAAAGCTCGGTGCGCCGATCGGGATGATCATCAGCTCTTGAAGGTCGAGGTTGTTGTTGGCGTGCGCGCCGCCGTTGACCACGTTCATCATGGGCACGGGCATTTGCATGGCGCCGCTGCCACCGAAGTAGCGGTACAGCGGCAGGCCGGCTTCTTCTGCGGCGGCACGGGCCACGGCCATACTCACGGCCAGCATGGCGTTAGCGCCCAAGCGGCTCTTGTTGTCAGTGCCGTCGAGGTCGATCAGCGTGCGGTCCAGAAAAGCTTGTTCGCTGGCGTCAAGACCCAGCACGGCTTCCGAGATCTCGGTGTTGATGTGTTCAACCGCCTTGAGCACGCCCTTGCCGAGGTAACGCGACTTGTCGCCGTCACGCAGTTCAATGGCTTCACGCGAACCGGTGGAGGCACCGGACGGTACAGCGGCGCGGCCCATCACGCCAGACTCCAGCAGCACGTCGCATTCGACGGTTGGGTTGCCTCGGCTGTCTAGAATTTCGCGGCCGACGATATCAACAATTGCACTCATGTGTTTTTCTCTTTAATTAAAGGGGGTCAGAGTCGAATTAAATTA
>CANFSO010000143.1 GCA_947449895.1 Comamonadaceae bacterium
CCAAAATAGCGACATCAAACCACATTTGCTCGGCCCGTTGCCAGGCTACTTTTCCATTGTGGGCAGCATGCAGCAGAGCTAAGCCGGGTTCGTAATGGCTGCAAGGTGACTTTGGGACTGCGCTCCAGTGCCTTTAATGGCTTGGTTCAAATAGCACAACTTGTGAGCCTTTGGAGATGTGCTCAAAACTAAATCGATCTATTGCTGGGAGTGATGCTCACATCTGAGCAGCGGTAGAGCAAAGCCCGAAATTGGGATATGCCCCTCCCATATGACTCTTGAGAAGTCGAGGGAGGGCCAAGGGGGGCACCGATTGGGAATACTCGAGGTAGGCCCTCAGATTTTTGCTACAAAACTCAGATTGGAATATTGGTTGTCGTGGTACTTTCGCGGTCGCCAGCGCAATGCAATGTGCTGACTTCTAAGCCAGCACCCAGATTCTTTTTGCTATCGATTTCGCCAAAAGCTTTAGCGTAAGAGCCAACGAGGCCGCCAAAGCCTAAAACAGTGTCCTTCTTGAACGAGTAGCCCAAGCCCACTGTCGCCAAGCCCCTGCTGCATTTCCCATCCAAGTAGCCAACACGCAACGCATCAGATGCGGACTTTTCCAAGCTGTATGAATAGCTGATGTCGTAGCCAGTGACTTTGTTTGAAACGTCCGTTGTTGTCTGGCGAACACCTAAAACGATATTAGGCTTTGTCAAGCTGGTTTCGCTAGTGAACCACTGGAAGGCAACATAGCCGCGAGTTTCGTGGTGATCTGCGTAGGTGGTCGTCGGTAAAAATGTGACACTCATCGCAGATTGACATGCCAAGAGTGACACAACACCAACAGCAGCCAGTGACACGATATTATTTTTAATATTCATAAACGCCTTAAATTGATTCGAATGATTTCTCCATTGGAGAAGTTTCTAATTGTAACGACGGCTGCCCGCACTAGCCCCTCGTTCATCAGCGTCTTTGCCACCCGCTTGGCGGTCTTGCTGGAGCCTGAAGCTTATGTGACGTAGATCACGGGTCTACTTGCGGTGACCCACGTTGGCCGCAGTGTTCGCTCGTGCTAAAACTCGAAGTACTTTCGGTAGATGTAAATCAAAACGCCCATCAGTAAAATGAGTAGTCTTACGAGGATTTTCATCACAGCTCCCTAGTCACTTTTGCCGTTGCCAACAGCGGTTGATAGCGGCGTTGTCAGGTTGTCCATCCAAAGGCAGTGCCAGCATTCAGATGTGCCACTGCAGTTTCAACTCCACGGGTTGACATTGGCCGGGTGAACGCCAAGGGCAGCCAATAAAAAAGCCAGCTGTTTAAGGCCGGCTTTTAAGGTGTCTTTCGACACCTGCGAGTTGATTGGCCGTTAACTGGCTTTCATCTTGCAATTGAATTGTTGTGGAACGAGATGGAAAAAGGTGCTCGACAGGTGGTAACTGAGCGTGAGGATTGAAACAACAGTCCGCGTGCTGACTCTGTAGTCACCTCCAAACTGGATGCATTGCAAGGATTTCACCAATCGGGAGTGCTTGATATGTGTATTGACAGCCTGATTAATCCAGACCGGTGTCACCCGAGCGCTATGTGGGTTTGTCCCGTAGAGAAGTCCAGCCCATTGATCCACCCCGCGCTGGACGGCATCTCGGTAGGAGCATGGCCCAAGGGAAGCCACAACATGTCCGTTTCTGTACTGGCTTCACGTTGGTATATCAACGTGACACCTAGGTGTTACAGGCAGGTGTTACAAAAGTGCCTTCTTTTTAGGCTCCCCCTCTGGGAACCCGCATGAATACTCACTATCTTCGAAAAAGGTGACGAGCCCGACCCCGGCACTGGCTCCACAGTTAGGGCTGCTTGGTTCCCCATCTGACCCGGTTGGCCGCTTCACCATGCGGGGAGGCCCGTCACTGTGAATTGTAATGGACTTGCCGCGCGCGCAAAGCCAAACCTGCTCATCAGCAGGGTGATTTTGCGGGCACTTTAGAATGCCGGCATGTCTTACCTCGTCCTTGCTCGTAAATA
This sequence comes from Comamonadaceae bacterium, assembly GCA_947449895.1. GTDB lineage: Bacteria > Pseudomonadota > Gammaproteobacteria > Burkholderiales > Burkholderiaceae_C > Polaromonas. The sequence goes on from CANFSO010000143.1 coordinate 2,017, forward strand.
CCGCCCCAAGAATTTTTCGGAAATGGTCGGGCAGTCGCATGTGGTGCAGGCCTTGAGCAATGCCCTGGGCACGCAGCGCTTGCATCATGCTTATTTGTTCACTGGCACGCGCGGTGTTGGCAAGACCACGGTCTCGCGTATTTTGGCTAAGTCGCTCAATTGCACCGGCCCGGATGGAACGGGCGACATCACGGCCACGCCTTGCGGTGTTTGTGAGGCTTGCACCGACATCGACAGTGGTCGTTTTGTGGATTACACCGAGCTCGATGCAGCCTCGAATCGCGGCGTTGACGAGATTGCCCAGTTGCTGGAACAAGCGGTTTACAAGCCCGTCGTGGGCCGTTTCAAAGTCTTCATGATTGACGAGGTTCACATGCTCACCAACACGGCTTTCAATGCCATGTTGAAGACGCTGGAAGAGCCACCGTCTTACCTGAAGTTTGTGCTGGCCACGACCGATCCTCAAAAAGTGCCCGCCACGGTGCTGTCGCGCTGTTTGCAATTTAATTTGCGGCCGATGGCGCCGGAAACCATTCTGGAGCATTTGGTCCAAGTTCTGGCCGCCGAGGACGTCGCTGCTGAGCCACAGGCGCTGCGTTTGCTGGCTCGCGCCGCACGCGGCTCCATGCGTGATGCATTGTCGCTGACCGATCAAGCGATTGCCTTTGGCTCAGGCGAGCTGGTCGAAGCGGGTGTGCGGCAGATGCTCGGTAGCGTTGACCGCAGTTATGTGTACCAGCTACTCGACGCCTTGGCGCGTGGCGATGGTAAAAGCATTGTCGAGTTGTCAGAGGTGTTGCGCCTGAATGGTTTTAGCGCAGCTTCCACGCTGGAAGAAATGACCAGCGTGTTGCAGCGCATGGCGGTGCTGCAGGCGGTGCCCGGTATCGGCGCGAGTGACGATGCGAGCGACCCTGATGTGTATGAAACTGCGCGTTTGGCGCAGTTGCTGCCAGCCGATGAAACCCAGTTGTTGTACAGCCTGTGCCTGCACGGTCGGGGCGAGTTGGGGTTGGCCCCGGACGAATACGCAGCGCTGACCATGGTGTTGCTGCGACTGCTGCCTTTCAAGCGCGTGACGGGGACAGCTGAGTCGCGGGGTGCCGTCGAGCCCCCAAAAAAGCAGCAGCCTGAGCCGCGTCTAGCGGCGGTGCCTGTGCCGGTTTCGCCGCCGGTGGCTGTTGTTTCTCTTGTTGTGCCGGTGACGGCAGAGGAAGAGGCAGAGGCCCAGTTAGCCAAGCCGGTAGCGATAGCCCCAGCGGCCAGCGCTCCCAGCGTCGGTGTTGAAAAGTCCACGCCGCCGCGGGCAACGCCACTTGGCGACCATTGGGCGGAAGTGGTTCAAGCACTGATCAGCGCTGAGCTGATCGCCGCGTTGGTAAGGGAGTTGGCGCTGCAGTCTGAATTGCAGTCGCAGGAAGAGGGCGTCTGGACTTTGCGGGTCGAGCGCCAGTCGCTCAACCACGCCGGTGCTTGCGACAAACTGCTGCAAGCCATTCAAAGCCTGCATGCCCTGCCAGACGCCTTGACTAAGCCGGCACTCACCCGATTGATGGTGGCAGTCGGCCCTGTGGGTGACACGCCTGCGCGCCGTAATACAGCGGCTCAGACAGCACGCCAGCGGCAAGCCGAAGAGGTCATAGAAAATGATCCTTTTGTGCAAGACATGGTGAGCCAATGGGGTGCCCGTGTGGTGCCCGGCAGCATCCGTCCCTTAGCCCCGACATTGGCATCCACATCGACTTCGGTGTCGACCAAGCCGATATGATCAAGTCACGCTTTCAAGACCCCTTTTAAGACCCATTTACCAAGGAATCAAACATGTTCAATAAAGGACAACTCGCCGGTCTCATGAAGCAGGCGCAAGCCATGCAGGACAACCTGAAAAAAGCCCAAGATGAGCTGGCCTTCATTGAGGTCACCGCCGAAGCCGGCGCCGGCTTGGTCAAGGTCACGATGACCTGCAAGCACGATGTCAAACGCGTCGAGATCGATGCCAGCTTGCTGGTGGCCGACGACAAAGACATGCTGGAAGACTTGGTGGCTGCAGCCTTCAACGCCGCTGTGCGCAAAGCTGAAGATTTGAGCCAGGAAAAAATGGGCAAGATCACCGCTGGCATGCCGGCTCTGCCCGGCGGCATGAAGATGCCATTCTGATGCTGTGTTTGGAGCCGGTCGTTTTCAATGGCTGATTCAAATGCGCTAGAGGGCTTGACGCAGGCCTTGCGCCGCTTGCCCGGCGTTGGCTTGAAGTCAGCCGCTCGCATGGCTTTTCACTTGCTGCAAAACGACAAGTCCGGTGCCTTGCAAATTGCCAAGGCGCTGGAGCATGCGGTGCACAGCGTCAAGCATTGCGCGCTGTGCAACACGCTGACCGAGCAAGAGGTTTGCATGACTTGCCAAAACCCGCAGCGCGACCGCAGTCAGCTGTGCGTGGTGGAAACGCCGGCTGATCAAGCGGCACTAGAGCGCACACTGGCTTATCGCGGCTTGTACTTCGTGTTGATGGGTAAGTTGAGTCCGCTCGACGGCGTTGGGCCGAACGAGATCGGACTCAAAAAACTCTTTGACCGCGTCGTTCCCAGAGACGCGCAGGGTGAGCATTTTCCGGCGTCTGAGCGCGAGGTTCAGGAAGTGATTCTAGCGACCAATTTCACGGCCGAAGGTGAAGCCACTGCCCACGTGATTGCACAAGCTTTGAAAAGCCGCGGTGTGCAGGTCACGCGGCTGGCGCGCGGTGTGCCGGTGGGCAGTGAGCTCGAATATGTCGACCTGGGCACCATCGCCCATGCGCTTGTCGACAGACGATAAACATGACGGAAAGGCGTTAAAAATTATGCTTCCAAATTTCACAATCGCTTACTGGTGTGTTCTGGCGATGGCCTTGTTGCCCGTGGTCTGCGCAGGCATCGCCAAGTCCGGCATGATGCGCACGCCGCCGGGAGAGGGCGGTTATGACAATGCAGACCCGCGCAATTGGCTGCAGAGCCAGACTGAATGGCGCGCTCGAGCCAACAACGCTCAAGCCAACACCTTCGAGGCACTGCCTTTCTTTTTTGCGGCCGTCATCATTGCGCACCAGTTGCAGGCATCACAGATGCGGGTCGATGTACTGGCTGTTGTTTTTGTCTTGCTGAGGCTGGCTTATGTGGCCGCGTATGTGACCAACAAAGCCAACCTGCGGAGCGTTATTTGGATGCTGGCTTTGCTGGCCAATGTCACGCTGTTGTTCGCAGGGTTTCGCTGATCAGGAGTGAGTTCGACGCTATTGTCGATTTAGATCGAGTACAAACCCGCACGGGATCTTCCCGATGCGGTTTTTGTATAGGCTGGTTACGCTTGCGCCAAGATCAAGAATTTAAGAGGCCAGCGCATGACGCGAACAGACGGGATTTCCCGCCGACATTTTGGTAGAGCAGGGGTTTTACTCGCCACATCTTTGGCTCTGCCTGCGTTACAAGCTCAGACCAATAGCCGTAAGCTGGAGCGCACCCGGATCGTCATGGCTGTGGGTGGTAAGGCGTCTCTTGGCTATTTACCGTTGACGATTTCGGAGCAACTCGGCTACTTCAAGGCTGAAGGTCTGGACTTGGAGATCAATGACTTTGGAACGGGCGCTCGTGCTTCGCAGGCTGTCGTCAGTGGGGTTGCTGATGTCTGTTCTGGTGCCTTCGCCAGAACCATCGAACTGCAGTTTAAAAACCAATGGTTTCAGTCCTTTGCGATACAGGCGCGGACGCCGCAGATCGCATTTGGTGTGTCGGTGCGCAACATGCCTCACTACAAAACAGTGGCTGATCTAAAGGGCCGCAAGATTGGGGTCGCTACGCTCGGCTCAGCGAGTTACTTCACGGCTGGCTTGGTGCTAGCGCGCTTTGACTTGAAACCAAACGATGTCAGTTTTTTGGAAGTCGCCTCGACATCAAGCGCGCTGGCGGCATTGCGCTCCGGGCAGATTGATGCCATTAGCTACACGGACCCGGTGATCACGATGCTGGAGCAAAAAGGTGATGTCAAGATCATCGCAGAGACCCGCACATTGAAGGGCACAGTTGATGTTTTTGGAGGCCCGATGCCTTCTACCTGCCTGTACAGCGCGGGCGACTTCATCCAGAAAAATCCAAACACTTGCCAAGCCTTGGCGAACGCCATCGTGCACGGCTTGAAGTGGCTGCAAACAGCGGGTCCCGGGGACATCATCAAGTCGGTGCCTGACGCGTACCTGCTGGGTGACCGAGCCTTGTATCTGGCGTCTTTCGATCAGGTGCGGGAGTCTATCTCTCTCGATGGACTGATGCCCGATAACGGCCCTCGAACCGCCTTGCGGGCACTTGCCAGTTTTAATCCCGACATCAAGGCCGACAAGATCGACTTGACCAAGACCTTTACCAATGCCTTTGCACGCCGGGCGAAAGAACGCTTCAAGGCTTGAGGCTTGAAACCGCAGCGGTTTTATCAGGCAACTGCAATCCCAAAAAGCTCGCGAGTGCAGTTGTCGACATGGCACCTTCGTTGGTGATGGTTGCACCCGTTTGAGCGTGTGTGGCCACGATGGTGGGAATCGATGCAAAGCCAAAACGGTTCAGCAGCTGCGTATTTTGGGTCACCGCAGCTTTTTGGACCTCAATGTCGCGAGACGCACTGATGCCGCCGGCATTGGCCTTCATGGATGCCTCGTGCGCATCCATGGCGGCCTCAGGATCGTGCGTCGCCAGTATGGTGGCGCCTTGCGCGGCGCTGGACGGATTGAGAATGCCGACCGGAATCCACAAGAAGCGAATCTGATTTTTCAGTGGTTTGGCCGCTTCCCAAAGTGCCGTGCAGTGCGGGCATTGCGGATCAAAAAAGACATACACCGTGCGTGCGCTCATCGGCACACCGACGCTGAAACCTTTGGCCTGCGCTTGTATCGCCGTGATTGACACGGGCGTGGCACCGGTTTGATCCGCTGTTGGCGCGCTTGCCTGATCTCGACAGGCGCCGAGAAGAAGCGCGGCGCCCAC
>CANFSO010000144.1 GCA_947449895.1 Comamonadaceae bacterium
ACCATTGAAGCCGCCAACCAAGCCTTGGCCAAGGGCACCGAAAACTTCGCTGCACAGCGAATGAACCGTGGCATTCAAAAAGCCCTGTCCGGTAAAAACATCTCAACGGTCTGATGCAGACCGCCCCAACTTCAGAATTATCAAAGCACTCAAACCATGCCCATCATCAAAATATTGCCGCATCCTGAATACTGCCCAACTGGCGCTGAAATAAGTGCGCCTGCGGGCACCTCTATTTGCGAAGCGCTGTTGGACAACCACATCAACATTGAACACGCCTGCGACATGAGTTGCGCCTGCACAACGTGCCACGTCGTCGTGCGAGAGGGCATGAAGTCTCTCAATTCGCTAGACGAAAACGAAGAAGACTTACTTGACCGCGCATGGGGACTGGAGCCCAACTCGCGCTTGAGTTGCCAAGCCTTTTTAGGGCAGGGCGATGTGACTGTCGAAATTCCCAAATACACAGTCAACCACGCCAAAGAACTGCATTGATGTAGCAGGCAGTGGCAGGGCGATAATTCAAGCTATGCGTCAAATTGTTCTGGATACCGAAACGACTGGTCTTTCTGCCGAAAACGGCGATCGCATCATTGAGATTGGCTGCGTTGAACTTGTCGCCCGCAAGCTGACCGGCAACAACCTTCATTTCTACCTTAACCCAGGCCGGGACAGCCATGAAGACGCGATGAAAGTCCATGGCATCAGCAATGAATTTTTGCGCGACAAGCCAAAGTTCTCCGCGGTGGCCGACGAGTTGTTGGCCTATCTGGCTGAAGCCGAGGTCATCATCCACAACGCGCCATTCGACGTCAGTTTTCTCAACAAAGAACTGTCACTGATCGGCAAGCCAGCCCTGAAACATTGCGTGGCCAAAGTGGTCGACAGCCTGATGATGGCTAAGGAGTTGTTTCCCGGTAAACGCAATTCGCTAGACGCCTTGTGTGACCGCCTTGAAGTAGACAACGCAGGCCGCACCCTGCACGGAGCTTTGCTCGACGCCGAGCTGCTGGCCGACGTCTACATCAACCTCACACGCGGTCAAAACAGTTTGGTGATGGACATGGGCACTGAGCCGGAGGCGGGTGTTGCCCTTCAAATCGTCGACCTGAGCGCCTTTGATTTGCCCCTCCTCATGGCCAACGACCAAGAGACCACGGCGCACGAGGCTCTGTTGACAGGCATCGACAAGGCCAGCAAAGGCAAGACCGTGTGGCGCGCACTGACTGCTTGAAAAATCGATCGCTGTTCCCGAGATTGCCCTAAAAACTCATATAATCTGAGGCTTGCTGTAAAGCAAAGGGAGATTAGCTCAGGGGTAGAGCATTGCATTCACACTGCAAGGGTCGCAAGTTCGAAACTTGCATCTCCCACCAGAATTTAGATTTAAATCAAGGACTTGGCATTACTGCCAAGTCCTTTTTTTTTGCCCAATGTCTAATAATTGGAGCCAATGATGCCGTTGCTTAAAAAAATTCATGCTGGGGTGCTTGAGATTTCCTTCGAGGAATCCGGACCGCAAGATGGACCACCTGTATTTCTGATGCATGGCTTTCCCTACGATATTCATGCTTACGCAGAGGTTGCGCCTATTCTGGCTGCGGCCGGTTGCCGTGTCATCGTGCCTTATCTGCGTGGTTTTGGTGCCACCCGATTTCTAAGTGCGGAAACGCCGCGTTCCGGTGAGCAGGCGGCGCTGGGTGCTGATTTGCTGGCCTTGATGGACGCCTTGGCTGTTCCACGTGCCGTGTTAGCGGGCTATGACTGGGGCGGTCGGGCTGCCTGTGTTGTTGCGGCGCTTTGGCCAGAGCGTTGTTCGGGACTAGTGTCTTTCAACAGCTACAACATCCAAAATATTGCGCGTGCGATGCTGCCGGACACCCCGGAGAGCGAGCACATGCTGTGGTATCAGTATTATTTTCACAGCGAGCGGGGCAGGGCTGGTTTGGAAAAAGACAGACGCGCGGTCACGCGATTATTGTGGAAGCTGTGGTCACCGACCTGGAACTTCAGCAACGAGACCTTCGAGCTAAGCGCAGCGGCGTTTGACAACCCGGATTTTGTGGAGGTGGTGATTCAGTCCTACCGCCACCGCTTTGCGCTGGCTGCGGGTGATCCGGCTTATTTAGACATTGAAGCCCGTTTGGCCAAGCAGCCGCCGATCAGCGTGCCGAGCATCACGTTTGATGGCGCGGACGATGGGGTGAGGGCGCCATCGCAAGCGGGCGCCTCGGCACAAAATTTCACCGGATCACGGTCACACCGCGTGGTGCCCGGTGTGGGCCACAACATGCCGCAGGAAGTGCCGGAGGTGTTTGCGGCTGCTGTGCTTGAGTTGGTGAAGCCCTAGAGTTATTGCGCCACCCAGCCACCGTCCATGTTCCAGGCCACGCCGCGCACGTTGTTGCCTGCCGGTGAGCAGAAAAACACCGCCAACTCACCCAGTTCTTCGGGCGTGGTGAACTGCATGGAGGGTTCTTTCTCGCCCAACAGCTGGCGTTTGGCTTCTTCGTTGCTGATGTTTTGTGCGGCAGCTTTGGCGTCCACCTGCTTTTGAACCAGCGGCGTCAAGACCCAGCCCGGGCAAATGGCGTTGCAGGTGACGCCGCTGGTGGCGGTTTCTAGTGCGGCGACTTTGGTCAGGCCGATCAGCCCGTGTTTGGCGGCTACATAAGCTGATTTTTCAGCCGAGCCGACCAAGCCGTGAGCGGAAGACACGTTGATGATTCGGCCCCAATCGGCGGCTTTCATGGCGGGCAGGGCGAGGCGAATGGCATGAAAGGCGCTGGACAAATTGATGGCCAGCACGGCGTCCCATTTGTCGACCGGAAAATCCTCGATCTTAGCGACGTGCTGAATGCCGGCGTTGTTGACCAGAATGTCGACGCGGCCGAACTGCTTCGCCGCGAATTTCATCATGTCTTCAATCTCTGACGGCTTGCTCATGTCGGCGCCATGGAACGCAACTTGCGTACCCAATGCTGCGATCTCTGCTTTGGGGCCTTCGTGGTCGCCAAAGCCGTTCAACACAATGTTGGCACCGCGCGCGGCGAGCGACTTTGCGATGCCCAAACCGATGCCGCTGGTGGAGCCGGTGACGAGTGCTGTTTTACCTTTGAGCATGGGGGTTCCTCTGGATGAATTAGGATCAAGTCAATCGGTGCTAATTGAATAGCGCCATCTCTATTATCTAGTCAGTCAACAACGATTCAAGTCATGATCCAGCCCACGTTGAACGACCTTAATTGCCCGGACGCCACGGGTTTTCATCGCATGGCCTATTGGCAATGGGGTGACCCGGCCAGCGCCCATATGGTGCTGTGCGTGCATGGTTTAACCCGTCAGGGCCGTGACTTTGACGTATTGGCGCGCGCGCTGTGTCAGCGTGCCACTGACGCTGGTACATCCTTGCGGGTCATTTGCCCTGATGTCGTCGGGCGTGGTCAAAGTGACTGGCTGAAAGACCCGGCGGGCTATCAGATTCCGGCTTACGCTGCGGACATGCTCGCCTTGCTGGCCAAGCTGCAAGCAGAGGCGCCGATCGGTGTGCTGGATTGGGTCGGCACCAGCATGGGCGGTTTGATCGGCCTAGTGATCTGTGGTCAGCCTGATTTGCCGCTGCCGCAGCGCGTGCGTAAATTGGTCTTGAACGATGTCGGGCCCACTGTGGAATGGTCTGCGCTGCAACGTATCGGTGCTTATTTGGGCAAGACGGGCGAGTTTGAATCCGTGCAACAGGCTGCTGACGCCATGTGGGCGATTTCTTCTAGCTTTGGGCCGCACACGCCTGAGCAGTGGCTGGCGCTGTCCACCCCGATGGTGCGACCTGTTAGCACCAGTGACTCAAGCGCGCCCCAGCGATGGAAACTGCACTACGACCCGGCCATTGCCGAGCCGTTTCGTGCCGCGAGTGAAACCGCCACGCAAGAAGGCCAAGCGCTGTTGTGGCGCTTGTATGACCAAATTTCCGCCGATACTTTGTTGCTACGTGGTGTTGAGTCGGACTTGTTGAGCGTCGACACCGCCAAGGCCATGACCGAACGTGGCCCACGCGCCCGACTGGTCGAATTCAAAGGCGTCGGCCACGCACCGACCATGACGTCCGCCGATCAGCTCGCGGTCGTCGTTGATTTTTTGATGGACGCGCATGATCAGTAATGGCACCCTCACGGACAGCGGCGCTTTTCTGGCTGCCACCGCAGACAAATCGCTGGATCAGCCTAACGCTTTGCTGCGCGCTCGTGCCTTCGCCGAGCCGCTGATTGCCAGTGAAACATTAGACACCGGCGAAAACATTCTGGCCCATGCAGATGCCGTGGTCGCTATTCTCAAATCAATTGGCGGCAGCGAGGCCATGCAGGCCGCCATTTACTTGATTCATTCGTGCCCGCACCTGAACAAGCCGCTGGAGGTCATTACCAAAGCCTTTGGCGCTAATTTCGCGACGCTCGCAATGGAAACCAACAAGCTGGTGAACGTGCAGCGGCAAGCGCGCACGGCCAACGCCCATGCGCAGCTGACAGAAGACCCGGCGCTGCAGTCTGAAAATGTACGCAAGATGCTGCTGGCCTTTTCGCGCGACTTGCGCGTGGTCATGCTGCGGCTGGCTTCACGCTTGCAGACATTGCGCTATTGCGCCGCCAGCAAGCAAGAGCCGCCGCCGTCATTGGCACACGAGTCACTGCACGTCTTTGCACCCTTGGCCAACCGCTTGGGCATCTGGCAGCTCAAATGGGAAATGGAAGACCTGTCGTTCCGATTTCTCGAACCTGAGACCTACAAACAGGTGGCTCGCTTGCTTGACGAAAAGCGGGCTTATCGCGAAGGCTTCATGGAGTCGCTGCGGGCCCAGCTTGAGCGTTCACTGAATCAGCAAGGCATTGCGGCGCTGGTGCAGGGCCGGCCGAAACACATTTACAGCATCGTCAAAAAGATGCGCGGCAAGTCCTTGGACTTTGACCAGGTGTTTGACATTCGTGCGCTGCGCGTGATCGCAGCTGACGTCAAAGGCTGCTACGCCGCGCTGGCTTTTGTGCATGCGCACTATGCGCCGATCGACGGTGAGTTTGACGACTACATCGCCAAGCCCAAGGCCAATGGTTATCAATCGCTGCACACCGTTGTTCGCGATGACGCTGGGCGTGCGGTTGAAATCCAGATCCGCACGCAAGCTATGCACAACCACGCTGAGAATGGGGTGGCGGCGCACTGGGCTTATAAAGAAGCGGGCACCAAGGGCTACGCTGGTGTCTCCGCCAGCAGCGATTACGACGCCAAGATCGCGGTACTGCGTCAATTGCTGGCGTGGGAAAGAGACCTGTCTGGCCCCATGTCGGCCAAGGCGCAAAGTGCAGGGCAGGGGCTTTTTGAAGACCGTATTTACGTGCTGACACCCGAGGCCGCCGTGGTTGAACTCCCACGCGGAGCCACCACGGTCGACTTCGCTTACAGCGTGCACACCAGCCTGGGCCATCGTTGCCGGGGTGCGCGTTTGGACGGCGTCATGGTGCCGCTCAACACGCCCTTGCAAAATGGGCAGACGGTCGAGGTCATCACCGTCAAAGAAGGCGGGCCGTCGCGTGACTGGCTCAACCCAGAGTTAGGCTTTTTGTCGAGCGCCCGCGCCAAATCCAAAGTGCGCGCTTGGTTCAATGGTTTGGCCATGCAGCAGACAGTGGCGCGTGGCCGGGAAGCGGTTGAGAAATTGCTGCAACGCGAAGGCAAAACGGCCATCAAGCTGGACGACTTGGCGTCGAAGCTGGGGTTCAAAAATGCTGAAGACCTGTTTGAGGTGGTCGGCAAAGACGAGTTGTCGTTGCGCACCATCGAAAACATGCTCAACCCGCCTGAGCCGTCCCCGACGCAAGACGATTACGTTCTCGCCAAAAAGCCCCGCGCAGACAAGTCCGCTAAAAGCACCTCGGGTGGCGTGCTGGTGGTCGGCCTAGACTCCTTGTTGACGCAGCTGGCCAAGTGCTGCAAACCTGCACCGCCAGATGCAATTCTGGGCTTCGTGACAAAAGGCCGTGGCGTGAGTATTCACCGCGCTGACTGCAGCAACTTTCGCAACATGGCATCCGGCAGTCCAGACCGTGTGATTGATGTCGAGTGGGGTGGTCAGCAGGCTGCGGCTGGCTCGCTCTATCCCGTCGATGTGGCGATTGAAGCGACTGACAGGCAAGGTTTATTGCGCGATATTTCAGAAGTTTTTTCGAAGGAGAAAATGAACGTGATTGGTGTGCAGACGCAATCAGTGAAGGACAACCGCGGCGGCACAGCGTGGATGACCTTCACGGTAGAGGTTGGCGATTCGGGGCGACTGAACCATGTGCTCGGTGTGGTGGCGGACGTTGCTGGGGTACGTGCTGCGCGCAGACGTTGAACGCTTTTCAAGCGAGACAAATGTTTCCGCGATAAAAGTTGCTGTCGTCTCAAAAACAGGCGTTTCTCACTGCTACAATCATGAGGTCGAACAGTTTCAGGCGCGTAGCTCAGCTGGTTAGAGCACCACCTTGACATGGTGGGGGTCGATGGTTCGAGTCCATTCGCGCCTACCAAATTTGGTAGGGAAATCAAGCACTTAGCGTAACAGCTCGGTGCTTTTTTTTCGTCTGTACGGATAAATTACAGACAACCGTACTTTGCCTCAAAATCCAAAGTGTCGCTTGGGTGACGTCCACATCATGACCTCACGCTCAGACTTCGAAAACTGGTTTTCAAAGACTTTGAGCATCGGGCCGTAGTCGAGCCGGTAAGGGGCCTTGAGGTAGGGCCAGTCAGAAGCCCAGACGCATTGCTGGGTGCCAAAAT
>CANFSO010000145.1 GCA_947449895.1 Comamonadaceae bacterium
CATCAGCGCATAAGTCTTAGGTGAGCGGTAGTTCAGATCGATCTGGCTTTCGGTGAAGGTGCACCAAACACGGCCGGTGCTGCCGTCGGCAAAGGTGATTTCCCGAAACGGTTCTTTTTCCTTGCGGATGTGAATGCGGGCCAGGTCATCGGCCGAAATCGGGCCGAGCCGGTCAACGTGGACAAACAGGTCTGCGTGCTCAGAGGCGTAGCCCTTGGCCACAAAGTCTTTGAACTCCTCGGACTCGTCCGAAATATGGTTCAGCGTGAGGTCTAAGCACAGATCAAAGCGGCTGGAAATTTTCTCGATGTCTTCCCATGTACCGTACTTCGGATCAATCTCTTTGTGCGTCAGTGGCGAAAACCCGCCATCAGCGTTGGACGGGTAAGGCGGCAAGATGTGGATGCCGCCGATCACGCGCGAGAAATGCTTGTCAATTGTGCTGTACAAGTCGGTGAGGTTATTCCCCATGCGATCGGGATAAGCGATCAGTTGGATCTTGTTGCGTAAGGTCATTGTTGGGGACTCCTGAATGCGGTCTCCCATCATGGCCCATTACCATAACCTTTGCCTGCACTTGCCTCCTTAAAGGGGTATCAGATGCGGATTACATTAACACCAAATAACTTAAATAACCTGCGCAAGCTACTGATGCAATAGGCGGGTCACTTCCCTCACCGCTGTTTTCAACATCGGCAATATTGTTGCAATCCGGCGCTCCGTCATGCGAGACTGTGTCGCCGCCACCGTGATGGCGGCAATGGGGCTCTTCGCCAGATTAAAAATCGGCAGCCCGATGGCTCTGACGCCAGGAACGGCGTGGTTCCCGGTTGACGCATAGCCAGAGACTTTGGTCATCGCGCAAAGTTCCAACAATTTGTCAGCCTCTAGATCGCCGTAAGCCTCCAATCGTGGGCCAACGGCTTTGATCACGACATCGATTTCAGATGCGGATAAGGCGCTCAACAAAGCCAGTCCACCCGCACTAACGCCCAAAGGCTGCCGGCTACCCACCGGCACTGAAGGTGTCTGGATGGGGTAAGTGCCCTGCGTCCGTGAAAGACAGACAGCGTCATAGCCGCTGCGCAAAAACAAAAACGATGTGTCGCCCGTTTGCTCAGAGAGCGCGCTACAAGCCGGCTGGCAAATGTCCTTCAGGTTGAATTGATGGGTCGCCGTGATGCCCAACTCAAACAACAAGGGGCCCAAACTGTATCTGCGGGTTTTTGCGTCTTGGACCAGCATGCCCTCGGCCGTCAACGCTTTGAGCAAGCGATGGGCGGTCGGTCGCTGCAGGTCCATGTGGGCAGACACATCAACCAACCGCATGCCATCTGGCGCTTGGGTGGCGACCAGCCGCAGGGCACGAATGGCCCTGCCAATACTCTGCGTCCCAGCCACTTCTTTTGATTCAGATGAAATAACTTATCTCCCCAAAAAAAGGGCTGCTGACACATTAATCGAGCACAACGCCCGCGAGCTCCACCGCCTTGGCGATCTTCACAGACTCGACCTTCATCAATGCTGCGAACTCGGCTGGCGTGCTGGCCAAGTCTTCAGCCCCGGCATTGAGCAAGGTGAGTTTCATCTCAGGACTGGCCAGGGCTTTCTTGATTTCAATGCCGAGTCGCTCCACGATGGCAGGTGGCAGACCTTTGGGGCCAAGGATACCGCTGTACAAGACAATGTCCATGGGCACGCCAGATTCCTTCATGGTCGGCACATCAGGCGCAGCGCTGACCCGCTTGGATGAGGTGACGGCTAGCGCATAGACTTTTCCGGCCTTCATTTGGTTGATGGCGGGAGGCATGGTCGAGAAGGTGTAAGCCACCTCACCGCCGATGACCGCCGTGGTGGCAGGCGAGCTGCCCTTGTACGGCGCATGCAGTGTCTTGGTGCCGGCTAGGTGGTTGTAGGCCTCGCCAGCCAGATGTGTGATGGTGCCGTTGCCTGAGGAGGCATATGCAGTTTCTTGGGGTTTGGCTTTGGCGAGCGCGGTCAGCCCCTTCACGTCTTTGGCGCCGGAGGCAAGGCTGGACACCAACATCAGTGGCGTCGAGGCCACCAGGCTGACCATCGAAAAATCATTCCAAGAGTCGTACTTGAGGTTTTTGTAGGCTGCCGCGTTGATGGCGTGGCTCGTCATGTCTTGAAAGAACAAGGTGTAGCCATCAGGCGCTGCATTGGCCACATAACCCGACGCAATGACGGTTGCAGCACCCGTCCTATTTTCCACAATCACGTTTTGCCCCATTTGCAATGTCAGTCTTGCGGCGAGTGCACGGGACAGCACATCGGAGATGCCTCCGGGCGAGAATCCCACTACTAGCGCGATGGGTCTCGAGGGATAGGCCTTGGTCTGTGCTACTGCGGGCCCCACCATGACAGCAGCGCATAGAACAGCAGCCGAAAATTGACGATAGCTAGTTTTCATGAGAACGCCCAGTTGAAGTTTGGTTGACGAAAACGAATCAGGCGGGTGATTAAAACGCCCCAATTTGCGAGTCCTTTGAAGCACTCGAATTCATACTAGAGCGCGCTAAGTTTCACTGTCAAGAGAACTTTTTTCTATTCCATTAAATGGACTTTGTGTTTCAAGCAGGGCCCCTAAAATGCACCAGTTGCGTGAGAAAAACATCTTATTGGGGCGCATTGGCTGTCATTAATCAGAAGCGCCACAAAATGGGGCGCCGAAATTTACCCACCTTTGAACTGAAATTTTGAATCGCACATTGTCAAAATAGTTTCAATATTTGGACTAATTAAAGTCGGCATTGACAACCGTTTTAGCCGCAGAGTACGATCATTTTCAGAAGGCTGATGGCAGCTTCAATTTCGACAAAGCAGCTCAGTTCAACCAAGGATTGCCGGTGACCCGACCCCTCTTGCCACGACACAATCGATTCGATTACGTCCCGCTGAACGAGCGCAAAGATTACGACTGGCCAGGCGGCGCTCGACTGGCGTTTGTGTTCACCACCAACATCGAATGTTTTGCCTTTGGCGCTGGCTTGGGCCATGATCCGGCCAAGGTCGGAGAGCCACAAACCCATCGAAATTATTCTTGGCGCGACTACGGCAACCGCATTGGCATTTGGCGCTTGTTTGAAATGCTGGACGCGCTCAACATGCCGGCAGCGCACAACGTCAACAGCCTAGTGTATGACTATGCGCCTCAAATCATGGACGAGATCAGACGGCGTGGTGACGAGATCGTGGGCCATGGCCGGAGCAACGCCGAGAACCACCGCGGCATGTGGGAAGCCGACGAAGAACGCATCATCAAAGAAGTGGTGGACAAGTTCGTCGCCCACGAAGGCAAGGCTCCAACAGGCTGGATGGGCTCGGGCGCTTACGAAACGCCGAACACACCGGACTTGCTCAAAGAAGCCGGCTTCAAGTACCTGATGGACTGGCCGATGGACGACCAACCCATTTGGATGCGCACGCGCAGCGGTCCGATCTTGTCTGTCCCTTATCCGGTGGAGCTCAATGATGCGCAGATCATCACGCACCGCAAACAAGATGCGAGTGAGTTTTGCGACATGATCGTCCAGCAATTTGACGAGATGGTCGAGCAGTCTGAGCGCCATCCGCTGGTCATGAACATCTCGGTTCACCCGCATGTGTTCGGTCAGCCATTTCGCCTGCGCATGTTGCGCGCGGCCATGAAGCACTGCCTAGAAGGTCCGCACCGCTCGAAGCTTTGGTTGGCGCGGCCCGGAGAGATCGCAGACTATTGCTACAGCCTGCCAGCGGGCACGATTCCAGGCAGCGTTTGAGTCCTTTCAACGCGCAACAAATAACCGTATCGACACTCTTCACCCAACCCGGAACTCACCATGACACAACCCCTCGGTAGCAGCGTCAGGGCGCGCGCGCCTTACCAATCCATCGTCAACCGACCACGCCTAGAACTGCCGGGTGGCGCCCGCGTGGTGCTGTGGAACATCGTCAACGTTGAAGTGTGGGAGCCGACCGGCTCCATGCCGCGCGCGGTGCTGTCTCCGCCCATGGGCAGCCCCCTGCTGCCAGACGTCCCCAACTGGTCTTGGCATGAGTACGGCATGCGCGTCGGTTTCTGGCGAATTCTCGATGCGTTGAGTGACCGCAAAATGAAAGCTACCTTCGCACTGAATGGCGCCACTTGCAAGATGTATGAAGAAGTCTGTACCGCAGCGCTGAATGCAGGCTGGGAGTTCATGGGACACGGACTGGTGCAAAAGCCCATGCACAAAGTTGAAGATCAGCTCAGTGCCATCCGTGAAACGATGGAAGAAATTCAGAAGTTCACCGGCAAGCCACCACGCGGCTGGGAAAGTCCTGGACTCACCGAAACGGACGCGACCCTTGATCACCTCGCCGAGTGCGGCATCGAGTATGTGGCCGACTGGGTCTTCGACGACCAACCGGTCAGCCTGAAGTCGGCCAAGGGGGCGATCACCTCGATCCCTTACACCGTTGAGTTGAACGACGTGGTGATCTCAGCCGTGCAACAGCACCCTTCAGACGAGATGCTCAAACGCGGTAAGGCCCACTTTGACCGCCTGTACTTGGACGGTGCCAAGACGCCTCGCGTGATGGCCATCTCCGTTCACCCCTACCTGAGCGGTGTACCGCACCGCATTGGCTACCTAGAACAGCTCTACGATTATGTGTTGGGCCATGAGGGCGTTGTGGTATGGACGGGTGACCAGATCTTGGACTGGTTTTTGGCCCAACAACGCACAAACGCCAAATGAACTTACCGCGCATTCTGATCGTCTCGCTGGGCGGGACGATCACCATGACCAGCAGTGCCACGGGCGGTATTGCGCCAACCCTGACCGCCGACAACTTGATTGAGAGCGTGCCCCAATTGGCGCATGTCGCGAGCTTGGAAGCCATCACCCAATTCAGCATGCCGGGTGCATCGCTCAGCATCCAAAATCTGGCCGAGGTCGCTCGACTTTTGCATCAGAAATTTGCTGAAGGCATTGACGGCGCGGTAGTGGTTCAGGGCACCGACACCATAGAAGACACCGCCTTCGTGCTGGACCTGCTGGCTTGGCACGCGCGACCCGTGGTGGTCACAGGCGCCATGCGCGGACCCCAAGCCGCCGGAGCTGATGGGCCGGCCAATCTGTTGGCAGCAGTCACTGTGGCGGCTGACCGCCGAGTCTCGGAACTGGGCGTGGTGGTGGTTCTCAATGATGAAATTCACGCCGCACGCTGGGTTCAAAAATCACACACCTCGTTGACGAGCGCGTTTGAGTCTCCGGGCACTGGCCGCATTGGCATCGTGGCAGAAGGTCAGGTCGAAATTCTCATCCGTCCAACGAGAGATCTGCTGCCCATCACAGCCGCGCTGAACCACCCAATCCGCGTGGCGCAAGTGTCGCTGGGGCTTGGTGAAGAAGGCTGGCTGTTGCCCGCACTGTCTGGACTCGGCTACGCCGGCGCCGTGATCGAAGGCATGGGCGCAGGTCATGTACCTGCTGCAGCAGTCGATGCCATTTCGAAACTTGTTGATCAGATGCCAGTCATCTTGTGCAGCCGTGTTCGTGCGGGGCGCGTTTTCACACACACCTACGGGTTTGATGGCTCTGAAATGGACTTGATCAAACGTGGGGCTATTCCCTGCGGCCACCTGAGCAGCAGCAAGGCCAGGCTTTTGCTGACCTTGTTGCAGTCGACTGGCGCTACGGAAGAAGTCATTCGGACCGCCTTTGGGCAAACCACACCTGAGCAGAACAGCTGAGTCCGCAGCCTAGATCGGCCCCCCTTGTTTATTTAGACAACGGGACGCCAAACAACCCTGTCGGCCGCACCAGCAAGATCAGCAGCATGATGGCAAAAGGCGCCATGATGGCCAAAGGTGCGTAAATCAGCGAGCCCAAGGACACCACTTGACCAACCAGTAGAGACGAGTAAAGCGTTCCTTTGATGCTGCCCAAGCCACCAATGATCACGACCATGAAGACAAAGGCCAGAATGTCCAGTCCCATGTGCGGATCAACCATGATCAAGGGTGCATAAATACCACCGGCCAATGCCGATAGCGCACCCGCCAACACGAACGTGATGGTGAACAGCCGAGCGGCATTGATGCCGAGTCCTTCGACATGCTCCATGTCCTCGATGCCAGCGCGTATGGCTTTGCCAATGATGGTCCGATTCAAAAATAACCAGATGCCGCCATAAACCAGCGCGGCCGCCAAAATGACGAACAAGCGGTAGACCGGAATGTCGGTCCCCAGCAAATTGATTTGGTCATCCAGCGGCATGCGCACAGGTCGGGGTACGACGCCCCAAATAGCTTTCACGGAGCCAATCCCGGCCAGCAAGATACCGAAAGAGGTGATCATGCTGAAGGTCAGTTCGCGGGCATAGATGCGCCGAAAAACCAGACGTTCCACTGCAAAGGCCAGCAATCCTCCCACCACGACGCCCAACACAATGCCCAGCCACAGGTTGCCAACAGCCGCACTGATGGTGTAAGTCAGGTAGCCGCCAACGGTGTAGTAAAGCAGTTGGTCAAGGCTGATGATTCGCATCAGGCCGAAGCAAAGAGACAAGCCGATGGATATCAAGAAATAAATGCTGGCGAGGCTTAATCCGAAGATGACGCCTGAAATCAGAAGTTGCGAGCTCATGCGCCGCCTTTCA